>JBMZEV010000006.1:0-36888 GCA_049615065.1 Porticoccaceae bacterium | reverse complement strand
ATTGAAGGTTTGTCATTGGTGTTGATAACTTCGATAGCAAATGGCGCTAACGTAACTTTTCGATCGTTGCTATCCATAACACTAATAGTAATATTTTTACTAATACCAACATCTAGATTTTCAGGTCTTCCTGATAAGCTCCCTGTACGGCTATCAAAATTTGCCCAATTCGGTTTATTTTTTATGAAAAATTTGAGTTTATTTCGTTCTATATCTTTAACCAACGGCGTAAAGATATAAAACTCATCCTGCATAATTTTTTTCTCAGGATTTCCACTAATACTTATAGGATTAATTGGTTGATTGGTAATTATCTCAGAGTTGATTTTGTCTTCACTGGTGTTTTTTTTCGAGGAATTTTCAGGCTCTTTATCACTTGGTTTACCAAGCAATAGGGAGCTTAAAAATAAAATTAACCCCATGTTCATTTATCACCTCAACTTAATCCATTATTTTGAAGTGTGAAAAAAGATACCGATCTAGATTTGCTAATAAATTGCAATATTTTTGAACAAAACTAACTGCGAAGGGTTCTCACAAAAGACATATAAAATGCCCTATACATAATTTAATAATAGCAGATATTTATTCAGCAATAGATAATTTGTTAGTGTGATATATGAATTTTTAATTTAGGGTTTTTGTGCAATCGCCGAAGCGCCCTGTCGTCTTGAATCGGCACTACCCTGTAAATTATTGCCTTTGACGGCAATACTTTGAGTTGAGCCGAGCACGCGTGATTGAGGTGAAATCTGATGTCCCATTTTTTTGAGCAAATATAAGCTGTCGTTAGAAATACCGTTTTCAAAATATGCCATATCTGGTAACCATTGGTGATGGAATCTTGGGGCGGCAGTTGCCTCAGCTATACCCATATTAAATTCACTAGTATTGAGAATCATCTGCAAAACAATGGTAATAATTGTGCTTCCACCGGGGCTTCCGGTAGCAAGTGATGGCTTACCATTAGCATCGAATACGATAGTGGGTGTCATTGATGATAGTGGTCTCTTCTTCGGTTGAATAGCATTGGCTGTACCCCCTATAAGACCATAACCATTGGCTGAGCCTGGTTTAGCGGAAAAATCGTCCATCTCGTTATTGAGTAAAAAACCTGCACCTGCAACCGCTATACCACTTCCATAGGCAAAATTTAATGTATAGGTATTACTAACAATATTGCCCTGCTTATCCCATACAGAAAAATGCGTAGTTTCTTCACTTTCATTGGCTTGTGAAGCAATCCACTTATCGAGCCCTGGAAAGACATCTTTTGAACGCCGCGCTTTGTTTGAATTAATCTGCTGACTTAAAGTTTTAGCGTAAGCCTTATCAATAAGTTGTTTAACTGGCACAGGGGTAAAATCTGGATCACCTAGATAAAGACTCCGATCGGCATAGGCTGAGCGCATAGCTTCAATTAAATGATGCATATAGCCGGCAGAATTATGTCCCATACTTTTTAAGTCAAAATTTTCTAAAATATTTAACATCTGTATAAGGTGTATACCCCCTGATGATGGCGGAGGCATGGCACAGATATTGTTCTGCTTGAAACTGCCACAGACTGGTTGACGCTCAATAACCTTATAATTGGCTAAATCTTCAAGAGTTATAAGTCCACCAGAGTTTTTCATTTGTTTAACAATTAGATCGGCAGTTTTACCTTTATAAAAACCAGATCTACCCTGTTTGGATATTCTTCTTAGGGTGGAGTTAAGGTCTGACTGAACTAAAATATCACCGGGTAGATAATATTTCCCATCTGTCTTATAAAAATATTCACTTGAAGCTTTGTGGTTTTGTAAGCGTTTTGCACTTAGGCGCAATGAATCAGCAAGATCGTGATTGACTTCGAAACCTTGACTTGCAAGTTGTATCGCCGGTTTTAATACTTGTGAAATCGACATACTGCCATATTGTTCTAGCGCGTGTAGCAAACCTGCAACAGTTCCAGGCACACCGGAGGATTGGGCGCTAAATCTGGCTTTTTCATTATCTACATTGCCCTGCGAGTCGAGGAACATATCCCTGTGAGCATCAAAGGGCGCCATTTCGCGATAGTCTATGGCAATGGTTTTGTTTTCTTTGGCCAAATGCACCAGCATAAAACCGCCGCCACCAAGGTTTCCGGCTCTGGGTAAGGTTACTGCTAGCGCAAAGCCTGTGGCTACAGCTGCATCTATAGCATTGCCACCAGCCTCTAGAATATCGGCGCCGACTTGACTGGCTATAGCCTCTTGTGAAACCACCATGCCTAGGGAACTAACTACAGGATGAAAACGGGCATTTTTATCCAAAAACGTCTCGGTGGAATTATCCGCCAATACAGAAAAGCTTAATAAAAGCATTAGTATGACTGTTGTGGTATTTGTAAGAGATAATCTGGCTTTCACGCAACGGTTTCCTATACTTATGTTCTATTGTAGTTTGAGATGACTATAACAAAAAATATACAGCTATATTTTCTTGGCGTAATAAAATAATAAAATTAGCGCATTTCTAGGCAGATTAATTTAATAAATTCGGTATAATTGTGCGTATAACGATTGTTTTTAATTTTCTTTGAGCTTATCAACTTGAATACAGAATTTCTCGGTAAAAAGATCTCTGGCCTGTTTACAATTCCCTCGGGTATTGTCACTACGGCAACTTCAATAATCCAAGCAACTTTTGATGATATTCCGCAAATTGGGGTAATTACTACCAAGAGTGTTGGTTTAGAATCGCGTGCAGGTAACCGTGAACCCGTTTATAGTCAGTATGCCCCCGGTTGTTTTGTCAATGCTGTTGGCTTAACTAACCCCGGTGCTCGTGTAGCGGCGGAACTAATGGCGGATCTCAATATTCCAGAGGATCGTTTTTTACTCACATCAATCTTTGGTGGCAGTGTTGAGGAATTTGTTGAAGTAGCGAAAATTATGGCGCCTGTTTCTGATGGCTTAGAGTTAAACCTGTCCTGCCCTCATGCAACTGGCTATGGTATGGCTATGGGGCAAGACCCCGATTTAGTCCGCGAAATCACTGCTGCGGTAAAAGCTGTTGTCGATATTCCTGTAGTACCTAAATTAACCCCTAATACACCCAATATCGCTGAAATTGCCCTTGCTGCGGTCGAAGGTGGCGCCGATGCTATCTGTGCTATTAATACCTTAGGACCGGGTTATACCTCCGCTCATGGCCACCCTGTATTAAGCAATGGTGCTGGCGGTATGTCAGGCAAGGCGGTTTTACCCATTGCTCTTAAATGTATTCGGGAAATACGTGAAGTTTGCGATTTGCCAATTATTGGCTGTGGTGGTATCAGCAGTGCGGCTGATGTTCGAGAAACCATGGATGCTGGTGCTGATATTGTTGGTGTTGGCTCTGCACTCACTGGTCTAACTACTGCTGAGATGGCTGATTATTTCAATCAGTTGGAGTCGGATATTTGCTTTGCTACAAACAAAGCCGAAAATCATATTCGCTATGATATTGATATGAATTTTGAGCCGGTTGTTCTGGTGAAAAATGAGCGAATTTGTGAAGATATCTGTGTGCTTACCTTCGATCGTAAGATTAATATCCAAGCTGGTGAATTTGTCTTCCTTTGGGTACCTGGTGTTGGTGAAAAACCTTTTTCTGCTCTGGCTGACGACCCTTTCCAGTTAGCCGTTATTGATGTGGGTATCTTTACCCATGCGCTTATGGATCTAGAAGTAGGTACTGAAGTCTATGTTAGAGGCCCTCACGGTATTGCTGTTCAGCCCCATGAGGGTGCGAAAATTATGGCAGTTGCCGGTGGTACTGGTCTAGCGGCTGTTTATCAGTTGGCGAGAGATTTTGGTAATGCTGAAATTTTTACCGGTGCTCGAACCGCAGAGCGTCATTATTACCTTGATGAATGCCAACAGATTGCAGATGTTCATATAGCGACTGATGATGGCAGTCTTGGCTTTAAAGGCTTTGTAACCGAGATGCTTCGCGCTCGACTGCGAGAAATGTCAAAGTCAGAACTTGAAAATATTATGTTCTATAACTGTGGCCCTGCACCTATGGTTCACGCAGCGGCGGCAGTACAGCGTGAATTCTGTGGTGATCACCAGATTCATAGCGCTATCGATTACCTAACAAAATGTGGTGTTGGTATTTGTGGAGCCTGTGCCACCCCAGAGGGCAAGCGTATCTGTGTCGATGGCCCCTTTATTCAGGGTGATCCTGCCCCTAAAAGCTAGGAATAAAACTTTTTACCCTTGCTAGCCATTGCACGCATTGATTCGGTGGGCTTATATAACTCACTTATGGCTGAGTAGCTATCGGCCTTTTCACAGATAACATCTAACCCCTGCTCGTCCATCAAACGACATATGCCGCCTCTAAATGGCGGAAAACCGACACCCCATATCAGTGCCATATCCGCTTCAATTGCAGACTCAACAATACCTTCGTCAATACAGTGATTCATCTCAATAGCCAGTGGCAATAATAGTCTATCAATGATTATTTGCGGCTCGACTTCGTTGCTAGCGCCGGCCATAGACGCGAGTAAATCAATACTATCAGGATCAACCGATTTTTCGGGGCGACCGCCCTTAGCTGCGGTATAACTATAATAACCCCTGCCATTTTTTTGTCCCTGACGTCCAGAATTTAAAAGGGTTTCTGTGGGTGTTGTATCATCATTAACAAAGCGTTCAGGAATACCCTTTGACATCACTGAATAGCAATGAACAATAGTATCTAGACCGACAACATCCATCAAATAGGCTGGCCCCATTGGCATACCCCACTGTTCCATTACCTGATCGATTTGCTGAAAACTAACACCATCGCGCAACAACAATTCCATGGCAAAGCACTGGGCAAATAACACTCTGTTAACTAAAAACCCCGGACAATCATTGACCACTATGGGTTTCTTGCCCAGTCTTAACGCATGGTTGCAGACTGCGGCAATGGTTTTATCCGAGGTCTTTTCTCCGCGTATAACTTCAACTAATGGCATCACATGCACCGGGTTAAAAAAGTGCATGCCGCAAAATCGCTCGGGTTGTTTGAGAGGTTGGGATAATTGATTGATGGAAATACTAGAGGTATTAGAGACAATGATTGCATCTTTGTTAATTTGCTTATCTAGATCCGATAAAACTGATTGTTTAACCGGTAAATGCTCTACCACTGCCTCAACTACAAAATCTGTATTGATTAGGTCTTGGTCTTCAAGTGTTGGTTTAATCATAGATAACACTTGCGTTGCTTTATCCTGATCTAATTTGCCCTTGGATACTGCTTTGTTTAGAAGTTTTTCTGCCTCACTAATACCCAGATCTAAAGCATTTTGTGCAATATCTTTCATTACAACCGGACAACCTCTGGTAACCGATTGGTAAGCAATGCCACCACCCATTATGCCTGCCCCTACAACACCGGCAAGACTAGCATCGGTTGGTTGGGTGGAAAGCGCTTTACTGTAGCCTCGTGCTTTTCTAGAAACATACTGGTCACCGACAAAAAGACCAATTAGCGCCCTAGCTTGTGGGCTTTGCGAGAGTTCATAAAACACCCCTGCTTCTTTTTTTATCGCTTCATCACGGGTTAGTGACGCGGATTGAGTCATCAGCTCAATGGCTCTCATTGGTGCCGGATAATGACCAGCAGTTTTTTGCTGAACAACCGCTTTTGCCATATTGGCAATAGCTTCTATTTCAGCCGAAGATTGCTTGATGGGTGATAATTTATTTTTGCGTATTAGACAATAATCAACTTTGCCAGATGCCATATCATTGAGATATTGAAGGGCTTCAGCGCGCAATTGATCGGGCTCTACCACCTTATCGACAATACCAGTTTTAAGGGCTTTATGCGCATTATATTGACGTGCAGAGGTAATCCATTCTACCGCAGTAGCAAAATCACTTAATCGTGGCAGACGTACAGTACCACCCCAGCCTGGAAGTATTCCAAGTCCGGTTTCGGGCAGGCCTATTTTTGCACTAGAAGAGACTATTCTGGCATCACATGAAAGACATACCTCAAGCCCGCCACCTAAGGCATAGCCATTAATTGCAACAACCGTTGGAAACGGTAAATCTTCAATAGCAGACATCATGCCATTGATGTGAGAAGCGGAATCCAGAAATTCTTGCTCAGATGTATCAAACATCTGTTTAAATTGGGTGATATCAGCGCCGACAATAAACGCATTTTTACTACTAGTTAAGAGCAAGCCGTTAATGTTTTGTGCCTGTTGTACTGTTGTTATGGCGTGATAAAGCTCATCTAATGTTTGCTTATCTAGTTTATTAACAGAACCCTCATTACTATTAAAGTTGAGTTCTAAAAATTTGTTATCAATTTTTTTCAGGCTTAACTTTTCACCAGAATACATAATAAATCCCTCCACTATTTATTCAGTGTAACCATTCACTCTATTGAGTCTACAACAAACTCTGACCCCTCGGTTTTATAAATTTTTCTTGTTAATTAGTCTGTAAATTTATTGTTGTAACTAAAATATTGGTCAAATATATTAAATAAATTGCTAATTGCCCCCTATTTCAGATTGACGAGATGGTGCTTGGTCAGTATTATGCGCCCTCTCATTAGAGACCGCTTGGTGAGACATTCGGGGATTAGCGCAGTCTGGTAGCGCGCCTGCTTTGGGAGCAGGATGTCGGGGGTTCAAATCCCTCATCCCCGACCACTTTCCGGCTGTAGAGTGAGGCTGAATTGGTTTACTCTGAATGCGCCCGTAGCTCAGCTGGATAGAGCAACGGCCTTCTAAGCCGTGGGTCGCAGGTTCGAATCCTGCCGGGCGCGCCACTTAAGTCTTTAAGTACTAGCCGTTGTATAGCTTGGCGTGTAAACGGTCTTACACAGTGTGATGGTGGACGTAGCTCAGTTGGTAGAGCCCCGGATTGTGATTCCGGTGGTCGCGGGTTCAATCCCCGTCGTCCACCCCATTTCCCCTTTTGTATTATTTTTTATCAATTTATTTAATCATTGTTTTTATCTGATTTAATTTTTCAGGTAAAATGTGATCTTGATTTCCTTTACTTAAACTGATCTTCACCAACGGTAAATAGGTTAATTATTTATGTCTGCTCTTATTCTTGATGGCAAATCTCTGGCAAAGAAAACTGAAGCTGAACTCAGTGAGCGCGTGAATGCACTTAAGCAGGCTAATCATGGTCAAGCACCTATTCTTGCCACTATTTTAGTGGGTTCAGACCCTGCCTCTGGTACCTATGTCAAAATGAAGCAAAATGCCTGTAAGCGTATAGGCATGGAAAGCATTGCGGTTGAACTTGGCGAAGAAACAACGACTGAACAACTGTTAGATAAAATTAATGAGTTAAATGCCAATCCAGATTGCCATGGCATACTTTTACAGCATCCAGTCCCTTCACAGATCGATGAACGCGCTTGCTTTGATGCTATTGCCGCTGAAAAGGATGTGGATGGCGTTACCTGTTTAGGTTTTGGCCGAATGGCAATGAATGAACCTGCCTATGGTTCTGCCACCCCACAGGGGATTATGCGCATACTAGAGGCCTATAATATCGAGCTTGCTGGAAAACATGCGGTGGTTGTCGGCAGAAGCCCTATTCTAGGTAAGCCAATGGCCCTAATGCTGTTAAATGCCAATGCTACGGTAACAATTTGCCATTCTAAAACTCAGGATCTTCCCAACTTAATTAAACAGGCGGATATCCTTGTTGGCGCTGTGGGTAGACCAGAGTTTATTAAAGCTGAATGGATCAAAGATGGTGCTGTCGTGGTTGATGCTGGCTATCACCCCGGTGGTCTGGGTGATATTGAGCTTGAGCCCATAGTTGAGTCTGCAACTGCCTATACTCCGGTTCCCGGTGGTGTTGGGCCGATGACAATTAATACACTTATCCTGCAGTGCGTTATGGCTGCTGAGAAGAAATTAAGCTAATTTCTAATCTTTAATTTCTAATCTTTAATTTTTAGGGGTTTTTAATGATAGATTTCAAGTTTAACTTGGATAACCTTGTTGCCCATAGAGGCCATCGACATTCTTACCCCGAAAACACCCTGCTTTCACTCAGTAAAGCCATTGAATATGGTGCTAAATTTATTGAACTAGATATTCAATTTAGCAGTGATTGTTTACCCATTATTTATCATGATCCTGAGTTACAACGTGTTAGTGCAGAGTCAGGTTGTGTTTGGCACTATCCACGCCATAAATTATTACAGCTATCAGCCTATGAGCCAGATAGACTGGGAGATAGCTTTAAATCGGAAAAAATTGCCCCATTAGAGGCGCTTGTTTCGATATTAAAGGAAAACTCACAGGTAACAGCCTTTGTCGAGCTTAAAGAGGAATCTATTGCCCATTGTGGCAGAGATAGAATGGTTAAAGCGGTACAGGCGATACTCGAGCCAGTAAAACAGCAAGTAGTAATCATAAGTTATGACTACTTATTGGTACAGCTAGCAAGAGAGAGTCAATGGTCTGGGGTTGGCGTTGTTCTTAAACAGTGGCATGACATTAATACTGAAATAGTTCAAAACATTGCTTCTGATTTTATTTTTGTCGATCACGAAATATTGCCACAAAAAATTGACCCAGAAATATTAAGCATGGCTCCTTTGGTGGCCTACGAAGTTGGCAACACAGCGCTTGCGAACCAACTAATAGCAAAGGGAATTTTCATGCTTGAAACCTTTGAGATAGAAAACCTTATCTCGGAACAAAAAGCTATGGCGCAGATTAAGACCTACGCCACTTAGTGCCTTCGCGACTATCCTCTAGAATCACACCAGCATCGAGTAATTGCTGCCTAATTTGATCCGCTTTAGCAAAATCTCTATCTTGTTTAGCCTGCTGTCTAGCTTGAATTTGTTCTTCAATTTGTTCGGCAGATAGTTGATCATTACCCCTTGCCAGGGTAAACCATTGCTCTGGATCCTGCTGTAGTAAGCCCAGCATATCGGCCAAACCCTTTAATTCCTTCATCAGTGCAATTTGATCTTCGCCTTGAGCCTGATTAACCGCCTTTGCTAATCGATAAAGCTCGCTGATAGCCACTGGAGTATTAATATCATCGAGAAGCGCCTTGTAGCCATCACCAGATCGATTTAAATCAGCATCCTGAGGTTCTACGCCGCGAATAAAGCCATACAGGGTATCAAGCGTTCGCCATGCACTATCAAGCAATTCCTTACTAAAGTTCTGTTCTGATCGATAATGGGAAGACAGAATCACATAGCGCAGTACTTCTCCTGGGTATTGCTTAAGCAGATCATTAACTAAGCGGAAATTGCCCAGTGATTTGGACATTTTTTCACCATCAATATTAATAAATCCATTGTGCATCCAAAAATTAGCCAAAGGCTTGCCATCATTGGCACAGCAGCTTTGAGCTATCTCATTTTCATGGTGTGGAAAAATAAGATCATGGCCTCCAGCATGAATATCGATGGTATCGCCTAAATGTTTTTTAATCATAGCGGAACATTCAAGGTGCCAACCGGGGCGACCGCGACCCCAGGGGCTGTCCCAACCGGGCTCGCTGTCTGTCGAGGGCTTCCAAAGAACAAAATCACCGGCATATTGCTTGTAACTGGCAACCTCTACCCTAGCACCAGCCTCTTGATCCTCAATATTTCGGTTAGAAAGCTCGCCATAATTAGGCATTGAGGGCACAGAAAACAATACATGACCCTTTCCAGCTTCAGTTTGACTATCGGTTGGGTAGGCGTGCCCCTTATCAATAAGCGTCTGTACCATATCAATCATTTCTGGAATATGGCCAGTGGCATAGGGTATTTTATCCGGAGTAAGGGTATTTAATGCCTGCATATCATTGGCATAAGCCTCTGAATACTTCTTAGTTATCACATTAATATCCTGAGATAACTCATTGGCTTTATTAATAATTTTATCATCTATATCGGTTATATTTCTAGCGTAAATCACATTGGGATAGAGACTGCGAAGCACACGATAAACCGTATCAAATACCACCGCTGGGCGCGCATTACCTATATGCACAAAGTTATAAACCGTAGGGCCACAGGCGTACATAGTGATACGCTTGGGATCAATAGGTTCAAATACCTGCTTTTTGCGGGTTAAACTATTGTAGAGTTTCAGTTCCATTTAGGCTTTCCAGTTATCTCGCAATCCAATAGTACAGTTAAATACCAGATTTTGTGACTTATTATCGCGACAGAAGTACCCTTCGCGCTCGAACTGATAACGCTCAGTAGACTTGGCATCAGCAAGGCTATACTCAGCTTTGCATCCATCAAGCACTTTAAGTGATTCAGGATTGATATGGTCAGTAAAACTACCCTCACCAGAATCAGGCAGTGCCTGATTAAATAAACGATCGTATAAATTTACGCTGCAGTCGACAGAATTAAGTGCCGAAACCCAATGTATTACGCCTCTAGGCCTTATACCCTCTGGTGCATCAGCGCCAACGGTATTTTCAACCACAGAGGCTTTAATTTCTTGAATAGCGCCATTTTTGGCGCGTATAACTTCGTCGGCACGAATAATATAGGCTCCTCGTAGCCTGACATATTCCCCCAACACCAGACGTTTAAATTTCTTACGCGATAGGCTGGTATCTTCAGAGAAGTCACTTTGATCAATATATATCTGCCGGTCAAACGGAAGTTCTCTTGAGCCCAAATCATCTCTCTGGGGATGCGATGAGGCTGTAAATAGCTCAGCTTTATCATAATTGGTGAATGTCACTAAAAGCGGCTTAAGCACACACATAGCTCGCCGTGCATTATTGTTTAAGTCATCGCGAATAAAATACTCAAACTGTGCCATATCGACCACACCGTCAGTTTTGGCAACGGCTAAACTATCACAGAAATTACGGATAGCTTGCGGGCTTACGCCTCTGCGGCGCAAGCCTGATATAGTCGGCATTCTAGGGTCATCCCACGCATCCACATGACCCTCATCGACCAACTGTTTTAGCTTACGTTTGCTGGTAATACTGTAATTGAGATTTAGACGCCCGAATTCATATTGACGCGGCGTGGATGGCACATCTAAATTCTCGATAAACCAGTTATACAATGGCCTATTGGCGGCAAATTCCAATGTACATATAGAATGGGTCACGCCTTCTATTGCATCCTCCTGACCATGAGCAAAGTCATAAGCGGGGTATATATTCCACTTATCGCCTGTTCTATGGTGAGAAATACGCTTAATTCTATAGAGCACCGGGTCGCGCATATTAATATTTGGTGATGCCATATCGATTTTAGCGCGCAGGGTCATAGCCCCTTCAGCAATTTCACCAGCTTTCATCTGTTCTAGAAGCGCCCTGCTCTCTGTTGCCTGTCTGCTGCGGTATGGACTTTCTTTGCCGGGCTCAGTAAGGGTGCCTCTGTACTCGCGCATTTGCTCTGCATTAAGCTCGCAGACATAGGCTTTATCTTGATCAATTAGATCACAGGCCCACTGATAGAACTTATCAAAATAATCTGAAGCATAGCGAATATCACCACTCCAGTTAAAACCAAGCCAGCTAACATCTTCAATAATTGATTGGACAAACTCGTCGCTTTCTTTTTCTGGGTTTGTATCATCAAAGCGCAGATTACATTCACCGTTAAAAGCTTCAGCTAGCCCAAAGTTGACACAGATAGACTTTGCATGACCTATATGCAGGTAGCCATTGGGCTCGGGCGGAAATCTAGTGATAACTTTAGATGTCTTTCCAGAAGCCAAATCATCACTAATAATTTGCTGAATAAAATTGATTGGTTTTTCGCTGTCAGTCATATTGTATCGCTTGAGGACTTAATTAGGTGCGAAGTATAGCTGTCAGCAGGCTTTCAATAAACCTTATCCCTACCTGAAGATGAAATAAATGCAAAAAAACACCATCCATTTACGACTTATTTTAACTTATAGTAAAGTTCTCTTTGATTTACGGGCATTACAAATTAAAATAAGGTGTAGCTTCCTAATAAATTACTGGACCTTACATATGATTACTTTCCGCACCACTATGGGCGATATTTCAATAGAATTAGATTTTGACAATGCACCAATCTCTTCTGCAAACTTTTTAACCTATGCCAAAGATGAGTTTTATAACGATACGGTTTTTCACCGTGTGATTAATGGCTTTATGGTTCAAGGGGGCGGTATGACCGCTGATATGCAACAAAAGAAAACCAATGCTCCTATTGAAAATGAAGCGGATAATGGCCTTAAAAATGATATAGGTACTTTGGCGATGGCGAGAACCGCAGATCCCCATTCAGCCTCATCGCAGTTTTTTATCAATGTGTCCAATAATGACTTCTTAAACCACAGCGGCAAAAATATGCAAGGCTGGGGCTACGCTGTATTCGGCAAGGTTGTTGAGGGCATGGATGTGATTGAAAAAATCAAAACAGTCCCTACTGGCAGTGCATTTGGTCACCAAGATGTACCAGTTGATCCAATTGAGATCACTGAAACAATTATTAGCGACGATTACGCCGCTCTATAATTTAAACTGTTTATGGCTATCCTGTTTATTTCAGATCTCCATTTATCCCCAGAGCGCCCGGAGGTAACCCGGGCGTTTTTGCATTTCCTAGAACAACAAGCTGTTTCTGCTGAGGCATTGTTTGTTCTGGGCGATTTATTTGAGGCTTGGATTGGTGATGATGATAACTGCCCAACCGGTGTTGAAATACAAAATGCTTTTAAACAGCTTACCGACAAAGGAGTTGCCTTATTTATTCAACATGGCAATCGAGACTTCTTTATTGGTAAAAAATTCTGTAATGCAACGGGTGCGACACTTTTAGAAGATGAGCATCTGGTTGAATATAACGATCAAACTGTTTTAGTAATGCATGGTGATACGCTTTGTACTGATGATATTGACTATATTCGCTTTAGAAAGAAAATACGCCATCCCATCAGTAAGTTTTTACTCCAGTTACTGCCTTTAAAATATCGTCAAAAACTCGCCAATAACATGCGCGCCAAAAGTAAGGCCGCCAATGCCAATAAACCCAGCGCTATTATGGATGTTAATTCAAAAGCAGTTGATGCGGTAATGACCAAACACAGTGTT
Source organism: Porticoccaceae bacterium (assembly GCA_049615065.1). Lineage (GTDB taxonomy): Bacteria > Pseudomonadota > Gammaproteobacteria > Pseudomonadales > Porticoccaceae > HTCC2207. The sequence goes on along the minus strand of JBMZEV010000006.1, from coordinate 23,824 downwards.
ACAACCCTGATTCATGGGCATACTCATAGACCTAATCGCCATCAACATACATGTGGTGAAAGAATAGTGCTAGGTGACTGGCATGATAAGGGTTGGTATATAGTTTGGGAATCTACAGATATCAACCTGAAATGCTTTAACATCGACAGCTAGGTTGATTTATTACTGATATAGTGATGGAAAACCATCTGCTATGAGTTATTATTAGCATATAATTTATTTAATTAATCAGGATACTAAACATGAACACAAATCCAGATAAATATAGCTCCGCAACAGCAAATGCAGGAATAGCTACAGACGGTCTAGATCCCGCAGTAGCCAAAGTATTAAGAAATACCTACACCCTTCTAGGTGCCACCCTAGCCTTTAGTGCACTAATGGCGGGTATTTCTATGGCAATGAATGCACCCTATTTTGGATTATGGACATTGCTTCCTTATTTTATCTGCCTGTGGATGGTAGAGAAAAACAAGAACAACGCATCAGGTCTGGCGTGGGTGTTTGCGCTTACCGGCTGGATGGGCTTTACTCTGGGGCCAATTATTAGCATGTATCTTGCGGCTGTGGGTTCGGGTCCAATTATGATGGCATTGGGCTCTACAGCGCTGGTGTTTTTTGCTGCTTCGGCCTATGTTTTAACCACGCGAAAAAATCTTAACTTTATGACCGGTTTTTTAATGACGGGTATTTTAGTTGCCTTTGCTGCTGGTATTGCCAATTATTTCTTGCAGATTCCTGCTCTGGCAATCACTGTTAGCTCGGTTTTTGCTTTCCTCTCTGCGGCTATTATTATGTGGCAAACCAGTGCCATTATTCACGGCGGTGAGAGAAACTATATTTCTGCAACCGTGACACTGTTTGTAATGATTTACAATTTATTTGTAAGCCTTCTACAAATCTTTGGCGTTATGAGTGACGATTAAAAATAAATCACTTAAACCATAGCCCAAAGCCCTGCATAATGTGGGGCTTTTTAGTGTTTAAGTAATAGTTGGCATAGCTAATGACTGAACAAAGAAATTATCTCGACAACCTACCTCAATGGTCAGAGGCTCTAGCGCTTGAGCTAGCTCAAAGTGAGGGTTTGTCGTTAGCTAATGAGCACTTAGAAATATTAATGATCGCGCGTAAATTTTATGCGGATTATGGCTTCTCCCCATCTATGAGACCCCTGTGTAAGCAAGTAACCGCAGAATTAGGTGTGGATAAGGGCAAAAGCATATATTTAAATAAACTATTCCAGGGTAGCCCGGCAAAAATTGCCGCGAAACTAGCTGGTCTGCCAAAACCAAAAAACTGTATTTAAATGAATTTACTCGATTACAACCTAAACCAATTACCTGATCATGAAACGTTGGTTTCTAGGGATCAATATCCCCAGCTATTAAGTCAAATTGATCAATGGAATATTGTGGAAAAAGACGGTGTGGAACAACTTATTTGCGTGTACAAATGCGATGATTTTGTTGCTGCGATGGACCTAGCTCAGACAATATCAAAACTTGCAGAGCAGGTTGATCATCACCCTGCTCTATTGATTGAATGGGGCAAAGTATCCGTGAGTTGGTGGAGCCATAGCCTTGGTGGCCTGCATATCAATGACTTTATAATGGCGGCATATACTCAACAACTTTATAGCGCCCAATGATCCAAGATAATGCGCAAGATTCAACCGCTTATCAGCAACAGCTAGATAGCAAAGTAGAACAGTATAAATCCCTTATGGCTGATACTGGCATTGAGTTGCCAGAGTTGGAAATATATGAGTCTGCTCCCTATGGATTTCGCATGCGCGCAGAGTTTCGCGTATGGCATGAACAGGGCCAAGCTCACTACGCAATGAATAAACCCGGTGAAAAGCGCCCTTATATCATCAAGGACTTCCCTATTGGCTCGGCATTAATTAGTCAGTTAATGCCAAAAATAATGGCGGCGGTGAATGCCAGCAATACTCTAAGCTATAAATTATTTAGTATGGAGTATTTAACTACCACAACGGATGAAGCTTTAGTCACATTGATTTACCACAAGCCATTAGACGAGGAATGGCAACAGGCTGCCAAGCAGTTGCAATTTGAATTTGATATCAAAATAATTGGCAGAAGCCGCAAGCAAAAAGTTGTTTTAAGCGATGAGTTTGTTACCGAAAAACTCAGAGTTAATAATAGAGAATACAGCTACCAGCAGGTTGAGGCGAGCTTCACCCAGCCCAATGCTGAGGTTAATCAAAAAATGCTTACTTGGGCCAGTGATTGCTTGTCTGACAGCAGTGATGACTTGGTTGAGCTCTATTGTGGTAATGGCAATTTTACTGCGGTATTAGCGCAACATTTTGATAAGGTTCTAGCCACTGAAATTTCCAAGGTTTCAGTGAATTCAGCCACAACCAATTTTGCCGCCAATAAAATTGATAATGTCACCATTGCTCGCCTATCAAGCGAGGAATTTACACAGGCATTAAATAGAGAAAGAGCCTTTAGGCGTTTGGCCGATGTAGACTTAGATAACTTTAAATTTTCTACCATATTTGTCGACCCGCCGCGCGCTGGCTTAGATGCCGGTACCGAAAAACTAGTCACTAAAATGGACAATATTCTTTATATTTCCTGCAACCCAAACACCTTGGCTGAAAATTTGAAGCAAATCACCAAAACCCACAGGGTCGTTAAAGCAGCATTGTTTGATCAGTTTCCTTGGACCCAGCATATAGAATCTGGGGTTTACCTGGAGCGAATTTAACAGCTTTTAGCCAGCTCGCTAGCTGCTATGGCTATGGTCTCTGCATGTTTATTTTCTATATCAAGACGCTCTTTTTCAAGACGTGTTTTCTCCTTTGAAGGCAAGGATTTCCAGGCTTCCAAAATGGGTAAATGCGAGGTTTCCATTGCTAAGTCTCGAAAAGACTGGATTGACTGAGCCTGTTGTTCAGACGGGCTAAATTGCTGAGCCAAAAAACCTATGCGCATTGCAGCTTCGGTGGCAGTAAGATCATTCTGCAATAGCGCCTGCGCTATTACTCTTACAGACTGTTGAGCATCTAACTTTGATTGCGATTTTGGCTCGAATTCTACCGGCTGTGATCTTTTATTCTGCCTATCTTTAAGCTTAAACGCTAAAATACAAGCGTACAGGAATAAGGCGATAGTAATAATGCCGCCGGTAAAAAGCATAATTTGAAAATTAGACACAGTTAAACCCTAAGATTGAATGGCTTTATTACGTATCACCTGAGGGTAATAGTTTATCCGCTATAGCTTTCTTGGTTTTAGCCCCCAGAGTTTTTAACTCTTCACTGCGTTTAACAAGATTGCCACGACCTGTTGATAGCCGCTTAAAAGCAGTTTCGTAGGCATCTTTACTCTTGCCTAGATGTTTGCCAATGTCTTCTAAAGCCTCTACATGGAGTACAAATAGATCATAGAGCGCACCTGCCTTTTCCGCGATCTGCTGAGCATTAATATTTTGATCATCATAGCGCCACAGATTTTTAATGGTTCTTAGGGTAACCATAAGCGTACTTGGGCTGACTAAAATAATGCCCCTATCATAGGCTTCTCGCATTATATCTGGGTCATTATCAAGAGCGAGCATAAAGGCAGACTCTACTGGAATAAAAATCAGGACGAAATCTAGACTATTGATAGTTTCTAATTTTTCATAATTCTTAACATCTAAGCCCTTAATATGAGCGCGAAGTGAATTAAGGTGATTTTTTAAAAATTCTTGTCTTTCCTGTTCGTCTTGCGCATTGAAATAGCGCTCATAATTGAGCAAGCTTGTTTTGGCATCAATAATTATATCTTTGCCCTCTGGCAGGCGAATAATCACATCGGGATTGCGACGTTTGCCCTGTTCATCTTTAAGCGCTACCTGAGTTTCATATTCCCGCCCTTTGGTTAGACCAGAGTCTTCCAAAAGTTTTTCCAGAACAAATTCACCCCAATTGCCCTGCTGTTTATTATCACCTTTTAAAGCATTAGCAAGACTAGCCGCTTCGGATGATATTTTCATGGTTTGCTTTTGCAGCTCACTAATCTGCCCTGCTAAGCGATTGCGATCAGCATTTTCTTTATCGTAAGCAGAAGAAACCTGTTTGCGGAAGTCTCCCAAATCTCTTCTTAGGGGACTTAGAGAGGTTTCTAAAGCCTGTTTACTCTGCTCAGAAAACTTGCTCTGTTTGTCCTCAAAGATGCGGTTGGCAAGATTTTCAAACTCTTGGCTTAGGCTTTACTTCGCATCCTGCACCAATTTCAGCTGGGCTTCAAAATGCGACTGCTGACTGGAAAGCTTTTCTTCAAGCACTAGCTTTTCTCCTTTGAGCTCGGCAATATCTCCTGATACTTGATTGCGACCCATAATACGCCCAAAAACAAGGCCAATAACTAGTGTTATTAGACTGCAGGTTATGATCAAAAAAGCTGTACTTGTAAAAATATTAAATTCCATTGGCTAATTGTTCCAGTTAGCTGTAATTTACTTTGTGGTTCTGAGATTATAGCGTTTAAATCAATAATTAAATAAGTCTAATATTAAGTAGATGTTACCTTCATTAATTAATATCGCACCGTTTCAAGATGCGATTGAAAATAATCAGCTGATTTTAACGGCTAATCAGCGTCTTGCTGCACAAATACAGCAGGCATGGGGCACATCTATAAACAATAAAACCCAGGTGTGGAAGGCACCGCGAGTTATGTCGTTGGAGCACTGGCTAAATTTTTGTTGGAATGAGCTTCTCGATCAAAATCATCAATTAGTCAACGGCTGTGCACAGATTGGTCGCCAACAAAATCTTTTTTACTGGGAACAGGCAATTGCAAAACATGATGATTCTCTAGATCAAAGTTTTGCCACCATGGCTAATGACTGCTTTAATTTAATTCAGCGTTGGAATATAGAGATTGAACAGGTAGATGATCAAACCACGGCATTTTATAAGTTCAAACAATGGGCAAAGTCCTATCAATCACTATTGGGTAAAAATAACCTTTTAACTATAGCATCCTCTTGGCGCTTGGTTGGTGAAGCTTTTAAACAGCAAGTTTTTGCAACAGAGTCAAAAATATACCTTTATGGCTTTCAGTCTATCCCGCCACTGCAACAATGGGTTATGGATCAAGCTACAACCGAAGTTAATGCCATTGAGGCCACCGGTGACTTTGCATCAGTATCAAAAGTTGAATGTCCAGAACCCTCAGCTGAACTCGAAACTGCTGCGAAATGGGCCGCACAACAATTCTTAAAAGACCCCAATCAACGTATAGGTATAGTTGTACCTGATCTCAATAATAGAGTACTTGAAGTTGCCCGGGTTATTAATGAAGCGCTAGCTGCCAATCATTGCTCCACAGCAGTTAATATTTCTGCAGGGGTGAAATTAGCAGAAACGCCAATTCTTCAGTCTGCACTCGCTCTATTAGAAATGACTGAATTTCAATTACCTATAGCTGAATGGCTAGGTATTCTAAATTCACCCTACAGCCATTTTAATCATCTGCCTATTCAATTTAGGGTTGATTGCGAACTTGAAATACGGAACACAAAAAAGCACGAAATTGGTCTTGATAGGTTTATACAAATAATTAGGGGGCAACAGGCAAACCTAGCCGATCCAGATAGCCTACAACCCCAACTCCAACCTCTGTATGACGTACAGCAACTTATACGACAAAGTAGTTCATCTGAACAAACTTTTATACAGTGGGCTGAGTTATTTAATCAGTACATAACAAAACTCGGCTGGCCCGGCATCAAACAGCCTAACAGCCTGCAGTATCAACAGATTCAATATTGGCAAAAGCTATTAGGCTTATTGGTTGAATTAGACAATCTGGGGATAGAAATAAACCGTTCCAAGGCACTGGGTTATTTGCAAAAACTGGCCAATGAACAGCTATTTCACCCACAAACTGGTGATGCTCCACTTCAGGTTCTCGGTCTATTAGAGGCGGTAGGCTTGCAGTTTGACCAGCTGTGGATTACCGGAATGGATAATACTAACTTTCCTGCTTCGGGCTCAATGAATCCAGTTCTATCTGCCAGCTATCAACGCCGTTATAAAATGCCATTTAGCGTCCCAGAAAATGAGCTAAAAATTGCCAAAAATCTTTTGTCTGGATATTCCATAAATAGCAAAAACCTTATTCTAAGCTACCCACTTACTGATGGTAATACGCCATTAGATCAAAGTCCGCTTATCAAACAGTTTAATCAGCAAAACAAACAGGATACTGAGAATAAGGATTTACCTGCATGGCTTAATCAGGCCTATTTATGCGATCTCCAAATGGATATGGGGTACCCATTTAGCGCTGAAAAAGAACCCATTAGGGGTGGTAGTTCTATCTTTAAAAATCAATCAAGCTGCCCTTTTAACGCCTTTGCTATTCATAGATTATGGGCTAAAGCATTGGAGCAACCCGTAGCTGGGCTTGAAGCAATGGATCGCGGCAGTATTGTGCATGAAATACTATACCGGCTATGGAATCAGTGGAAAAAATCAACGGTTCTTTGTGCTCTATCTGACCAGCAGCTTAGCAAACAGCTCTCTTCAACCATTGATGATGTACTTACCGAACAGGCACCTAAAAGTCCTATTCTTTTAGGTGATAAATTTAGACAGCTTGAAAAGCATCGCTTGACTAAAATAATCAATCAGTGGTTAGAAATCGAAAGGCAACGACAACCTTTTGAGGTACAACAAACAGAGCAGAAAAAACAGCTATCATTTGGCCAATTACATATCTCACTCGTTATTGATCGCATGGATACAGTCGATAACGAAACCCTAGTCATCGACTATAAAACTGGCTCAGTTAAAGCCAATATCTGGCTAGGTGATCGTCCCGTTGACCCTCAGCTTCCACTGTATATCCTAGCAAGTAACCCACAACCCACTGGCTGTGCCTTTGCTTTATTAAAAGGCAATGAACAAAAATATATAGGCATCTCTAAGGATCAGATAGTCGATGGGGTAAAAGCAGCGGAAAACTGGCAACAGCAGGTTGAGCACTGGCGCCAATCTATTGAAAATTTAGCTCAGGAATTTGTAGAGGGTAAGGCAATTCTGCATTGCTTTAATAAGGATCAATTCAATTATCAAACTGATCTAATCCCAATAAATCGCTGGAATGAACAACAGGATATAGAACGACTGAAAGAGGCTAAAAAGGTTTAATATGCAACAGAATAAAGCCAATAGCATAGAACTCAGTGATGATAGGGCTCGAGAGCAAGCAATCGATCCAAATTATAGCTATATTGTTTCCGCACCTGCTGGTTCTGGAAAAACAGGATTAATTACCAAGCGTTTACTTAAACTATTAACCAGTGTTGAGAACCCCGAAGAAATACTCTGCATTACCTTTACTCGCAAAGCAGCGGCAGAGATGCGCCAGCGTATCCACAACGCACTACTCTTTGCGAGTGAAAACCCAAGACCTATGGATAGCTTTGATGCTGGAATATGGGATCTAGCCACTGCTGCTCTAGCCAGAGATAAACAGCTACAGTGGAATCTTTTGGATATACCCTATCGTCTAAGAATAAAAACCATTGATAGTTTTTGCCATTATATTGCCAAGCAATTTATGTTTGATAATGGCACTGGTGGATTACCAGAACAATCCGAATACCCACAGATGCTCTATCATCTCGCTGCTCGCGAACTACTTAAAAGACTTGAAGGAAATAATACAACAAGTGAAGCGCTGGCTACAGTTGTTACCCATATGGGTAATGATATGACACGCTGTGAAAATCTTTTTGCCGATATGCTAAATAAGCGCGATCAATGGTTGCCGCATATTTATACTGCGGCAAATAACAGCGACTACTTCCAAATCGTTATTGAACAGCTCATTATTGATACCCTTGAGCAAATACAACAACACATCTTCCCCTTAGCAGCCGAGCTTATTGAACTTGCCGATTACGCTGGCAATAACGCACCAAGCCACAATATTGAATTGCAAAGCTTGAAAGGCATTACCGACTTTCCAGAGCTTAATCAACAAGGCTTAAAGCAGTGGAAAACCATCCTTCGTATGCTGATAACCAAAGATAAGGACTATCCACCGCGAAAATCTATCAGTGTCCGCGAAGGCTTTCCAAAAGAAGATAAAGAGACCAAAGGCCGAATGTTGAAGTTACTGGCTGAATATAAGGAAGATAAATTACTACAATCCTTAGTGGTTGATGTTATGCATCTGCCAGAGTCACAGCTAAGCCGTGAGCAACAAGAGATGTTAACGGCACTGTGGTTATTATTGCCTCAGCTAGCGGCGATTTTAAAAACTGTATTCCAACAACAGGGCCAATCAGATTACTCCGAAATAACAATGGCCGCGCTAAACGCATTAGCACCTGATACAGATACAGATGCTGTTTCTGATATAACCCTTAAATTAGATTATCAGTTAAAGCATATTCTAGTAGATGAATTTCAAGATACCTCAGGCTCGCAAATGCGCCTTCTTGAATCGCTTGTTGCAGGCTGGGAACCAGATGATGGCCGCACCCTATTCCTTGTAGGTGATGCCATGCAATCTTTGTATAGCTTTAGGGACGCTCGTGTGGGGTTATTTATCAATGCTCAGCGCTACCCCATAGGTCCAGTGCAATGTATAGCATTGTCTCTAAGTAGTAATTTTCGCTCCAAAAAAGGCATTGTCGACTGGGTTAATGACCACTTTGTTGAGGCATTTCCAGCTAAGGCTAATATTAATCGCGGTGCAGTACCCTACAATCAATCTACCTCTGTTAAATCTGCAGAACAGTCACAGGCGGTTTATTTTCATGGCTATAACAGCAAAGAGGACAGCGATTACGCTTTTGCTGAAGCACAGCATATCGCTAAGCTGTGCCAACAGATAAGTCAAAATCATCCCAATGAATCTACCGCTATTTTAGTCCGTAATCGGAGCCATTTAACAAATATTGTCCCCGCCCTAATAGATGCAAAACTTAGCTGGGAAGCTATAGATATTGATCCTCTTGCAGATAGAATGCCAGTGATCGATTTAATGTCCATAACCAGAGCCATATTATCCCCTGCTGATAGAATTGCTTGGTTGGCTATTTTACGTGCACCTTTTTGCGGCCTATCTCTACAAGACTTAGTGGTATTAACTCAGGCGAAAGAAAGCAATGGTAAACAACCCAAATGTATCCTAGAAAGATTATTTGAATGGCAACAGACACCAGATAAATTTAATCAGCTAAGTTCAGATGGAAGCACTATCCTGAATCGAGTATCACCATTACTCTGTCAGGCTTGGAGCAACCGTGATACAGATAGTTTACGCGGCCTAGTTGAGCAACTATGGATTGCTCTAGGAGGACCAGCAACGTTGATAAATCAACGTGATATTCATGATATACGCAGTTATCTAGACTTATTAGAAAGTTGGCAACAGGCAGGAACCCTTAAAGATTGGAATGAATTTAGTCATGCTGTAGATAATTTATATGCCCAGCCAATAGCGCTGACCAATAAACAGCAATCCAAGCCTATTCAGATTATGACAATCCATAAAGCCAAGGGCCTTGAATTTGATCATGTAATATTGCCAGCATTGCACAAAAGTCCTAGATCTAATGACAATCCATTATTGCGCTGGCAAGAGCAAGTAGATGATCAAAATCACTCATCTATATTACTTGCGGCACTAGGCCCCTATGATGAAGCGAATGACCCCATATACAGTTACCTTAAACATGAGCAGTCTGCACGCACCATTTTGGAAAATACTCGGGTACTCTATGTCGCCGCAACAAGGGCTGTACGTCAGTTGCATCTTTTTGCAAAAATAAAAGAAGCTAAAGAAGGCTGGCAAAAACCTTCTAAAACAAGTCTTCTTAGCAGTATTTGGCCATCCTTAAATCATCTAATTGACCAACCGGGTTATCAGGTAACTAGCCTAGATGGTATAGGCAAAGAAAACCTGGGCAACAAAGCTCCTGCTACAGAAAATTACTACCGAAGATTACCTCTGCAATTTAACCCTATAACCATGCCTGCTGATATGATGACCTTAGGTGTTAGCCAGCAGTATGCTAGCCCGACAAAAACTGATCCCTTAGATTACCGAGCGCGTCATCTGGGCACTGCACTGCATAGAACTCTAAAACAAATAGCCTATGATGGCATTGAGCAATGGCCGCTTGAAAGAAGAAATACCTTTGAGCAAGGTTGGCGATCCACCCTCAAACAGCTAGGTATGATTGCCACCTCAGAGGAAATTTCTGATTTAAAGCAATCAATAGAGACTATGCTTAATGATGATAGAGGGCAATGGATACTTAAACAGCATGCAGATGCTGGCTGTGAGCAAGAGTTATCTTATTTTGACCACCTCACCCATTCGGTTAAAACATCGATAATAGATAGAACCTTTGTAGATAATAATGAACGTTGGATTATTGATTACAAATACACTAAACCAATCGATAATGAATCTGAACACCGTTTTTGCCAGCGACAAATTGAATCTTATAAGCCGCAGTTAGATCATTATGCACAACTTTATCAAAAGCTCGACAGTAAAAAAGTACGATGTGCACTCTATTTTCCGCAAACAGCCGTATTCATTGAAGTTACAGGCAATTAATCTTTCCCTTCGTTGATTTTCAAGTACAATATAAATATTGGGGAACTATAAACAATTAGGAATTAAAATAATGGACACTCAAGCAGTTGAGAATATTAATATCGAAGCGCCAGAGATTCTGATTACACCAGAAGAACTAAAGCGCGAGATACCTCTTACCGATAAGGCGCGTGCCACCGTAACTGAGGGACGTCAGGTTATTGAAAATATTTTGGCCGGCAAAGATCACCGCGTTTTAGTTGTGGTTGGCCCCTGCTCTATTCATGATTTAGAAGCAGCAAACGACTATGCATTGCGACTTAAAAAGCTAGCTGAAAAAGTTAGCGATACATTGTTTATTGTAATGCGTGTTTATTTTGAAAAACCGCGAACCACCGTAGGCTGGAAAGGGTTAATTAACGACCCCTATATGAATGACTCATTTAAAATAACCGATGGGCTTCATATTGGGCGAAAACTCTTACGCGATATTCTTGAAATTGGTCTGCCAACAGCGACCGAAGCACTAGATCCTATTTCTCCTCAGTATTTGCAAGACCTGATTTCATGGTCAGCTATTGGAGCGCGCACCACTGAGTCACAAACACACCGTGAAATGGCCTCCGGCCTTTCATCGTCTATCGGTTTTAAAAATGGTACCGATGGCGGTTTAACTGTTGCTATCAATGCTCTTCAGTCTGTAGCTAATCCGCATAGATTTTTAGGCATTAACTCAGACGGCAAGGTTTCAATAGTCACTACACGTGGCAATCCTAACGCTCATGTTGTGCTTCGTGGTGGGAACGGCAAGCCAAACTATGACTCAGTGAGTGTTTCAATATGTGAACAAGAACTTGAAGCAGCCAATATTAAGCCAAATATTATGGTTGACTGCAGTCATGCTAACTCGAACAAAGACCACAACCTTCAGCCATTGGTTTTAGATAATGTAAGCAACCAAATTTTAGAGGGCAATAAGTCAATTATTGGTGTAATGATCGAAAGTAATATCAATGCCGGCAATCAAAAACTGTCTTCAAACCCAGATGATATGGAATACGGTGTTTCGGTTACCGATGCCTGTATCGACTGGGAAACAACAGAAAAATCGCTGATTGAAATGGCAGATAAACTACATGAGGTTTTAAAAAGTCGATAACAGGAAATGTTCTAACTTATGCCGAAGATTTTACTATTAATCGCAGTTATTGCCGGTCTCTGGTACTGGTGGACTTATCAGAAGAACTTAGCTGATGATAAACGTAAGTCATTTCTTTGGCGAAGTGGCTTTTGGTTAATCCTATTAGCCGCTGTGTATTTAGTTGTTACTGGACGAATGCATTGGTTAGGTGCAGGAATTGCCGCTCTAGTGCCTATTTTTCGCACATTATTAGTTTGGGGCGCAAGAGCGGGACCGCTACTGCGATTATTGGGTCGCTTTAAATCCACACCCTCACAATTTCGATCCCAGTTTATAGTTGTCACTATTAATTTTTCCACCGGCAGTGTTGATGGAGAGGTTATATCAGGCGACTATGCAGGGAAGAAGTTAAGCGAACTTTCACAGGAAGAATTGAAACAATTATCTGAACAGTACAAAACCATAGACAAAGAGTCCTATGTTTTACTTCAGGCCTATTTAATTCGCAGTGGTTCGTCAGACGATCAAAACTCACAGCAGTTTAAGCCAAATAACTTTAATGAACTTTCACAAGATGAAGCCTATGAAATTCTTGGCTTGCCAAAAACTGCTTCACATGAAGAAATTATTAAAGCTCATAAAAGACTGATGCAGAGAATGCATCCAGATCGAGGCGGCAGCGATTATTTAGCCGCTAAAATCAATGCCGCTAAAGATCAGCTTACAAAATAACAATTAATCCGAAAAACTTCCTAGCTTGTAAGGTAAATCAACCCTACAATAATGATTCAAATTTTAAAGGTTTTTTTATGTCCAATGACAGCCCCACAATTGCTTTAACCAAAGAGCTTATATCTCGTGTATCTGTAACCCCAGAAGACGCCGGCTGTCAAAAACTTATGGCTGAAAGACTGGCTGCTATAGGTTTTAAAATTGAACACCTTCGGTTTGATAACGTCGATAATTTCTGGGCAATTAGAGGCGATTCGGGCCCTATACTATGCTTTGCTGGTCATACTGATGTGGTTCCTTCAGGCCCTGAAAGCAACTGGCAAACACCACCGTTTGAACCAACAATTAAAGATGGCGTGCTGTACGGTCGAGGCGCTGCTGATATGAAAGGCTCGCTTGCAGCAATGGTTGTTGCGGTTGAGCAATTTGTAGCTGACAACCCCAATCACAATGGCCGCATAGCATTCCTTATCACAAGCGATGAAGAAGGCATTGCCGCAAACGGGACAGTAAAAGTAGTTGAATGGTTAAATCAGCAACAACTAATTCCAGAATATTGCCTTGTCGGCGAGCCTTCGAGTAGTATTCTGTGTGGTGATACTATCAAAAATGGTCGTCGTGGCTCATTAGGCTGTGAAATGCGTATCCTAGGTCAACAGGGTCATGTTGCCTACCCACATCTTGCCACCAATCCAATTCATAGAGCAGCCCCTGCCCTTGCAGAGCTTGCAGCCCATGAATGGGATCAGGGTAATGACTTCTTTCCAGCGACTAGCTTCCAAATTTCAAATATCAATGGCGGCACAGGTGCTACCAATGTTATTCCTGGTGAATTAGAGGTTATTTTTAATTTCCGCTTCTCGACCGAGGTGACTGATCAACAACTCAGAGATCGCACAACTGAAATACTAGATAAGTATCAGCTTAACTATGAATTGAATTGGCATTTAAGTGGACAGCCTTTTTTGACCGCTGAGGGAGAACTTGTGGAAGCGGCTGTCAAAGCCGTTAAAGAAGTTACCGGTCTAAATACTGAGCTGTCGACCGCTGGAGGCACTTCAGATGGACGCTTTATAGCCCCAATGGGTACTCAAGTTGTTGAATTAGGACCCGTTAATGCAACAATTCATCAAGTTGATGAATGCGTTTGTGTAGAAGATCTAAATAAACTCTGCGATATATACCAATCAACACTTAAGCATCTATTTGTTTAAGTCAATTATTTAGGTAGTTTTTGCTTAGTAAAGATATCATAGCGGGTTGATTTACCCTGCAGGGAATAGCTAGGCTTAATCATACCCAGATATTCAGCGTGGGCTGGCCTTTTCACCACAACCCTATAGATTGCTTTGTCTAAGGCCTTCTCCAAAACCGCTGCAGCATCTTCATCCTCTCCAACAATCTGATGAAGAGCCTGCATTTCCTTTTTAACTTGGGCGGATTTCCTTCTTGGAGGAAACATTGGGTCCATATAAATTACATCTGGATAGTCACTGATAGCAAGTGAATCTAAATACAAAGAACTGTTAATTTTAATTAAGTCCATTCGTTGGATAATTGAATTTAGCTCAGTGTCATCAATACCTGCATCTTTTGCCCGTCTTAATCCGTCCTCTAACAGTAAATGGACAACTTGATTGCGTTCCAAAAGTTTTATCTGGCATCCAAGACTCGCTAATACAAAACCATCTGAGCCTAAGCCAGCGGTTAAATCAAGAATTTTAGGCACGAATTTACCCGATACTCCCACAGCCTTAGCGATCATTTGACCATTGCCACCACCATGATTCCTTCGATGGCGATGACTACCAGTAGCAAAATTACAATAAATAGCACCATGATTATTGGTATGAGAGATAAAACTTAAACCATCTTCGGAAAGACAAACAGAATAATCAGCGTCAAGGTAACACGAACTTTCAGTATTTAATTGAATCAATGGTAGATCTATAAGATTCGCAATATATTCTGCAGTCGGTTTTAAGCAATTATCTGTGTAAGAAACAATAATTTTTGGCATAAAGCTATTTAAACATAGATGACATAATGAGTTTCCATAAAAGACGCAATAATGACGTTTATATTTCTAATATTTATAGCGTATTCAAGGTATGTATATTCAACTTGAATGAAATTAGCCTAAAAGATCTGCTCATATAACTAAGATCACCATTTCGGTGCATTATTTTGTCCACAGAACCTGTGGATAACTTTGTGGAATACTAGTTTAGCAACTGTAATTTAGCCAGAAAAACCAATGGATTTATACAGATTGGTTATTTTTTGTACAGTATAAAAATAGTTTAAAAAACAATAACTTATGAAAACCGCAAGTAATAATCAATAACTTACAGGTGAATGCTGAAGTGTTTTTTTAAAAAAAAGGGCTATCTGTGGAAAAACATCAGTAGATTTAGATTAAAAGTAATAATACTTGCTTCTAGCTGCCTACAAATATTTAGCATCTGAGACTATAGCTTACTCAAATACAACCAGTCAAACCCTTCTTCTTGATCAGCGTAAATAACTTGCGCAGAACCCTGATAAACCTTTTCTATGGTGTTTTTTACAATAGCTTTATTGTTATTACTTTGACTAATATGTCCAATAACTAACTGTTTAATACGACTGGTATCAATACCACTAATCAGAGAAGCAGTTTGATTATTATTTAAATGTCCCCAGGGACCACTGACTCTATCTTTTAAAAACTTTGGATAACTACCGGTATTTAATAGCTGTAAGTCATGATTAGCTTCAATTAGTAAACCATCGCAGCCACTATATTGTTGTTCAATATAGGGGGTTATAGAACCAACATCGGTAAGAATACCAAATCGGCTTTCCTGATTAGAGAGTATAAATTGAACCGGCTCTTTTGCATCATGAGGAACGGGAATAGGTTTAATATCTATGTCGCCTACTCTAAATACATCATGACTATTTATAACATTGATGCCTTTGTAACTCTGACAATCAATTCCCGCCGCTCTGAGACAGCCTGCTGTTATGTATATATCCAATGAATATCGAACGGCAAGCGGTAATACGCCCTTCCAGTGATCACTGTGTTCATGTGTTACTAAGATAGCATCTATATCAGTAGGTGTTTTTTCAAGACGCTGCAAACGGCGAATACAGTCTTTTATTGAAAAACCGCAGTCCACCATTAAGCATGTATTATTTGATTGGATTATAGTGGCATTACCCTTACTGCCACTACCTAGGGAGGCAAATCGCACCTAATTTCACTCCCTTATGACATATTACTTCTAAAAATATTGAGTAACTGTAATGTTTTTTCTTTACCTAGGCTGTCTCCTTCAAGACTAACGATTCTTATCTCAACATTAGATTCAATCGCTTGTATAAGGACACGATAATTAGCCTTTAAAATATCATCATTTTCTTTACTGCCTAGCCAACCAAATATATCAGTTGATTTCTCCTCAGATATATCATCAGAATAATTTACCAGGAGTAAACCTTGATCTGAATTCTGATCAATTAAACTGAATCCACCCCGTGAGGCTGAATAGATAACTGAGGCCCAGGTTCTATCGTAGGACAATTTAACCAAAATATAGGGATCAGCTACCTCAGGGTTAACAATGACAACTTTTGACTCGCCACCAATATCTCGAGCTAAGAGGGAAACTGAGGCATAGTCTGGCTGAGCCACAAGCTGATTGGCAAGAAAGGTAATCATATCTTTTTCCTTGTCATCGGACTGAGATACTTCTGGCCAATCTATTTGGGATTCATCAACTGATGGTTTAATTTGATGTAACACAGATATTTCAGTGCTATTAAGTTGCACACCAGGTGAAATAGATAATCTAAAACGGTGTTCATTCTCTTGGTCAGAGTTATAACTCAACCAAGCAGTTTCGATAATACCTGCAGACCCATCAGCTTTATTTGATGCGATACCGTTCCTGTTTAATATATTGCGTACTCGAGGCCATAGCTCACTGGGTGAATTGTTAACCAAAATCCATCTCTTTTCATCGATTCGCTGTATTTTCACTAACTGCTCAAAGGTATTCGCCGAAATAGGCTGTGGTCTAGGAACCTCTGATGAACTCTGAAGTGAGATGTCACCCGAGACCTGAGGTATTGGATACAGCTGCCCTATTCGTGCAGAACTCAACTTTTCAGGGATCACAATAACCTGAGTTTCTGAAGCTTGCAGATACTGATTATCATGCTCATCAAGATCTATCCAACTGCAGCCACATAGGGTGATAAAAAGGGCTACAATTAGCCAAGAAAAATTGTTCATAGTTAAAAACCTTAGTGCCCTTTAATTATTTTTTATACGAGTTTTGCTGTTTTTAAAGCCTGCAAAACTTTGACCTGGTTTGTTTTGGAAAGTTGCGTTAATGGCAGTCTTATTGCGTCGTTAATGATACCCTGCTGCCCTACAGCCCACTTGACTGGAATAGGGTTTGATTCTACAAACATTGCGTCATGTATAGCCAACAATTGCTTATCAATGGCAAGTGCCTGATCAGCATCACCCTTTAAGGCAGCCTCACACATCTTGGACATAAGATTTGGTGCTACATTGGCGGTTACGGAAATATCACCATGCCCACCCAATAACATCAACTCGCGGGCAGTATGGTCATCGCCAGAATAGATAGCGAAACCCTCAGGAGCCTGCTCTATAAGATCAGCTGCTCGTTGCAAATCACCCGTGGCTTCTTTAATACCAACTATGTTTTTTACCGAACTCAAACGAATAACTGTCTCAGTCAGCATATCGCAGGCTGTACGGCCGGGAACATTGTAGAGAATCTGATCAATATCCACTGCTTCTGCAATGGCCTTGTAATGCTGATATAAGCCTTCCTGTGTCGGCTTATTGTAGTATGGCGTCACTAACAAACAGGCATCAGCACCAGCTTTTTTAGCCGATTCTGTAAGCTCTATGGCCTCTCTTGTGCAATTTGCACCCGTACCAGCAATAACTGGGATACGGCCTCTAGAAATCTCCACCGTGGCTTTAATAACCCGACTGTGCTCATCAACACTGAGTGTCGCTGATTCACCGGTGGTACCAACAGCAACTAAAGCATGAGTACCCTGCTCTATATGCCATTCTACAAGACGCTCTAAAGCATCCCAATCGACGTCTAAACTATTTGGGACCATCGGAGTCACTAGGGCGACAATACTACCGGTTATCATTTTTGCTCCTTGGAATGCCTGCTTACTTTTATTAAAAAATCAAACTACTATTAGGAATAAAATTACGCCTATTAATCATAGCATTTTATACCTTTACTACGCCTTGCTTGAAGGAACATTATAGTAGTCTTTTTCACCATTTGGTCGATTTTTAAATCTTCGATGAACCCACAGATACTGTTCAGGTTGTTGCCGAACATATTTTTCAATTAATTGGTTAATTCTAGAGGTATCAATTAAGGAATCATCTGATGGAAAATTTTCAAGAGCTGGGTCAATACAAACTTTGTAGCCTTTTGCATCAGCTAGCCGAGTAAAAGTAACCGGAATAACTATGGCATTGGTTTGCTTTGCCATACGCGAGGTGGCATGTACCGTTGCTGCTGGTATCCCAAAAAATGGAGCAAACAAACTCTGGTTAAGGCCGTAATCTTGATCTGGTAAATACCACAGCACGCGACCACTTTTAAGGCATTTCAAAGTTCCGCGTATATCTGTGCGGTCAAATAAATGACAACCATCTAAGTTGTGACTCACTCTGCCTTTAAGCTGAACATAGTCATACACTGGATTAGAATGGGATTTGTACATGCCATCAATCTCAATGGCACTTGTTAGAGCCGCACCACCAATCTCTAAGGTTGTAAAATGCATCCCCAACAAAATAACGCCTTGATTAGCTGGACGATCTAAATTTTCTAGACCTTCAACTATCACTAGCTTTTGTAGCCTTTCCTTGGGCCACCACCAAGCCATACCCACTTCCATAAGGGCAATACCCACACTGCGAAAATTATTTTTTAGCAATGTAGTTTGAGCAGCTTTATCCAGTTCAGGGAAACATAATTCGATATTGATACGAGCAATATTTTTGCGCCTGGTTGGCAATAAATAGAGAAATATACCTATTATTTGCCCCACAAAAAGGAGAACCCTATATGGCAACAGAGTCACAAGCCGCCATAGACCCAGCCAAAACCAAGTTATCCAATAACGCGGGTGTAAAAATGCCGCTTTAAACTTGGTATTTTGTGAAGCCATAACCAATGCTCTGGGCTATTTAATTAAACCATCTGATCGATTGGTACATCGGGGTTGGTATCAGCATCATAATCAACACCCTCGATCTCAAAGCCAAATAAATTCAAGAATTCCTGCTTGTAACCATTTAAATCGGTAAGTTGATCCAATGTTTCATTGCTAATAGCAGCCCAACTTTGAGTCACAGCATCTTGAATGGCTGGATCGAGCTCGAGCTCATCAACACGCAGACGACCTTCGTCATCTAACCGCGGCGATTCAGAATACAGACATTCCGTAAACAATCTGTATAACTGTTCAATACAACCCTCATGGGTGCCATTTTTCTTCATTTCTTTAAATAACATAGCAAGATAAAGCGGCATAATGGGGATAGCTGAGCTAGCTTGCGTAACAACGGCTTTAAGCACCGAGACTCGAGCATCACCACCAGAAGATTTTAACTGATCGCGAATGGTTAAAACCTTTTTATCAAGATCTTTTTTCGCCTGACCAATGGTGCCATCCCAATAAAGATCCCAAGTAATTTTTTCGCCAATATAGGTAAAGGCTGTTGTTTTAGCGCCTTCTGCCAAAACACCGGCATCTTGCAGCGCATCTGTCCACATTTGCCAATCCTCACCGCCCATCACTGCAACAGTATCATCAATTTCTTGCTGGTTAGCGGCTTCTAGACTAAATTCCTGAACTTCTTCTTTATCGGTGTTAACACCCAACATGGTGACATCTTTACCCACTGGTTTAAGGGTAGAATTAAAAACTTCACCTGTATCTGGATGCTGACGACGAGGCGCCGCAAGACTATAAATAACGAGATCAACCTGACCTAAGTCTTGCTTGATAGTCTCAATGGTTTTTTGCTTTATTTCATTTGAAAAAGCGTCACCATTAATACTCTTAGCATAAAGACCTTCTTCTTCAGCCTTTTTATGAAACGCCGCACTGTTATACCAGCCAGCAGTACCTGGCTTTCTGTCAGTACCTGGCTTTTCAAAGAAAATGCCTAGGGTTGATGCGCCACCACCAAAGGCCGCTGAAATTCTTGCCGCAAGGCCATAACCCGTGGATGAACCAATGACTAATACTCGCTTTGGCATCTCAATGGCTGGTTGAGATTTCACATAATTGATTTGATTAACTACATTAGCTTCACAGCCCGTTGGGTGAGTTGTAATACACATAAAGCCGCGAACGCGAGGTTTAATAATCATCAATTGCTCTCCAAATAAAATTATTATGTGACATTAATATAGAGTCTAATTAAAAACCAAGTATCATACCTTAAAATAGACTCTACCATGTAAATTTATACTTTTGTAATTGTGTTTATGTAATAAAAAAGACCCAAAAAATTGGGCCTTTTAAATATCTAAAAATGCTAGGTATAAACTTCTTTATAAAGTCATATGCCTAATATCACTGAGAATCTTAACCAGATAAGTCATAAAGCGACCAGCATCACCGCCATTGATTACACGGTGATCATAAGACAGCGCTAGAGGTAACATAAGTCTAGGCTGGAAGTCTGAACCATCCCAAATAGGTTTCATCTGTGATTTGGACACACCGAGAATACCAACTTCAGGGCTATTAACTATAGGCGTGAATCCATTACCACCAATCGCACCAAGGCTTGAGATAGTAAAACAACCACCCTGCATATCATTGGGCTTTAGCTTACCTTCACGAGCAAGAGTTGCCATATTGATAACATCAGATGATATTTCCCAGATGCCCTTCTTATCAGCATCTTTAATTACAGGAACCACAAGTCCGCGAGGCGTATCTACTGCCATACCAACGTTGATATAGTGTTTTTGAACGTAGTTCTCTCCGTCACCCGCCAATGAGCGGTTAAATTCTGGATTTGCCGCCAATGCCGCTGCAGCTGCTTTGATCAAAAAGGCAACCGGAGTCACCTTAATGTCACGCTTTTCACCTTCAGCTTTAAGAGATTTGCGGAAAGTTTCTAAATCGGTGATATCTGCATCATCAAA
This sequence comes from Porticoccaceae bacterium, assembly GCA_049615065.1. Taxonomy (GTDB): domain Bacteria; phylum Pseudomonadota; class Gammaproteobacteria; order Pseudomonadales; family Porticoccaceae; genus HTCC2207. Next base: position 3,125 of record JBMZEV010000006.1, on the reverse strand, counting down.
TTGAGTAACATGGGGAACGTTTAACCAGTTGCGCTGCATATTATCTGCAGTAACTTTTTGTATTTTACTCAATTTAACAGTTTCAATGTCGCCAAACTGACTGAAATCGATGGCCGGAACTTCGGGAATTCCTGCTCCACCAGAAGCCTTAGAGCCTGACTGAAGAGCAGACTTAACAAAATTATTGACATCGTCTTTTTGAATGCGACCTCTTGGACCTGTTCCTGCCACCTGAGATAAATCTACACCAAGCTCTCTGGCTAGTAGACGAACAGCGGGACCGGCATAAATATCTGATGATTCATTGGCTACTTTGGCCGGTGTAGGGGTTGAAACTGCAGCAGGCTTTTCGACAGCTGCTGTTGCAGGAGCAACTTCGGCAGGCTCTACTGGCGCTTGAGGTTCAGCTGTTTGTTCAACTTCTGAGGTTGCTGAACCGCCACTTGTCGCTTCAATAACCGCTACTTGATCGCCTGTACCTAATTTATCACCTTCTTTGGCAATAATACTGACAACTGTACCTGATAGGGTTGAAGGCACATCCATAGTCGCCTTGTCGGACTCGAGTACTACTAGAGTATCACCCTCTTCTACTTCATCACCTACGGCAACAGATACTTCGAGTAACTCGACCTTGTCATCACTACCAATATCAGGAACGAGGGCAATCTGCTCAGAGGTAGTTGCTTCACTGGTGGCAACAGGCGTCTCGACTGCCGACACCGGCTCTGGTGTTGATTCAGTAGCAACAGGTTCAGGCTCAACTACTTCAGCCTCTGGCTCGGCAGTTGCTTGAGCATCAGCTGTTTCAACTTCAGCGATTGCATCACCAACTTTGACTGTATCGCCTTCGGCGACCAAGTATTTAACCACTGAGCCATTCACTGGACTAGGAACATCCATAGAGGCTTTATCAGACTCTAAAACCACCAGTGATTCTTCTTGCTCAACAGAATCGCCAACGGATGCACATAGCTCAATGACTTCTACCGACTCTGCGCCGCCTAAATCAGGTATTGTTACAATTTCTATTGCCACTTAAATCGCCCTTTATAAATAGTCTTTCTAATCGTTAATAATAGGTTCAACTATTACAAATACAATGGATTGGGTTTTTCTGGATCTATACCCAATGTCTTAATTGCTTTTTCCACAACAGCTGCCTTGATTGTACCCTGATCTGCAAGAGCTTTTAGTGCTGATATCACAACAAAATTGCGATCCACTTCAAAGAAGTGACGCAATGCCGCACGGCTATCACTGCGACCGAAACCATCAGTACCAAGAACATAGAATGGCTGCTCAATATAGGCGCGCATCTGCTCCGAATAGGCTTTCATATAGTCAGTTGAAGCAATAACAGGTGCTTTACAGTCACCTAGCTGCTCGGTGATATAGGCTGTTTTAGCTTTCTTAGTTGGGTGTAAAAGATTCCAGCGATCAACCGCCTGACCTTCGCGAACCAGCTCATTCACACTGGTTAAGCTCCAAATATCAGACTCGACATCAAACTGATCTTTAAGAATTTCTGCAGCGGCAATAACCTCATTTAAGATAGTACCAGCACCCATTAGGGTAACTTTCTTATCGCCTTTGCCTGCTTCTGCAAACTTGTACATACCCTTGACTATGCCCTCTTCTACACCTTCAGGCATAGCGGGTTGTGTATAGTTTTCATTCATAGTGGTTAGGTAGTAGAAGCAATTTTCTTGATCTTCAAACATCCGCTTGACGCCATCTTGAACAATCACAGCTAATTCATAGCTAAAGGTAGCATCGTAACTCTTACAGTTAGGAATAGTGTTAGCCAAGATAAGGCTGTGTCCATCCTGATGCTGAAGACCTTCACCATTAAGTGTGGTTCGACCTGCAGTTGCGCCAATTAGGAAGCCTCTTGCCTGACTATCACCCGATGCCCATGCAAGGTCTCCAATGCGTTGGAAGCCGAACATTGAGTAGAAAATATAGAATGGAATCATTGGGCATGAATTAGTACTGTATGACGTCGCAAGCGCTAACCATGCTGACATAGCGCCGGCTTCATTAATGCCCTCTTCAAGAATCACACCCTTCTTATCTTCTTTGTAGTACATGATTTGCTGATGATCATGAGGAACATATTTCTGACCAGCTGAGGTGTAGATGCCCAGCTGTCGGAACATACCTTCCATACCAAAGGTACGCGCTTCATCGGGAACGATAGGCACCACACGGCTTCCAATATTCTTATCCTTAACAAGCGAGGATAAAACGCGAACAAATGCCATTGTGGTTGAGATTTCACGCTCACCAGAACTCTCAAGCTGCTTTTTGAACGCGCTTAAGGGCGGTGCAGTCATTGGCTCAAAATCAGCCTTACGCGCAGGTAATGGGCCACCAAGCTCTTGACGACGGCTCTTCATATAGGCCAATTCTGGACTATCTTCTGCCGGCTTGTAATAAGGAACAGTTTCAAGTTGATCATCAGGAATTGGAATTCCAAAACGATCGCGGAATTTACGCAGGCTATCCATATCAAGCTTTTTAACTGAGTGTGTATCGTTGGCAGCTTCGCCCGCGTCACCCAAGCCATAACCTTTAACTGTCTGCGCAAGGATAACTGTAGGCTTACCTTTGCTTGCTGATGCTTCAGCGTATGCCGCATATACCTTATATGGATCGTGTCCACCACGGTTAAGTGCCATAATTTGATCATCGGTCATATCTTTGACCAGCTCTAGCAACTCTGGATATTTGCCAAAGAAATGCTCGCGAGTGTAGGCACCACCATTGTATTTGTAGTTCTGTAGTTCACCGTCGCATACTTCGTTCATACGCTTGATAAGCAAACCAGACTTATCTTTTTCCAGTAGTTGATCCCAGTGACGACCCCAAACTACTTTAATAACATTCCAGCCAGCCCCGCGGAAAACGCCTTCTAACTCTTGCATTATTTTTCCGTTACCACGCACAGGGCCATCAAGACGCTGTAAGTTACAGTTAATAACGAATACAAGATTTTCAAGCTCTTCTCGACCAGCTAAGGAAATTGCACCTAAACTTTCTGGCTCATCACACTCACCGTCGCCTAAGAATGCCCAAACCTTACGATCACCACGAGCCACAAGACCCCTAGCAGAAAGGTA
>JBMZEV010000005.1:0-39639 GCA_049615065.1 Porticoccaceae bacterium | reverse complement strand
TTCTAAGTAATCGCTTAATAGCTCTTACAGGAAAAAATATGCAAAATTCTGTTAACGAATTTCTTACCCCAAGAAATATTGATGTAACTTCTTATGACGCCAATCATGCAAAGGTTGTTTTAGAGCCTTTAGAGCGTGGTTTTGGTCATACTTTAGGTAATGCTCTACGTCGTATTCTTCTTTCTTCAATGTCAGGTTGTGCAATCACAGAAGTTGAGATTGAAGGCGTCGAACACGAATACTCAGCTATTGAGGGTGTTCAAGAAGACGTTATGGAGATTCTCCTAAACCTTAAATCTGTTGCTGTTGTGATGGAAGGGCGCGATGACACTATCGTTAGCTTAAGTGTTAAAGGTCCAGGGCCTGTAACTGCTGGTGATATCCAGAGTGACGGTCATGTCGAGGTTATTAATCCTGAGCATGTCATTGCCAATATCACTGGTAAGACAAGTCTTAATATGCAGCTTCGTATTGTTAGAGGCCGTGGTTATCAGCCTTCTGATGCACGTGTTACAGATGAAGAAAGCCGCACCATTGGCCGCCTTCAGTTAGATGCGACTTACAGCCCAATTTTCAAAGTGTCATATGATGTTGAAAGTGCTCGTGTTGAGAATCGCACTGACTTGGATAAGCTTGTTCTTGAGCTTGAAACCAATGGTACTATTGATCCTGAAGAGTCTATTCGTCGTGCAGCGACAATCCTTCAGCAACAACTTGCAGTATTTGTTGACCTTGAGGGTGAAATAACTGCTGAGCCAGAAGAAAAAGAAGACGAAATTGATCCAATTCTATTGCGTCCTGTTGATGATCTTGAACTTACTGTTCGATCAGCAAACTGCCTGAAGGCTGAGAGTATTTATTATATTGGTGATTTGATTCAGCGCACCGAAGTTGAGTTGCTGAAAACACCTAATCTAGGTAAAAAATCATTAACTGAGATTAAAGATGTGTTGGCTTCTCGAGGTTTATCTTTGGGAATGCGCCTTGAAAACTGGCCGCCAGCGAGCATCCAAACTGATCGTGAGTTGGCCTAAGGGCAACTTGTTTAAAATCATTGCTGAGACAGCAAAGAATTAAGGAATATAATCATGCGTCATCGCTACAGTGGTCGCAAACTTAATAAAACCGGCTCCCACAAAAGAGCTATGTTTCGTAATATGACGGCTTCTTTGGTTGAGCACGAGTTGATTAAAACAACTCTGCCCAAAGCAAAAGAACTGCGTCGTTTTGCGGAGCCTCTAATCACTCTTGCTAAGAATGATTCTGTTGCCAATCGCAGGTTAGTTTTTGATCGTCTGCGTAATAAAGAAGCAGTTGGCAAGTTATTCTCTGACCTAGGTCCAAGATATCAGGAGCGTCCTGGTGGGTATTTGCGTATTCTTAAATGTGGTATGCGTGCCGGTGATAATGCGCCAATGGCCTATGTAGAATTAGTTGACCGTGAGATTGTTGAGGTCGAAGAAGAAGTTGAAGCTGTAGAAGCTGCTGAATAAGTTTTTATAGTGTTTTAAAAAAAACCGAGCCATGGCTCGGTTTTTTTTTGGCCTTACATTTTCTAGGGGATTTGCGCTTGTTCAATAATTTTTCGTGAGGTCAGTTCCATTATCCTTAATGGTCCTCCCCACACATAGCCTGTATCCATAGCGTATTGCTGGGGGCCGCAGGGATCGCCCTTAAGCGCCGCCCAATGGCCAAAAATAATTTTCTCATCTGATTCGATACGCCGATGTTCAAACCATGGCTTGAAGGGTTCTGACATGGTTTTGCGATCTTTAGTTTTTAGTTCTAAAACGCCTTTAGCACTACAAAAACGCATGCGTGTAAGATAGTTAGTAATAACGCGCATGCGCTCAGGTCCTTTGAGGTCATCGCGCCATAAATCTGGGCTATTTCCATACATATTTTCGAAATAGGATTTTCGCTGAACCGATTGAATCATTTGGCTTACCTCGGCGGCCAAGGAATAGGCTTTTTTTATGCCCCATATATGGGGAATACCGGCATGCACAATATGAAATCCATTTGCCTGTAGCAACAAAGGTTGCTGACGCAGCCAATGAAGAATCTGTTGCCTATCTGGAGCCTGTAAAATTTCTTCAATAGTATCTTTATTACCCGCAGGCCTAACGCCCTCAGCTATAGCTAAAAGATGTAGGTCATGATTGCCTAAAACCATTTTAAATGCGCTGCCAAGATTCATGCAAAATCTAATGGTCGCTAAGGACTCAGGTCCTCGATTAATCAGGTCTCCAGCAGAGATAAGTATGTCTTTATCTTTATCAAAGGTAATCTTTTGCAATATAGCTTTTAAGGGTGCTAAGCATCCCTGAATATCACCAATAGCGTAGGTGGCCATGCGCTAGTGAACCTGATTAGGTATTGCAAGTAAGAAAGGGGCAATCGGTACATCAACAGGAGTGCCGAATTCATCAACCATTTGATAGGAGCCCTGCATGGTACCAATAGGTGTGTTTAAAACTGTGCCACTGCTATATTTATACTTCGCATTGGCCGCAATTAATGGCTGCTCGCCTATAACACCAGCCCCCTTAACTTCCTGACGCTGTTCATTGGCATCAATAATAATCCAATGTCTGTGCAGTAGGACCACCGCATAGCTTGAATTGTTAGTAATGGTGATATGGTAAGCAAAAGCAAATTGATTTTCGTCTGGCGTTGACTGTTGGTCTAGGTATTCGGTCTCAACAGATACGTTGATATCTGATGGATTGATAATGTTGTCTATATTAGTCATCTGACTGGGCCATATTTTGATTAATATAATTACTTAGGATAACGAACTCTTTAACAGAAAGCTGTTCTGGGCGCTTGGTAAGGTCAACGCTGATTGTGTCTGGCGAGAGATATTCAGTGAAGGTATTTAAACAGTTCTTAAGTGTTTTGCGCCGTTGCTGAAAACAAAGGCTGACAATTTGACTAAGTAATTTAAGATTATCTGCTTTATAAGGAACTTCAGAATAGGGCGTTAAGCGAACAACAGCTGACTGTACTTTTGGTGCCGGATTAAATGAGGTTGGCGGTACTGGAATAAGCGGCATTACTCGACAGTGGTATTGAATCATCACCGACAGCCTGCCATAGCTTTTTTGCCCTGGTGCAGCACTTAGGCGATCAACTACTTCGCGTTGAAGCATAAAGTGCATATCACCAATCTGTTCTCTTGCGTCGAGCAAATGAAATAGCAAAGGGGTTGAAATATTGTAGGGAAGATTGCCCACTAGGCGCATTTTTTGACCCTGATAAAACTGTGAAAAATCAGTTTTTAAGGCATCGCTATTAATGATTGATACCGAGGGATAGTTGGCCAGTTTTTTTTCAAGGAATTGAATAAGATCGCGATCTAACTCAACCAATTTCATGTTGGGACATAACTTAACCAGATGTTCGGTAATGGCTGCCATGCCGGGACCGATCTCAATAAGATTATCTTCGGCTATTGGGTTAATTGCCGACACAATTTGACCAATGACCTGTTGGTCTATTAGGAAATTTTGCCCAAAGCGTTTTCTCGGTTTATGTTCTGTGCTCAATCAATTTCACCACTTTGAAAAGATGCCATTTCAGTAGCTACAGCTATGGCTACGGCAAAACTACCCCCATCTGCAATACCTTTGCCAGCGAGATCTAAAGCAGTGCCATGATCGACCGAAGTTCTAATAATCGGTAATCCAAGGGTTATATTTGCCGCACGTCCGAAGCCGCTGTACTTAAGCACAGGCAGGCCCTGGTCATGATACATTGCTAAAACTGCATCGGCAGATTTGAGGTGTTTGTCTGTAAACAATGTGTCAGCAGGCAGTGGGCCTATTAAATTTAAGCCTTGTTTTTTAAAATGCTCAATCATTGGTGAAATGATTTCAATTTCTTCGTTGCCTAAATGGCCACCTTCACCTGCATGAGGGTTAAGCCCGCAGACCAATATATTGGGCTGTTGTATGGCGAATTTAGTTTTCAAATCATGCCTAAGTATTTCAATTACTCTATGCAATAAATCTTTAGATATGGCATCTGCAACGTCGCGAAGTGGTAAATGCGTAGTGGCTAATGCAACACGCATATCTGCTGTTGCCAGCATCATAACAACAGTATCAGTATCGGTTTTTTGTGCCAGGTACTCGGTATGACCGGAAAAAGCTATACCGGCATCATTAATAATAGATTTTTGAACTGGCCCAGTGATCAATGCCTGACACTGATTAGCCTTACAGCTATCAATAGCGGCGTCGAGACAGGCTAATACATAGCCGGCATTGGCGATATCTAAGGTTCCGGCACGGCTAGGGGTTGAAAGCTCAACAGGGTGAATGCAAAGCTCTGTCGGAAGCAGTGGAGTTGCTGGTTGATGTTGATCAAATAGCTTGAGCTTTAAAGGTAGGCCCAATAATTCAGCCCGCTGCTTTAAGAGTTCTGGATCAGCAAAAGCGACTAATTCATGGGCACAACCTTGTTGTACCGATTGAATTAAAAGCTCGGGTCCAATTCCTGCAGGCTCACCCGGCGTAATCGCTAATTTGAGGGTCATTTTAATTAGATCCCTTTAATTTCAACATAGGCTTCATCACGAATTTTTTGCAACCATACCTGAAGTTCTTCGGAGTATTTACGTTGGCGCAGTACATTATCCGCTCTATTGCGTAAAATCTCATCACTAAAATCCTGCATTCGACGTTCGGTTACTTGCAATATATGCCAGCCAAACTGAGACTGAAAAGGCTCACTAATTTCATTGAGCGCAATGCTAGCCATTGTTTGCTCAAACTCGGGTACAAATAACCCCGGAGTAGACCAGCCTAGTTCTCCTCCCTTAAGTGCGGAGCCTGGATCTTCTGAATGCTGTTTTGCTAGAGCATAAAAATTGTCGTTATCTTGGGCCTGTTGGCGAAGATCATTAAGGAATGATACGGTTTCCGCTTGATTGCGAATTTGGTTTGGTTTTAGCAAAATATGGCGGGCAAAATGTTGCTCAATAAGCTGCTCACCTCCGCCCTTGCGATCATAAAGCTTTAATACGTGAAAGCCTGCGCCGCTTCTAATAGGTTTAGAGATTTCGCCGGGTTTCAAGCTTTTAATTGCCTCATTAAAAAGACTGGGCAACTGAGCTTGCTTACGCCAACCTAAATCTCCGCCTTCTAGGGCGCTTTGATCGTCACTATTGGCAATGGCCAGCTGTTTGAAGTCAGTTCCCTGATTAATCTGTTCGATAATATTATCCAACTTTTCTTGGCTCGCTTTAACTTCCTCGGTGGATCCTGCAGATGGAGTAGAGATAAGAATTTGTCCGAGATTAACATCAGGAGAGGTCATCAATTTGCCCTCTTCAGAATTTAGAAAGTTATCAAGCTCTTGCTCGCTAATATGAATGCCACGCATAACACTGCCTTGCTGTACTTGCATAATAATCATCTCATTGGCAATGTTTTCGCGCAGATCTAAAATACTTTCGCCGCTAGAATTTATTTGTGCCATATATTGCGCTACGCTAAGGTTATTGCCCGCCGCAAGTCTTGCTATTGTTTGATCAATTTCAGTGTCAGAAATACGAACACCAGCATTAAAGCCCATACTTAGTTGAAGCCGCTCGGATATTAGGCGCTCCAACACTTGATCTCGAAGTATCTCCAAAGGAGGAGGTTGTGTTCCAGATTCCTGAATGCTGCGATAGATGGATGCTGTGCGTTGATCCAGTTCGCTTTGTAGAACTATATCATCATTGACTACTGCGGCTACTCGATCTAATACTGCGACCTTTGAATGCGCCATGGAGGCGAGGACAGTGAGGCTTAGACTTATTGCAGCAGTCCTTCTTATAACAAGTTTAAAATTTTTCCAGAGGTTCATAACCATAGATTCCTTTTTTCAAAATTGAGGCCACGCGACCACTGGCTCCTGCAATGCCTTTAAATTGTATTTGCACAAAGATACCATTTCTAATTTCAGGTTCTCGACCAGAAACTAGACTTTCATTTTGCCTATCAAGCCAACGTCTAACAATTAAACCTGCACGCCAGCAACAGTTGTTATATTCGAACCCAGAAAACACCTCTAGTTCCCGATTATTTGTAAAATCGTGATGCCAGCGGCCAACCCAGCTGAATTCATTCCCCGCTGGCATGTAAAATGACATGTCGAGCTGCTCGATGGGGGACCGTTGTGACTTATCACTATAAAGTTCAGTATCTAGCGTTGAGTATCTGTAGCTTATATTAAATAGTTTATCTTGGTTCTTGTAATATAGGCTAGCTGCAGCTTTTTCCCAGTCTTTATCTTGATTGTTATATACCGCTTCATTATTAAATCGCCAGTGATTATTGAGTTTAAATAATAACTCAAAAGCCAAATCAGATTTTTTACGCTGAAGATTCGAGTTAGCTAGATTAGAAGCTGATAGGCTGACCTGGCGGTCATCAAAATAGATTGCCTGAGCCACGCTTGCGCGAAATTTTTCACTACCGTTTTCTTGGTTTATTAGGCTTGTTGAAAGTCCTAGGCTAAGTCGGTGATCATCTGAAATCCTATCTCCGCCAACAAAACGGTTCTCTCTAAATAATTGTGAGTATGAGGGAGTGATTTCTTTGGTATCAAAATCAGGTAGAAATTGTTGCTCGCGAAACTCTGAATTTACATAAAATAGTCTCGGTTCAAGGGTCTGTTTATAGCCGAAAAATAATTGACTATCTTTCTCAAGCGTAATGCCGCTATCAAAACTTACAGTGGGCACGGTAATGGGTTTAATGTCGTCAACGTTGGAGCTGCCAGTTTGAAAGACAGGATCATTTAATTGGTAGTCTAAATATCTAAGGCTGAGGTTGGGCCTTAGGTAGCCCCACTGCCAGCGTTTGTCCCAGCCGATTTTGTATTCGAGAGAGGTTCTCCCCCCGCTAATGGCATCTGGATCATGGTGTTGAAATTCAGTCTGCTGGTTATACATGCCAACGGTTATAGCATTGGCATATCGATAGTTTCCATTCAGTGTCAATCTCGAGGAAATTTTGTAGGGATCGTTAAGTCCTACAATAATGGATTGATAATCTTGTGATTCAGCTGAGAACTGCCAGTAATCCGTTTGATACCCTAAAAAGCCCGCTCGACGGAGATGCGTTGGGTTGTCTTCTTCGTCCGCGATCTGACCTATATCGGCAAGATAGTTTTTGTCGCTCACCTGTTTAAAGTCAATATAAGAAGACCAAGATTGTGCGAAATTGCCTTGGTGCTTTAGCTTGAGTATATATCGATCTTCACCCTGATTGGGGTATAGTCCGCTAAGGGCATCAGGATCATAGTCATGTCTGCCACCTTTGTCATTGCCAAGAAAGGCGGCAGTCAACTGATTGCTAGACCAGCTATTAATATGCCTGAAATTAGCCTCAACACCCATGCCGCGATGTTGAATATAGCGCGGGGTAATGGTGGCGTCATAATTGGGAGCTATGTTCCAATAGACAGGCTGAGAGATATCTATACCATTTTCTTGGTCATTAGAAATACTAGGGAACAGAAGCCCAGACGATCTGCGCTCAGTAATAGGAAATTTGGCATAGGGAAAATAAAAAACAGGTACCTTGCCAATATCGAGACGGGCATTTTTGACGGTGGCAAATCCAGAGTTCTGATCTAGGCTAATTTCACTGGTTTGAAGTTTCCAGGTATTTACATCGGGTTCACATCCGGTAAATGATGAATCCTTGATTAAAATGACACCATCTGGTTTTCTGCGGAGTAATTTGGCAGATCCTCTTACGGCAGCTTGGTGTAAGACATAGGTAGGGTTTTCAATACTTACTTCCTCACTATCCAGATTTAGAAGTGCATTTTTACCGGTTAAAAGCATATTGGGTTCGCGAAAACGAACGTTGCCAACAAGGGTGATGCGTCGATTTTCTTGATCGACAATGGCGCTGTTGCTTCTTAGCTGTCGATAGCCCTGAGTGATATTTACATCACCTTCAAGGATTGCTACTGAATCACTTTGAGCCTCGGTGCTCAGTGCATAGACTCTAAGGGCAGATTCGTCCGGGTGTTTATCCGCGTCTTCGTAGTCGCGTTTGGGTTCAATGTAGGCGCCACAGCAGAATTTAGCCACAGAGGCCTGCTGTTTGAGCGACATATTTTCTTTTTTAACCCAGTCAAAATTATTTGATGGTGCTAAAATGGGTTGCGCAGTGGCTTCCAGCTGATCTGCAGCATTCTCAGCTGGCGCTGCTAAGGTGCACATTGAAGCCAATGCACAGAGACAAAATATTGCTGTTGTAAGACTGTATTTAAAAGAGTTGTACAAAAATAATTCTCATGTCTTATTTTAAACCCTATTATTCTAACTGAAATGGACGTGGAATTGATGATTCTATGTGAATTAAAGCAAATCGATTTAATGCTTTTATTTTGCATTACTTGAAAGCTAATAGGTTGTTAGGGCTATAATGGAATGGCATTCCACATACATAAATTATTCTATGCAAGATCAGCAATTTTTTTCTAATTGGATTGAGCGGTCAGCACCCCTGTGGGCAATGGGTTATGATGCCTCAAAGCTTAACGCACTTGCGGGTGATGCGGGGTTTCGACGCTATTTTCGAGTCAATACTCAGCCTAGTCTTATTGCTGTGAATTCACCGCCTGAAAAAGAAAAAAATCCAGAATATGTGGGCCTTTCGTTATTTTTACAGGCTCAGGGCTTATTAACGCCTAAAATATATGCGGTTAATTACCAGTATGGCTATATGTTGCTTGAAGATTTTGGAACTAAATTATTTAGCCAGCAATTGGAATTAGTCAGTCCCGAACCGCTTTATGATCTTGCGCAAAGAGAGTTACTTAAAATTCAGCTGGCAACCATAAAAGCGCCTGCACTTCCTTTGCATAATGCTATTAAGATGGGTGAAGAATTAGCCTTATTTGAACAATGGTTTTTAAATAAGATGCTAAATTATCAATTAAATCCTGATGAAAAAAACCTGTTAGATAAATTTTTTAAATGCCTAATAAAAAGTGCTGAAGACCAACCTCAGGTTTTGATGCATGCCGATTATCATTCGCGCAATTTGATGATATTAGATCAAGAAAAGCTTGGAGTTATAGACTTTCAGGATGCGATGTTAGGAGCTATTACCTATGATTTAGTTTCTCTGCTAAAAGACTGTTATGTTTGCTGGCCGCAACCCTGGGTTGAAAAACGAGTGCTGGCGTATAAACAGCGTTTGGAGTCGGTTGGTTTATTGAGTGATGTAACCGATAACCAGTTTCTTCAATGGTTTGATTTTATCGGGTTGCAAAGGCATATAAAGGTGCTTGGAATATTTTCTAGGCTAGCGCTAAGGGACTCTAAAAGTGGCTATTTGAAGGATATTCCCCTAGTTGTGCAATACTGTCTTGAAGCATCAAATAAATATCCTCAAGCAGCGAAGTTTAATCGCTGGTTTAAACAAAAAATCCTACCTTTGCTGGCGCAGCAGTCTTGGTATTCTGATTCTTCAGGGGTTCAACAATGAAGGCAATGATTTTAGCCGCTGGCTATGGCAAGCGATTGCAGCCCCTTACTAACAAAACCCCAAAACCACTGCTGCCGGTGGCAGGCAAGCCATTGTTACAGCATCATATTGAGCATCTGGCATCTATTGGCATCACTGATATCATTATTAATACCTCGTGGTTAGCAGAGCAAATAGAGGACTATTTTGGCGATGGATCGAACTATTCAGTCAATATTACATGGTCGAGAGAATTCAAGCCCCTCGAGACTGGGGGAGGCATTAATAAAGCCTTACCCTTTTTAGGGGAGGCGCCTTTTTTATTGATTAATGGCGATATTTGGACGGATTTTTCATTTTCTTCAATCGAAAATCTTACGTTGAGCGAACATCAGGCTGCTTGGTTATTATTGGTTGAAAATCCCGAACATAATCTCGAGGGTGATTTCGGACTTGAAGATAATATGGTTAGCCATAAATCTGAATCAAGGCTTACTTTTAGTGGGATAAGCTTACTGAGACCACAATTGATCAAAGACTATGCTAAAAATCACTCCTCAAAGTCGTCCTTCCCTCTGCGAGATGTGCTAAGTCCAGCAATTAGACAAAGCAGAGTGATAGGAAGCCTGTACCCGGGTCAGTGGTGCGATGTTGGCACGCCTGAGCGCTATAAAATTCTGAATAATTTTTTAAATAGCCTATAATAGTGTGAACTAAAATTTAGGGTTTAGAATGAATTTAGTAAAAGCGTATAGAGCGATATTTTGGTTGCTGCTGACAGTGGTGGGCCTTCTATCAATTATATCCCTAGAGTCGCCGCCGCAGATTTTTAGCTGGCAGGATAAGCTTCATCATCTGTTGGCTTATTCGGTGCTATTTTGGTTTCTACTTGGTGCCTATATAGAGCAGTATAGACTATGGGTTCTAGCAATTTCATTGGCCGTGTTCAGTGGCTTAGTCGAGGTTGCGCAGTCATATACCGGATATCGTCAGGCAGATTTAATGGATCTATTGGCAAATTGTATGGGTATTCTATTAGTTACTTTGTGGTATTTGCTCAGAAGACGTGCCTGACTATTGCTGAAGTAGCGTTTTGATATTCTTTGGATGCAGTGTTTGACTGCCGGCAAAAGATAAAACTAGCGTTGTTAATTCATCCCAGATGTCTGCTTGACGCAGGCCTTTTACCCCGCGATCGATGGCTCCGGCTTGATGCATTAGCATGCGCAAGTGAGCGGGTGAGAGGCGACTTAAAGCTTTTCTAAATAGTGGAATGCGCTTATCCCAAACGCCGGCACTTTTTAATGCTTTATCCTTGGCGCCGCCAGCTACAATTTCAACAGCTGCTTTATTTAGCGTGCGTAACTCACGGGTTATAGCCCACAGTATTGCAAGGGGTTCTGTGCCTTCATTTTCAAGACCCCGAAGTGCTTTTGCTGCAGATTGAGCATCGCCATCTAATACTTTGTCGACAAAAGAAAATAAATTATAGCGCGCGCTATCGGCAACCACGGTGGACATAATATCGGCATCCACTTTGCCTTCTAAGGACAGTAATTGGAGTTTGTTAATTTCTTGCATGGCCGCCAAAAGGTTGCCCTCAACACGATCTGCAAGTATGTCTACCGCGGCCTGGCTGGCATTGATTCCGGATTGTGTCAGGCGTTGATTAATCCATCTCGGCAGTTGCTCAGGGCTTACCGGCCATAGCTGAATATGAACGCCCTTTGATTCTAGGGCTTTCATCCACTTGCTTTGGTAGCCGGCTTTTTCTAATTTGGGTAAAATAACCAGTATCAGATTGCTATCGCTAAGGTTGTCGCATAGCTCACAAATTGCTTTACTGCCTTTATCACCAGGTTTGCCGTTGGCGATACGCAATTCTAGTATTTTTTTATCAGCAAATAGCGACAGTGCATTAGTTTCATTGAAAACTTGATTCCAGTCGAATCTGGCATCTACATCAAAGATTTCTCGCTCTGTAAATGCGAGTTGGCGGGCAGAACTGCGAATAGCGTCTGCGGCTTCTTGAGCTAAAAGTGGTTCATCGCCGCTGATAATAAAAATCGGTGATAGCTGTTTAGTTTGCAAGCTTTGTTGCAAATGAGACTTCAGCTGATCAGCTTTTATTTTCACTGGTTGCCTTTTTGTTTGTCAGATACCTCGCCTAAACGACGCAGTATTTGCCTGACAATTTCCTTGCGTAAATTATTATGCAACAGGGTTTCTTCACTCTGTGCCGCCAAAACATCTAATTCGTTATAGTTATAGGTAGTTTCTGCGGATGCCGTTGTCACTGGGATAATTTGAATTCCCTGTTTATCAACAACCAAATAATCAACAGCCTGAGAGATCTGATATTGCGCCGCTCTTGCACTAGGGTTAAGGGCGCTAATCCGTCGGGATTTCTGCGCATCTAAAAGTTTTATTTGATAATCAGCACTATCTGCCACGCCAACAAGTTCAATATTGTTGGCTTTTAGGGCGCGCGTTAACTCAACCGCCAATGGTATCTGTGACTGTGGGTGACTGATATGCACAGTACCAAACTGATTAGCTAGTAAGGGATTGCTTCGCAACTGCCAGCCGCAGGCGTTCAGGGTTAAGAATACCCATGCCAGATTGATTAGCAGCCATTTTTTTGGCATTAGTCAGACCTTTAAATTAGGTGATTTTTATCAATTGGCAACAATATTAACCAATCTTCCAGGAACCACAATCACTTTTCGTACAGTATTGCCTTCGGTAAAGCGTTGAACATTGGGTTCATTAAGTGCAATTTGTTCAATTGCATCTTTTGGTTCATCAACTGCAACCTGAATTTTTCCGCGCACCTTGCCATTAACCTGAACGACTAGCTCAATAGAACTTTGAACCAGCGCTGCGGCATCAACTTCAGGCCAAGCTGCTTCGGCAACACTGTTTGTATTGCCCAATGTTTGCCAAAGGCTATGACAGATATGAGGAACAATAGGCGCTAACAGCAGAATAGCAGAGGTCAGTGCCTCGTGTTTTACCACAATACTTTGTGCATCATTGTCAGAGAGCTGAGAGATATCATTTAAAAGCTCCATAACAGCCGCAATTGCAGTGTTAAATGTATAGCGGCGGCCAAAGTCATCGCTAACTTTTTCAATAGTTTGATGGGTTTTGCGTCGCAGATTTTTTTGATCATCATTAAGACTTTCAGTGTCCAGAGATGGTATTTCTCCCACTTCACTGTGTGCTATAACCGCAAGCCATAGGCGGCGCAAAAATCTATGAGCGCCGGCAACGCCGTCATCGCTCCACTCTAATGTTTGCTCTGGGGGTGCTGCAAACATAGTAAATAATCGCACTGTATCGGCACCATGTTTCTCAATAGCAGACTGAGGATCAACCCCATTATTTTTAGACTTAGACATTTTTATGGTGCCGCCACTCTGTACTTCCTCACCAGTATTGCGGTCTATAGCTTTAATGGTTCGACCTTTATTGTCACGCTCAATATCAATATCTGCAGGAGAAAGCCATTCTTTGCGGCCATCCTCTTCTTTATAAAAAGACTCAGCTAAAACCATGCCCTGACAAAGCAGGCGCTTAAAGGGCTCATCACTGTTTACAAAGCCTTCATCTCTTAAAAGTTTGTGGAAAAAACGCGAATAAAGAAGATGCAAAATAGCGTGCTCAATACCGCCGACATATTGATCAACCGGAAGCCAATAATTAGCTCGATCAGGGTTGAGCATGGATTCTTTTTCATCAGGGCAGGTAAAGCGAGCATAGTACCAAGATGATTCCATAAAGGTATCAAATGTATCGGTTTCATGCTCAACAGGCTGACCGTTTAACTCCGCTTTACGCCATTCTGGGTCTGCTTTAATGGGCGATTGAATACCATCCATTTCCACATCTTCAGGTAAAAGTACGGGTAATTTTTCTAGGGGAACTGGGATATCGCCGCCATCACCAAGGTTAAACATGGGAATAGGTGAGCCCCAATAACGCTGTCGGCTAA
This sequence comes from Porticoccaceae bacterium, assembly GCA_049615065.1. GTDB lineage: Bacteria > Pseudomonadota > Gammaproteobacteria > Pseudomonadales > Porticoccaceae > HTCC2207. The sequence goes on along the minus strand of JBMZEV010000005.1, from coordinate 26,157 downwards.
CACCCCAATCTCGCAGTCTAAAGTTGGTTGTTACTGACCCCAGATTTTTATTCTCTAGCGCCGCCGCTATGGCATCAAATGCGCGATCAAAATCAAGGCCATCAAATTCTGCTGAATTAATTAATGTGCCTTTGCTGGTGAAAGCCTGTTGATCTAAATCACAGTCTTCGCCATTGCTGGGGGCTATTACCTGCTCAATAGGCAATTGGTATTTTTGAGCAAATTCAAAGTCTCGCTGATCATGTGCAGGGACCGCCATAACCGCACCAGAGCCATAGTCCATCAGTACATAATTGCCAACCCAAACGGGTACTTCTTTTCCGCTAAGCGGATGAACTGCATTGATTCCAGTTGCTACGCCAGCTTTTTCAATAGTAGCCATTTCCGCTTCTGATACTTGCTGTGACTGGCAGCTTTCAATAAACATGGCTAGCTCAGGGTTGGTTTTGGCAAGTTCCAAAGCAATGGGATGCTGCGGAGCCAGGGTGACATAGGTAACGCCCATAAGGGTATCTGGGCGTGTGGTATAAACATCAAAACTATTATGCTTATCGATAGCTTTATTTAACTTAAAGCGCATATTGATGCCGCGACTCTTACCAATCCAGTTGCGCTGCATAGTTTTGACTTGCTCTGGCCAGTGTTCAAGCTGATCTAAGTCGTCCAGTAATTGATCGGCATAGTCAGTAATTCGAATAAACCACTGAGGTATTTCTTTGCGCTCAACCACGGTGCCACAGCGCCAACAACCACCATCAATTACCTGTTCATTCGCTAAAACAGTGGCATCATGAGGGCACCAGTTTACGGCGCTAGTTTTTTTGTAGACTAAGCCTTTTTCATAAAGCTTAGTAAAGAACCACTGCTCCCACTTGTAGTAATCTGGCTCGCAGGTAGCAAGCTCGCGAGACCAGTCGATGCCGAAACCCAGCGATTTTAGCTGGGTCTTCATGTAATCTATATTTTCAAGGGTCCATTTGGCGGGAGCGGTTTTATTTTGAATGGCGGCATTTTCAGCCGGCAGACCAAAGGCGTCCCAACCCATAGGGTGGAGAACATTTTTACCCTGCATTTTTTGATAGCGAGCAATAACATCAGTAATGGTGTAGTTGCGAACGTGCCCCATATGCAGCTTACCGCTGGGATAAGGGAACATAGCAAGGCAGTAGAATTTTTCTTTTTCAGGATTTTCGCCGACTTCAAAGGTTTTATTTTCAGACCAAAAAGTCTGCGCCTCTTGCTCTACTATAGCCGGATCATATTGCTGTTCTTGGGTCATTGGACTCACTGTTGATTCGTTATTGATTTTCAGTGGCGAATTATAGGCGAACCAACGTCGCTCTAACAGTGATTAAGTTAAGCGGAGCGATTTTCTGAGTTATTAATTTTACTCAACTGAGCTAAGAGTAATCTTAGGAACCCCTAACTTCTCGAGATTAGCCGCTATATCCTCGGCAGAGGTTGCTGCATTAATCTTGCGGTCGACCATTAGAATTTTCCCCTCTTTACTGATATAAATGGTATGTCTTTTAGGGAGACCATAGAGGGCTAAAACATCATAGGACTTGGCAACCTTTTTAGTCGGGTCGCTAAGCAATGGAAAATCAGCCTTGGTAGCCTCAGCAAATGAGGTATTTTTTTCCAACGAGTCAACGCTAGCCATAAAATAAGAAATATCGAATTGTTTTAACAGATGACCATTTTCGGCTAGGGATTTGCATTCAATGGTGCAGCCATGAGTAAAAGCCATGGGATACCATGCAATAACAATCGCCTGTTTTCCTTTAAACTGATCTAGGCTGTAGGTTTTTCCATCAGATGCCTGTAAGGAGAAATCCGGAGCTTCATCACCCACTTCCAGGGATAAAGTGGCACCAGAAACAAGAAGTGCTAGGGTGGCGATACTTTGAGTGATAAATTTCATTTCAATCTCCTAATATTTTTTGCGCAATCGATAAGCTGTAATTATTGTTAATAGGCAATAGATTACTACAGACCAGCTTGCAAACTTAGAAAATGGGGTTTCTCCATCATAAGGCCTAACCTCTCCAGTTAATACCCCAGCAGTAAACTGATCTAACTGGCTAGTAACCTGCCCCTGATGATCAATAAGCGCAGTAATACCGTTATTGGTGCCGCGAATAACAGGCTTAGCATTCTCAATAGCGCGCATTCTTGCCATCTGCATATGCTGAGAGGGGGCTATGGAATCGCCGAACCAAGCGTCATTACTTACAGTCAGTAATATGTTGGTATTACGCGTATTTCTGGCGACTAGATCTGGGTAGGCTATTTCGTAACAGATAGCAGTTGAAATATTAACTCCTGCTGCTGTTAAGGGTTGCTGGTTTTTACTGCCCAGAGAAAATGATGACATGGGCAAATCAAAAAAGTTATTAAGTCCACGAATTACAGCTTCGAAGGGTACATATTCACCAAAGGGCACTAGTCGAGTTTTATTGTAGATGCCATTGCCCTCGCCCAGCGCAAGCATTGAGTTGTAGTAAGGACCTTCTGGATTGCTATTGCTGGGCAAGCCGGTAATTAGTGCGGTCTTATGAGTCAGTGCTCGCTGATGAACAATGTTGAGGTAGTCCGCTACCTGAGTGTAGAGAACGGGTATTGCTCCCTCAGGCCATATAATAATATCAGTCCCCCAGTGGGGTTGAGTTTGCGAGACAAGATTTTGCAAAATTTGGCTGCGCATACCGAGGGCCCATTTATCTCGTTGGTCAACATTGGGCTGAATAAGTGCCACAGAAATTGTCTTATCCGCAGGCTTGGTCCAGTTAATTTTTTGCAGTGCTAGACCACTTAAAAATAGAGCTGCAACCAAGCTAAAAGCTGTTGCTGATATACCCAAACTTTTATGGCATCGAATTTGTGCCAAAGCCGTTGCCGCCAGTGCAGTAAAGTAGCTTAGTAACAATACGCCGCCTATGGGAGCCCAACCACTTAGCCAGTTATCCGTATGGCTGTAACCAGCGTAAAGCCATGGGAAGCCAGTAAAAATCCAGCTTCTAAGCCATTCACTGAGCACCCAAATTGCCGGCAAAGCGATAAGCCATATGCTGTTTCTTTTTGAAATAAAAGCACAAAGTAAAAAAGGCAAGGCAAAAAATACAGCATTAAATAAACAAAATAAAAATGTACCAATGAGTGCGAGTAAAGCCGAGATATCACCAAAAACATACATACTGACAAAGACCCAACTAACCCCGCTTCCAAACATTCCTAATCCATACACTGCAGTGCGCTTAAAGGCGCCCTTAGGCGTTTGTTGGGGGAGCTTAGAAAACAGAATTGCCATGCTTAAAATGGCAATAGGCCAGTAGGAAAAGGGGGCCAAAGACAGCGGGAATAAAGCCCCTGCAATCAGCAAGCTTAGGTAGAGAGAAAGCGTTTGAGTGCGCATACTAGCGGGCTAAGTTTGCGGAACTTTGGTGACTTCGAGCAGGGTAATTTTTCGGTTATCGCAGTTCAGTATCTTAAAATCGAACTGTGAAATCTTGGTATTTTCGCCAATATTTGGCAGATGACCAAAGGCATTGATGACCAAGCCGCCAACAGTGTCGAATTCATCATCGGGAAAGCCTACATCAAAGAATTCATTAAAATCATCGATGGTGGTAATAGCTTCGACACTGTAACAGTTTTCTGAAATCTGGATGATCTGCGCAGCCTCGTGTTCGTCAGTTTCATCTTCGATTTCGCCCACGATTTCTTCGAGCACATCCTCAATTGTAAGAAGCCCAGATACACCGCCATATTCATCGACGATAATTGCCATATGGTAGCGTTGCTCACGAAATTCTTGGAGCAGTACATTGAGGCGTTTGCTCTCAGGAATAATAGTAGCTGGTCGCAGCATGCGCTGAAGGTCAAAAGAGTCTTTGCCGGATAAAACTAGGGGCAATAATTCTTTGGCTAAAAGAATACCCTTTATATCATCAGAAGATTCACCAATCACTGGAAAACGTGAATGTTGAGACTGAACCACTACCTGAAGTATTTGCTCAAGTGAGAAATCTTCTTCAATCACCATCATTTGTGACTTGGGCACCATGATTTCTCGCGCCTGAAGATCGGACACCTTTAAGGCGCCTTCCATAATTTGCAGTGCACCTGGATCGATAATTGACTGATCCTCGGCATCGCGCAGGATCTCCATAACATCATCGCTATTGGATGGCGCAGGTGAAAAAATTTCCCACAGCTTTTGTAGAAGATTTTTTTGTTGATGGTTCTTATCTATTTCGTCATTCATTTTTCTATTCTTATTGACATGCATAGGGCGGCGGAAAACCCAGTTTTTGCATAATTTCTGTTTCAAGTGTTTCCATGGTTGCCGCTTCTGAGTCATTTTGATGATCATAGCCTAGCAAATGTAGCACACCATGGATGATCATGTGAGCCCAATGTGCGGTTAAATCTTTATTTTGTTGTTGCGCTTCCATTTTCACAACCGGTGCACAGACAACGATATCGCCAATCAGTGGTAATGGTTCTGGGGTTTCGTTATCAAATGGAAAAGACAGTACATTTGTCGGACCGCTGGCACCGCGGTAGGTTTCGTTTAACCGTTTACCCTCAGGCTCATCGACGATGCGAACGCTTAATTCGGTATCACCCGTCTTTGAGCCTATAGCAGCGCTTACCCAGCGCTTAATACTTTGTTCGTCTGGGGCATCTTCAGAGGATGAAGCCGACTGAATGTCTAGAATAATAGTCATTATAAGTAGTTTATTTATTTTGATTTAGCTTCGTGATCATCATAGGCATCGACAATACTCTGAACCACTGGATGGCGCACTACGTCTCGAGAGATAAAATTAGTAAAGCTAATATCTTCAACCGACTTTAACACTTCTTGCGCATGAATAAGCCCTGAGCTAACGCCCTTAGGGAGGTCAATTTGAGAGCAATCGCCAGTGATTACAGCGGTAGAGCCAAAGCCTATTCTGGTAAGGAACATTTTCATTTGTTCACGAGTCGTGTTCTGGCTTTCATCAAGAATAATATAAGCTGAATTTAAAGTTCTGCCACGCATATAAGCAAGTGGTGCAACCTCAATAACCCCGCGCTCCTGAAGTTTAGCAACCGCCTCAAAGCCAAGCATTTCATGCAGGGCATCGTATAGCGGGCGAAGATAGGGGTCGACTTTTTGCGCTAAATCACCCGGCAAGAATCCAAGTCGCTCACCAGCTTCAACTGCTGGTCTTACTAGGAGAATACGCTCGACTTCATCGCGCAACAAAGCCTCCACGGCGCAGGCGACAGCAAGGTACGTTTTGCCTGTTCCCGCAGGGCCAATACCAAAATTTATATCGTGAGTCTGAATAGCTCTCACATAACGCTGTTGATTTAAGCCTCTAGGCTTAATGTTGCCTTTTTTGGTTCTAATTACCGAAAAGTTTTCAACATTGTTGGAGGACTCGATATTGCTAGCATTTTGGGTCATAGGTTTTTCTCTCTCAGATTGTCGGAGGTTGAGATGCACTTCTTCAATGGGTAACTCAGGATAGTGAGCAGTTTCTTGATAGAGGTTAAAGAGTAAATCTAGGGCATTTTGACAGGCTTCAGCCTCACCATAGGCGGCAAAATAATTATCTCGCGAGCGAATTTCTACATCGAGACGTTGCTCGATTAAGCGCAGATTCTCATCAAATTGACCGCAAAGGGAAGCGAGACGATGGGCGTCATTGGGCTCAAGGGTAATACTGCGAGCGGGTGTTAGTGATTCCAATGGGTTCACTAGTTATTTCTATACCTCTAATAAACAGATGCTCCTAGCATACCGCGAAAATAATCACAGGGTAAATAGTTTTTATGACTATCAATTCACCAAAAAAGACTTATTACTGTTTTCTTATGCCGTTAACAAAGTATTCCACGCAAGCTATTAGGCAGTGCTTCTGTTATTTCAGCCTGCACAAATTGACCAATTAATTCATGGTTGTCGGCAGAAAAATTCACCACGCGGTTATTTTCGGTACGCCCTTGCAGCTGTCCAGGATCCTTTTTCGAAACCCCAGTTACTAACAATGTTTGTTGAGTGCCAACCATTCGTCGACTAATTTCGAAGGCATTTTGTACGATACGATCCTGGAGAATTTTTAAACGCTGTTTTTTGACGCTTTCATCTTCATGATCGGGTAAATCTGCCGCAGGGGTTCCTGGTCTGGCGCTGTATACAAAGCTAAAAGAGGTATCAAAGCCAATATCTTCAATCAGCTTCATGGTGGCGGCAAAATCTGCCTCAGTTTCACCGGGAAAGCCGATAATAAAGTCAGAAGAGATGCTAATATCTGGCCGAATGGCGCGAAGGCGGCGTATTTTAGATTTATATTCAATCGCAGTGTGGCCGCGCTTCATAGCCATTAGAATTCTATCCGAACCGCTTTGAACAGGAAGATGCAAATGGCTAACCAGCTCCGGCACTTTGGCATAAACATCAATTAGCGCATCGGAAAACTCAACCGGATGAGATGTGGTGTAGCGAATGCGATCAATGCCCTCAATTTCAGCAGCAAAGGTAATTAACTCTGCTAAATCGCAGATTGATCCGTCAGGCATATCACCTTGGTAAGCATTAACATTTTGTCCTAGAAGGTTGATCTCTCTAACACCCTGTAGCGCAAGATCGTTAATTTCAGAAAGAACATCTGCCAGCGGCCGACTAACCTCTTCGCCACGAGTGTAGGGGACAACGCAAAAAGTGCAGTATTTTGAGCAGCCTTCCATAATTGACACAAAAGCACTGACGCCATCGACTTCGGGGGTGGGAAGTCGATCAAATTTTTCTATTTCAGGAAAACTGATATCAACAGCTACAGTGCCATCATGTTTTTGCTTTTCAATCATTTCTGGAAGGCGATGCAAGGTTTGCGGGCCAAAAATCACATCGACAAAGGGTGCTCGTTTAGCAATGGCATCGCCCTCTTGGCTGGCCACGCAACCACCAACACCAATGACTAAGTCAGGGTTCTTATCTTTCAGGTTTTTCCAGCGACCCAATTGGTGAAATACTTTCTCTTGAGCTTTTTCTCGTATTGAACAGGTATTTAATAACAACACATCAGCTTCGTCGGCATTTTCTGTAGCCACCATATTATGGCTCTCACCCAGTAGGTCTGCCATGCGCGATGAGTCGTATTCATTCATTTGGCAGCCGTGGGTGACAATATGCAGTTTTTTAACGGTTTCAGTTGCCATAAGTAATGTGCTTTCAGTGTTTGATTAAAGTGATGTGCATTATAGCTTTGCACAGTTAATTGGCAATATTATCGCGCTTTATTTGTGGTATGATTGGCGCCATTTTTTACTAGTAGGTGTGTGATTTTTAAATGATTAATGAGCCAATTTACAGAATAACTTTCTTTAATCAGGGACAGGTATATGAAATATATGCTCGGCATGTGTTTCAAAGTGAGCTTTGGGGTTTTCTTGAAGTAGAACAGTTTGTATTCGGTGAGCGTTCAAAAATGATCGTCGATCCGGCAGAAGAAAAATTAAAAAGCGAGTTCTCGTCGGTTAAGCGAAGCTTTATTCCGATGCAGTCCATCGTCAGAATAGATGAAGTTGAAAAAGAAGGAGCCTGCAAGATTTCGGAGGCGCCTAAGGGCGGCAATATTAGTCCATTTCCGTTTCCCAGCGTGGCGGGTGTTAAGCCAGTTAAAGAGTAAGATTCGTAAAAAAATATAAATTTAATACGGATTAGTTTTATTCTTAACGGATAATCGTTAAGCCGGCTTTTAAATAGGTTGTAAACACATACCACGGTGTATACTTTACTTAACGGTATGGTATTGTCTTGCCATTGATTTGTGCAAGACAATTGCTCGCACAAGTAACCTTTAGAGTATGATTTATGTTGGAACAGCAGGTGCTAAAATTATTACCCTTCGAGTTCGCTCGAGTTAACCGAGTTATTGTCGATAGCGAGCAACAACAATTGTTGGTTGGTCCAGAGGCGCCTCTGTGGGCAGTCACCGAGGTTAGTCGAGTAACCGGAACTAGTCTGCCGGTAACTCATCTGGAAGAAGCGGAATTTGATGCTCATCTGAGTCAAGTTTACAGTGGCCGCTCGGGAACCTCTGAAGCGGTGATGGAAGATATTAAAGACTTCGTCGATATGGAATCTGCAGCAGCAGACCTAGAGGACGTCAGCGATCTTTTAGATGCGGAAAATGATGATGCGCCCATTGTTAGGCTGCTAAACGCCATTCTTACTGAGTCACTTAAAGAAAGCGCCTCAGATATTCATATTGAACCCTACGAAAAAGAAGCGTTAGTTCGCTTTCGTTTAGATGGTGTTCTCAGAACAGTTTTAACGCCCTCGGTACAAATTGCGCCCTTGCTAATTTCGCGTATCAAAGTGATGTCAAAGCTTGATATTGCAGAAAAGCGCCTGCCGCAAGATGGTCGCATGAGCGTTCTAATTGGTGGTCGCAACATTGATTTACGAGTGTCTACTATGCCCTCTAGCCATGGTGAGCGTGTGGTTATGCGGCTGCTGGATAAAGACGCGGGCAAACTAAAGGCTCAGCAGTTGGGTATGCCAGAAGATACCAAGAAAGAGCTAGACCAGCTTATTTCAAGACCCCACGGAATTATTTTGGTAACAGGGCCTACAGGCTCAGGTAAGACGACTACTCTTTATGCGGCTCTCCAGCAAATGGATCGCCAGCAGCGCAATATTATGACCGTAGAGGATCCGGTGGAATATGATCTTCCGGGGGTCAGTCAGACGCAGATTAATCTTCGTGCCGGAATGACTTTTGCCCGAGGATTGCGGGCTATTTTACGTCAGGACCCGGATGTTATTTTGATCGGTGAGATTCGTGATGGTGAAACTGCAGAAATTGCAACGCAGGCCAGTCTTACGGGTCACCTAGTATTATCTACGCTGCATACCAATACGGCTGCTGGCGCTATCACTAGATTGCAGGATTTAGGCGTTGATAGTTTCCTACTGGCGTCGACGGTAAGGGGTATTATTTCCCAGCGATTAATGCGTAAATTATGCACTCATTGCCGCAAAGAGGTTGCTGCGGACGAGTATCAAAGTAATTTACTCAATATCAAGCAGGGTGCAACAATTTATGAGTCGCAGGGTTGTGAGCATTGTAACAATACCGGGTTTGTTGGTCGTCAGGCGTTATTTGAGTTGGTTACTGTAAACGCTGAGCTTCAATCCTTGATTCATGAAAATGCTGGTGAAATAGAGTTAGAGCAATCTATAAGACAGAATGTCCCAAGTATTCGTGAAGCTGGATTTGCCCTTGTGCGAGAGGGTGCCACTACAGTTGAAGAAGTTCTTCGAGTTACGAGTGTTTAAGTCCCATGCCTACTTATGATTATGCTGCTTATGACGCATCCGGAAAGCTGGTTGATGGCGTAGTTTCTGCGGACTCAGAGCGACATGCACGTCGCCAGTTAAAAGAAAAAAAGCTGCTGCCATCAAAATTGACGGAAGTGGCAAAATCAACACCAAAATCAAAGCTAGCTAGGGCCACTAAGATCAACGAATTTGATCTATCTTTGGTGTTGCAGCAACAGGCAATATTGATACAGTCTGGGTTGCAGTTAGAAGATGCAATGCGAATGACTATTGAGCAGGCTGAAACAGATCGACAAAAAAGAATGGTTGAAAGTTGGCGTTCAGAAATTATTGAGGGTCGAAGCTTTTCTGAGGCTATGCGTCGTTCTCCCTATAAGATTCCGGAAAGCGTCCTAGCGGGTGTAGGTGTGGGTGAGGAGAGTGGTCACCTGCATACGGTGCTGATGCGCTTGGCTGAAGATATAGAAACCAGTGCTGAAAATCGAAAGACCGTGACTAGAGCGATGATCTATCCGGCCACCCTTTTAGGGGCTTCGATGCTTGTGGTGGCAATGATGATGGTCTGGGTAGTGCCAAAAATTACCGCGATTTTCATTAGCTCTAACCGCGAATTACCAACCATTACTAAAATTATTATCGCTATTAGTGACTTCACTCAGCAATATGGTTTATTTATCCTGTTAATTGGTATTATTTTGGCAGGTATTTCTTCCTGGTTGTTGCGCGATGACGATCGAAGAAGGCGCTGGCATCAAATTATTCTTGGTATGCCTGGATTGGGACGCTGGACGACTATGGCCAATGTTGCCGACTGGTCTCGAAGTTTAGGTGTATTGCTTGGCAATGGTGTACCTGCCTTGGCCGCACTCAAGATTTCCTCAGCAGTTGTGAGCAATCTACATTTGCGCAGTAAAATGGAACAGGTGACTGAGAGCATGCGTCGGGGTACTTCGCTACAAAAGGCGCTAGAAGAAAATAAAGTAGGCAGTGGGTTTCTTGTCCACATGGTAGGTAGTGGTGAGGCTTCGAGTGAGCTAGACAAGATGTTAATTCGAGTTTCTGAATACTATTCTCTACGCTTAGCTAATGCGGTAGAAGTGTTTTTAAAGTTAATCAATCCAGTGCTTATTATATTTATGGGAGGCATTATTTTGTCGGTTGTTGCCGCGGTTATGTTACCCATTATGGATATGGGTAATATGGTTTAATGTTGCTAGGCAAACTAGTTTGGCGACTAAAAAGTTAATTAAGGGGAAAGTGAATGAAAGAGAGTAATAAAAGAAAACAAGCAGGTTTCACTCTGATCGAAATGATGGTTGTTGTTGCAGTTATTGGTTTGCTAATCGCCATGGTTGGACCAAGGGTATTTAACCAAGTCGAAAAAGCTGAGCGAACGAGAGTTGCCCAAGATATTAGGGTGATTGAAAACGCACTGAAGTTTTATCGTCTAGATAACTTCCGTTACCCAACTCAATCTCAGGGCTTAGAAGCCTTAGTTTCTCCCCCTGCTGGTTCCGATAACTGGAATGGCCCCTACCTAGATGCGGTACCTAATGACCCATGGAAGACGCCTTATTTATATTCGTACCCTGGATCCCGCGGTAAAGATATTGATGTGTATACCTACGGAGCCGACGGTGTTTCTGGTGGTGAGGGTTCAAATAAGGATTGGGGAAATTGGAACGTCCAGTAGAAATCTAAGTGGATACTTCGCGTAAGGATTAACTGTGGTTACCAACCGTCATCGCCAAAAAGGCTATACGCTGATTGAAATTATGGTGGTAATTGCCGTTATTGCCTTGATAGCTGCGGTAGCTGCAGGTTCTATCGGTCAAACAGTTAATAAGCGCCATTCTAGTGAGGCAGAAAAATTATCCATTTGGCTTAACCAGTTAGCTGACTTTGCGGTATTGCAGGGAGCAGCCTTTGGTGTGCTCGCTGATACTAATAAAAAAACAAAGCAAACTACTCAGCTAAATGCAGTAATATATTACAGAAATAAGTGGGTTAAAGTCTCTTATCCTGAGCCTTATAAATTGGGCGAAGGTGCGAATATTTTATGGCTTTCGGATGAAGATGACGAAGAGCCATTGTTTTATCAGCAGGCCGCCTTGCCATCGCGAGAAGAGATTGAAAAGGGCAACGTACGCTCTACTAAAGATAAAAAAGATTTTTTACAGCCAGTGCTCGCTTTTTTGCCGGATGGTTATGTTGAGCCTGAGGTATTAGTAAGTCTGAGCTATAGTGATTATGAAATAAGCTATAGTTATTACTGGGATAGTGAAGATTTGCTGATCAAGATGAAAAAGCAGAGGCAGAAGAAGTGACTTATTCCAGTCGAGAATCAGGCTTTACACTTATTGAGGTTGTTGTTGCTCTAGGGATCTTGGGATTGGTTTTGGGGGGCGCTATTTCTGCTGTGCATCAATATGCTGATCAGCGTGCCCATATGAATGCCAAAAACTTTAGTAATCAGGTCGCCTGGAATGTTTTATTGGAACAGTATCAGGAATCTGAAGGTCGAGGCACTATGACTCGGCGATCAAGTAAAACTAAAAAAGGTCAGCATACCCAGTATGGCCAGGATTGGAATTGGGTGCTGTCTGTCGAACCAGCTGTAGGTAAAGACCTCTATCGTTATGAGGCAAAAGTCAGCGCTGTAGACAGTGATCGCGTAACAAGTTCTCTATCTATCTATATTATTGAGAAGTAATTGTGAAAGTAATTACATATCTCAGTTATAGCAATAAATATAGATTTCAGTCTGGCTTTACCCTTATTGAGACACTGATTGCTCTGTCCCTGTTGGCAATTATTTCATTAATGTCATACCAAGCAATAGAAGTGGTGATTGACGCAGATGAGCGAAGCCGCGCGAAACAAACAGGCGCGGCCGAAATACAGAGAGCTTGGAAAATTATACAACGAGATTTAATGCATATCAGGAATCGTCCATTTAGAGATGGATTGGGCGGTGTTGAGCCACCATACTTTACCGCTAAAAGTGACTTTGGTGTTCGGTTCAGTCGAGGCAATGGCCCCATGATAGCGACTAACCCAAGCGGTTTAAGAAGGGTATCCTATGATCTAGATGATGATCAGCAGTTAATTCGCCAATCTTGGGGTATCACTGAATCAATGAGATACAGTGATGGCGTATCGATGGTGCTACTGAAAGATGTGGATAAAATTTTATTTGAGCACTCAGATGGCAGAAGTACATTTACCCCTGACTGGCCCCCTGTAAAGCGCCGAAATGCTAATCCCCTGCCAAGAGTAATTAGGGTTACGATTACATTAAATAATGGCGCCGAGACCTCGAGACTATTCTTAGGAGTAAGTTCCTGATGCAATCACGTTTCTCTCGGCAGTCCGGCGTTGCCCTAATTGCCGCGCTGCTGCTAATGACTAGCATTATGTTTATTTTAGGTAATATCTTTTATCGCCATCAAATTAATATTGCGCAGTCTACGCTTTCTATTCATCAGGATCAGGCCTATCTTTTGGCACTCAGTGCTGAGAGTTGGGCAAGGCAGTTATTGGAAGATGATGCGGCGAATTCGCAAGCCGATCACTTTGATGAGTTGTGGGCACAGGCTATCCCAGCTATGCCAGTGGAAGGCGGCATAGTAAACGGCTGTATTTCTGATTTGCAGGGACGCTTTAATATCAACAGTTTATATTACAAATCCCCTTCAGAATTAAAGCATGCACTAAACGGAAATGAGTCTAGCTTTGCCAAGACTTGGAATAATTTACTGCGTTATCTTGATATACCTGTATACCCTGGGAGAATTGAGGCTATTGTTGACTGGCTTGATCCAAATTCCACAAAAGTTGGCCCCGATGGTGCAGAGCAAGAGGAGTATTCAGGGTTTTATCCGCCTCGAACCATAGCGGATGCGCCTATGGTTGAGGCAGGTGAACTTGCCTCTGTGTTAGGTTACGAGGTTTTTGAGGTGCAAAGATTAATGCCCTGGTTAACCGCTCTGCCCGTGCCTAAAATTATTCCAGGTCAATCTACGAAATCCGTAGCTATTAATATAAATACTGCTTCCGAAGAGTTGTTGCTGGGGCTGGGTGATATTTATGATATGCAGTTTAGGGATACCGTAATAGCCAATCGACCCTTCGAAACGCTAAATGATTTTCATAGTCTTCTTCAATTTGAGTTGGCGTTGCCAATTACTGATATTGTGCAGCGTTGGCCAGTAGATATTATTACTGTGGCATCTCAATTCTTTGAATTATATATTGAGGTCACGCTGGGAGAGGCGAGAATTGAAGTTAGAAGCATTATAATGCGCAGTTCCAGCGCAGATTCGGTTATAATCTCCAGGGAAATGACCGCTGTGCCAGCTAAAATGAATAAAGATAGCGTAACAGAATTGCTAGAAAAGCTGACAGCTGGCAATATCTCAGGATCTGATAAAAGTTCAGATAGTATGATTGACGATGGGCAAGTGCTACCCGCTTGCGCAATGATTGGGGCTTAAAATGACACTGCCAGTGGACCATATACACAATCTTGATAGCTATATCACCAATGAGGGTGAGGCCTTTGAGTCGGCTGTAGAAGCAGATTTAGTGAGTATGGATCTATGGGTGCCCTCGGAATCAGTTGCTATGCATCTAATAGATCCTCCCTCTGCGCCTAAGCGCAAGTGGGCGGAGCTGATTCCATGGATATTAGAAGACAAGCTACTTCAGCCAATAGACGAGGTGCATTTTGTGCAGTGTGGCCAATGTTCCGATGGCCAATTACAGATCTTGGTGGTTGCTGAAGCTGATATTCAAAATTGGCAACGTATAGCAAAAAATTCTGGCGTAGCGCCTAAATCAATGTATCCAGATTATATGGCATTGCCTTATGAAGATGGTAGAGTCAGTGTTGGCTGGCGTGATGGTGTGTGCCTAGTTCGCTATGGTGTGGTAGATGGTTTTGCTGCAGGCTCAGACATGGCCTGGTCGATGATTGATTCTCTGCTGCAACAGGATGAGGCCCTTAGGGTCTCTATCTCTGTGCCTGAAAATGTACAGGTGCCAGAGCGGATAGTTGAGCTTGCTGATATTAACGATTCAACTCTAGATTGGCAGTTTTCTCAATTACCTAGTCAATGTGATCTTTTAACAGGAGAGCACAAACCTGCAATTTCGTTACGTGCATTAATGTCTTGGCTTCCTGTATCTCTATTGGGATTGATTTCCATCCTTCTTTCAGTGATCTATTTGCAGATTGCTAGCGCTAATATGGTAGAAGAAACTGCGCAGTTAGAAAGTCGTTTGATGCAAAGTTATTCACGCTTATTTGATGGCCGAAGACCGGCGCCGAGTGATGTTAGGTCTGAAGCGGATAAGCATTTATCATTATTATTTTCTCAGCGTAATGGTCTGAATTCTGAGCCTATGTCTAGTTTAGTCGCTCTGGATAAGCTAATGAAGGGCTGTGGTTGCCAATTGAGTGAGCTGAGATATTCTGAGAAAGATGGATTAGTTATGCAGATTCAAAATGGTCTTGCGCTAACTAAGCGCAGACTGAATGTTCCCGGCTACCGTATAGGTGTTAGCCAGAAAGCCGGTAAGGGAGAAAATACGATTGAATTGCGATTAACTCCGAAAAATAAAGGAGGTAATCAATGAATGATATCTTGGTCATGGTCTCAGATTTTTTTGCCAATCTGGAGTCGCGGGAAAAGCGTGCGCTTAAAATTGGTGCCTTAGTTCTCGCAGTTTTAATTACAGTTATGTTGGTGTTTCCCAAATTGGAAACCTATTCGCAAGTCAAAAGCCAAAGAGATGCTCTAAAAGCGGATGTTGTTTGGTTGCAAGAAAAACGAGATTTAGTGGCAGGGTTAGTCAATAATTGTCCGAGCGTACGACAACAAAAGGATGACTTTAAAGCTGATTTGACCCACTTGGTTTCGCGAAATCAACTAAAGGTCGTGTCCACAAAACAGAAAGAAAATTCTATCTCTATGGTCGTAAGTGGCAGTAAAAGTAACCAGCTTTTGAAATTTATGCACCAAATTGCTTGCCGAGGCTATATCTTAGGTGAGCTAAAGCTTGTTACAGAAGAGGATGATTTATCAAAAATTACAGCAACCCTTGAGGTCGAGCGTGTTAACTAATTTTCTAGACAAGGCTGGGTTACAGCGAAATCAATGGTTGCCTCTGTTGATCATGGGTTTATTTAGCCTCGGGCTAATTTTCGCTGTTTTAATCGAGAAGTACAAAGAACAACCCGCTTTGAGTGCTATTGAGCAGGTCAGAAGCCCAGCTAAAATAAACTTTGCCTGGTTTGGGGATGTGGTAAAACCTCAGAAAGAATTAGATTTATCCAATATTCCAGATAATTTACCTCTTGCAAATATTGATGCTCAGTTATTGGGAGTTGTGCTCGCTGGTGATGCCTCTACGGCAACTATCAAGTTTGGTGGGTCGAAAGAGGTAGTTCATTTTATTGGCGATAAAATTGAGGAAAAAACCAAAATTGTTGATATTCAAGGCTATAGAATAGTTGTTCTTCAAGATGGCGTGAATAAACAAATGGTAATGAAAAAACCGGACACTATTATTGAGCAATCTGTGGGTGCTGCAAAATCTGGTAAATCGTCAGATAGCGGTTTCGCTTTTGCTAATATGTTTGGTGCAGTGCCAGTTATTGCCGGTGGAACTACTGGATTTAAGCTAAATGACTTGTCTACAGAGGTTCAATCTCTAGCGGATATCCACGAGGGAGATGTAGTTATCGGTGTGGATGGTGTTTCAATGAAGGATATAATGGCAGACCCAAGTAGTTGGGTGAAGTTTAGTGCTTCTACAAACCTGCCAGTGACAGTTT
The DNA here is from genome assembly GCA_049615065.1 of Porticoccaceae bacterium. GTDB lineage: Bacteria > Pseudomonadota > Gammaproteobacteria > Pseudomonadales > Porticoccaceae > HTCC2207. Next base: position 9,973 of record JBMZEV010000005.1, on the reverse strand, counting down.
TAAGAGATGGCGAAAAGCAGATTATTTATATCAATGCTTCGAGTCTATCGGCTAAAATGATGCCAAATTTAGGATTTAAGCCCTAATATGAATATTAAATTTAATAAATGGTTAAAGTATATGAAAGTGGGTCAATTGAGAAGATGCTCTGGTGTTATTAAATGGTTAGTTGCGCTAGCTATTTCCATTGGTTTTGTAGTTGAGGCCTTTGCCGCAGATTTGGTAAAAATAAATTTTCGCGATGCAGATATTCGAAGCGTTATCGAAAGTGTCGCTGAAATTACCGGAGAGTCTTTTGTTCTCGATCCAAGAGTCAAGGGTAAGGTAACCATTATTTCACCTGAGAGCATCGAAAAATCGCTGCTCTATGAAGCTATTCTCTCTGCTATTCAGGTTCAGGGTTATCAAGCTATTCGTGATGGTGCTGTGACAAGAATAGTGCCGTTTAACCAGTCATTTAATCTGGCTGGGGGTGGTGATAGTGAGCTGGTTACAGAAATCCTCAAGGTTCGCTATGTCCAGGCGGCGACCCTTATACCAGTATTAAAGCCGTTAATGAGCAATGGTGCGCGAGTTCAGGCATATAACCAGAGTAACTATCTTGTAGTTTCTGATATTCGCTCAAATGTTAATCGCTTAAAAATGTTACTTAACGAACTTGATGATCCCGACCAGACTGCGGTTGAGGTTATTAGCCTAGAGCATATATCTGCAGCTGAAGCTGTTCATATTGCAGGCCAGCTAAAACAGTTGCAAAAGCAAGAATTATCATTAGTTGAAGATGACCTAAACAACCGCGTTATTGTAAGCGGCCCTGGCTCGGCACGAGCGGCATTTAAGTCTATGTTGGAGTCTTTGGATGTGCCTCTAAGTAAAAAAGGCAGCGTCGAGGTCATCTATCTTAATTATTCTCGTGCTGCAGAACTTAAGCCAGTGTTGGATGGGCTTTTAACCTCGGAAATTCTGCTTCGATTAGCTGGAGAAACCACAGGTAAGGGCAAAAAGGGTGGTGCAAAGGCAGCCTATAAGGTCGAAATTGATGAGCTGAATAATGCTTTAATTTTAGCTGCTCCAGCCGCTGTGATTCGCGAAATTAAAAATATCGTCGATAAATTAGATATCTCTCGCCCTCAGGTATTAATCGAGGCGGTAATTGCCCAGCTTTCAGAAGAACAGGCCAATGAGTTAGGTTCTGATTTGCTCTATACCAGTAAGGATAAAGGCGGCTACCTGACGAACTTTAATGGGTTGCTGACGCAATTAGTCGGTACTGGTCTAAGTGGAACCCCAGACGCCACTGGGGTAGCAACAATTGTTGGCAGTATTCCCAATTCTTCGGTAATTGCTGGCGGTGACTTTGATCCTGCTACTGGCAGGGGCATGGGTTTATTGATTCAGGCATTAAAAAGAGATGATGATACTAATATTCTATCGACACCATCGGTAGTGACTTTGGACAATGAAGAAGCAAAATTAACCTCGGGTGAAGAGGTGCCCTTTGCATCAGGTAAATATACCAGTGGTGCCAATGGTGCAAGCAATCCATTTACCACCTATAACCGCGAAGAAGTAGGCATTCTTTTAACAGTTAAGCCGCAAATCAGTAAGGGCAATGCCATTCGTTTAGAGATTGAGCAGGAATCTTCTAAGGTTCTGGCAACGGATGGTAATGGTCAGACCACTACCTCTAAAAACACCATCAAAACCAATGTAATGATTGAAGATGGAGAGTTGCTTGTACTGGGTGGCTTAATTGAGGACAACTTTAGTGAGGGTGAAAGTAAGGTTCCTTTGCTGGGTGATATTCCGCTTTTGGGACATTTATTTAAAACTTCCACCAAGAAAGAGGATAAGAAGGTCACAATGATGTTTATTCGGCCCACCATTATCCGAACACCAGGAGATGCTAAGGATTTATCAAATAATAGATTTGAGCATCTAATCAGTCGTGAACTTGATGGTAAAAAACAGAGTAAATTAAGCGATAGGCTCAAGGGAATATTGGAAGAAGGTCAGCCCCAAGAGACTGAGTAAATATGGATTATGAGCATATACCAACAGTATTTTGCCCTTAATTGTGAACCATTTTCTATTGTTCCAGATCCGGGATTTTTATATCCCAGTAGTCAGCATCGCCAAGCTGTAGCCCATCTAAAGTATGGGCTTGACCGCGAAGGTGGTTTTGTCCTGCTCACCGGCGAAGTGGGCACCGGAAAAACCACCCTAACAAGAACATTATTAAAACGGCTGCCGGCCCATGTGCGCGTGGCCTATGTGCTTAATAGCACCCTCGAAGTCACGGATGTGCTGGCAAGTATTTGTCAGGAACTCTCCATTGAACTGCCTAAGTCTTCAAAAACATCTCTCTCGAAAAATTGTATCGATGCTTTAAATAGCGACCTTATTGCCGCCCATGCGGAGGGTAAGAAAACCTTGGTAGTGATTGAGGAGGCGCAAAATTTAAGCCCAGAGGTTCTTGAGATATTGCGCCTACTGAGTAACCTTGAAACAGCAACCCATAAGTTGTTGCATATTTTACTCGTGGGTCAGCCAGAGTTATTAGAAACTCTGGCGCAAAAGGATCAGCGGCAACTTAACCAGCGGGTAGTGGCACGTTTTCATCTGTTGCCATTAGAAAAAACAGACATAGCTAATTATGTTAATCACCGCTTGCATCATGCTGGGGCTAATCGGGCAATCTTTGAAAATTCTGCTATGACAGCGTTGTTTAAATTAACCAAGGGTGTTCCTCGGCTGATAAACCTAATCTGTCATCATGCACTGCTTGCTGCTTATGCTACTGGCGCCAAAACTGTATCTGCCAAATTAGTTAAAAAAGCGGCAAAAGAAATATTTGATACTCAGCCACCGGAAAAAAAATCTTCAGGCAAGTGGTTTGTTGCTTTACTTATTCTAGGTATTTTTGCGTTACTAATGGCTGAGCGATATGACGCCAACAGGTTGGCAGTTGACTTTGAAGAAGTCGAAATTGATGCTGATATAGAGGCTAAAAGCATAGAGCAGCAACAGCCCCTATTTAAAATTATTGAATCCAATGAAATTTCACGAGAGCCTCTTATTCAGAATGAGTCGCCAGCTCCAATTCCAGACTCAGATTCAGCTCAAGCCCAGGTCAATGATCAGCAAAAAGTAACCACTTTGGCGATAAGCAATCCTTTTGCTGATCTATTCGCTTTATGGTCCATCGAGGTAGAGCCATTGTATTCTGAAGAGGAAGTTTTTGCCCTAGCCGCTATCAATGAATTGGGCGCTGAAAAACTAACCGATACCGAAATTGATGGGTTAAAGGCTATAGATAGGCCCGGTATTATTTGGATTACAGAAGATAATGGCCGCTTAAAAAGTTACTTATTAACAGCACTAGATGGTGAGTCAGTTTTGTTAAATGTGGGTGATAGTATTCGTCGTGAACCTCTGCAATGGTTTGTTGAACGATGGAATGGCGCCTTCCTTTTTCTATGGTATTCCCCATCAGATATTCAAAGTCTGCGTCTTGGGGATAATAATCCAATAGCGCTAAATTGGTTGCAGAGACAACTTCAGTTGATTGATAGTGACTATTTGCCCTACATTACCGGCGGCAATTACACTGAAGTGATTCGAGATACAGTCCTGAATTTCCAAAAACAGCAGGGAATTCGTGATGATGGTGTAGTCGGTCGACAAACAATTATGAAGCTTAACCAGTTAGCGGATCCCGCAATTCCAACATTAAATTATAGTTTGCCTCAGCAGAGTGATCTCTAATGTCTTATATATTAAATGCGCTTAAAAAAGCCGAGCAAGAACGATTGCGCGATGACCCTAAGGACTTGGAGGATTTTGCCAGTGCGCGTTGGGATCCCTATGAGCAAAAGGCATCATCCAATAAGCCAGTTATAGCATTAGTGTTGATTTTACTGCTAGCCGTTATTTTTGCTCTACTGATCTATTGGCTTGAATTTAAGCCTTTGCCTCAAAACAATGAGATTTTGCCCGTTAAGCTGCCAACGACTGAACTGGTGGAGCAATCAGCTAATATGACACAGCCACAAGTTGAAACTGATCCATTCGCATTGCCTGCGCTTGACATAAGTGGTCATATTTACTTTAACCTGGGCTCTAAGTCCAACCGTTTGTTTGCCAATGATCAATCGTATAAAGAAGGTGATTTAATCGCTAATGGTTGGCAATTAACCGCCATAAAAATAGATGGGATTGAAATGGCAAAGCAAAAACGTTCAGTCTTTGTGGCTTATCCCTAATAAAGTTAGTCGATTAATTTTTGTAGTTTCTTAAGTTGCTTTAGGTTTTCTGCCCGGCTGACTTTTTTTGTCGAGGTTTCCGGCAATTCCTTTGGAAGGTCAATGACTAATTCTTCACCAGCTAATACAAGATCACAGTAGTTGCGATAGCAATCACTAAATAGCGGAAAAGCTTTTCGTTCTATTTCATTAGCAAGTAGATGCCAGCCACAGTCGCGACCTGCCAGATATACCGCTGCATGAGACCAGTCCTGTGTTGCCTTAGGGCGTGGTTTATTGCAGGCTTCAAGGTATGCATTGCGGACGCTGGGTAGGCCTTTTGGCATGCCAACTTGGCGACAGGCTTCGAGCATTTTATGCAGTGTGGGTAGGTAATCGTTGTCGGCAATAATTTTCTCAGCAGCGCCACAAATTGTGTCCGCACTAAATTGACACAGTTTATTCAGCCATAGATTTTTAGCTAAATTTTCTGATTTGGTATTATCGCCAAAAGCACTGAAATACTGATTGTGATAATTTATTTGAAACAGCGCAAATACCTGATTGATGGCATCAATCAGTTCAGGGCTCTGAGGTGCATTTTCAGGATGCCCAGCTTCTGTCTGAGAGCGCGTCGATGATGTTGCGATCTCGGATACGACCTGTTGAACCAGATCCTTGTTGCTTGCCATAGTGTTTGTCCGCTGTCTGGGGTTGAATATGCCGCGCCCACTGGCGTTTAACATACTGTAAAAATTTTGTGCTCCATGAACATTGTGCAGAGCCATTTTCTTGCCAGTAAAGCACAAACTCAGGGATGAGTCTCTGAGCAAAATCACGTTCGATATTAGCCATGTGTAACACGTCATAAACAGACTCACTTGGCTGCCAAGATGCACTTATTGTTTTGGGTGTTTTATCTTGATTCATCATGCCATTAAAGAACTGCCATTGGCGGCGAACATGTTGCACAAACTTCGAGTCCCAGGTGCTGGAAACTTCGCCAGTACTTCGCCAATAGAGTATAAATTCAGGAATAGCATCTTCGATAAAGTTGCTGTTGATGCCACCTTGCTTACATAGGATATCAAGCGCATCTTGGGATGGATACCAATTTCCGTTCATGGGTAATTGCTTGTTTTTGCGATGGCTTACGGCTTCCGCTTGCTGCCATTGTCGCCATACTTCTTTAATGTATTTGGCATCCCAGCTGTGGCGGGGGATATTCCTATCCCGCCAGTAGGTTACAAACTGAGGTACTTGCTGGTAGGCAAATTCATTAGTTACACCTAACTGTGCAAGTTGTCTAAGACAGTCTTCACTCGGTTGCCAGCTACTGCCAATGGTCTTTGCTGAATGTGCCTTTGGAGCGGGGGAAATAGGCGTGTTTCTCGTTTTCGGATTGCTTGATGCTGTAGTGGTTTCATTAAAGGCAAAGCGAAATTCTTGGTCCGCCCCAAATGCACCACCACCCACTAACAATAAACCTTTTTCATGCAGGCTAGCGGTTAGTCGGCGAATATCCTGCTCATTCCAGAAGGGGCTCAGGTCAAGTAATTTAGCACCAGAAATACATGTCCAGGCAAAGCCACTGCTAGCTACTTGCTCAGAATGACTGGCGCATTCTTGCAGAATTTGAAGCAGTATTGCCTCCTCTAAACCTATAGTGGCGGCTAAAGTTGGCGAAAAAACAATGGATTTTTCGGGTATTAATGACATGCCGATACTTTATCAGAAACATTCCAAATGAACGAGAAAATAGTATCTTTGATAGCTAATGGTTTTAGAAAATTGAGATTGTAAATACACTCTGTTTAAGTTACTGTATATAAAAACAGTAACGGAGATAGATGGTTGTCTACTAAAACCAAAACAGCCTATGTATGCAGCGACTGTGGTTCTGAGTATAGAAAGTGGCAGGGGCAATGTAATGACTGTAAGGCTTGGAATACCCTATCTGAGGTTCGTTTGGGCAGTGCCACGCGAGCAACTGCCATTTCGCGAACAGGTTTTGCCGCTGCAGTAGATGGCCAAGTGAAAACCCTTTCGGAAATTACACTGGACGAGATCCCCAGAATTAGCACATCAGTAGGTGAGTTAGACTTAGTTTTGGGCGGAGGTTTAGTGCCTGGTTCGGTGATTTTGGTCGGTGGTGAGCCCGGTGCGGGTAAGAGCACATTGTTATTACAAACGCTGTGTAAATTAGCAAACACTGAGTCAGCGCTGTATATCACTGGTGAAGAATCCCCTCAGCAAGTGGCAATGCGTGCCTCTCGTCTGCAATTGCCTACGGACAAGCTAGAAATTATGGCGGAAACTTCGGTGGAAACTGTGTGTGCGGTTGCCGAACAGAAAAAGCCAAAAATCATGGTGATTGATTCCATTCAAGTGATGCATATGGAAGAGGTTACTTCAGCGCCTGGTAGTGTGTCTCAGGTGCGCGAAAGTGCTTCGATGTTAGTGCGTTATGCCAAGCAGACCAATACCGTATTAATTCTAGTTGGCCATGTTACCAAAGATGGTTCATTGGCAGGACCTAAGGTCTTGGAGCATATGATTGATTGCTCACTGATGCTTGAAGGTAATAGTGATAGTCACTTTAGAACCCTGCGCAGCCATAAAAATCGCTTTGGCGCCGTCAATGAGTTAGGTGTTTTTGCCATGACTGACAAAGGTCTGGTTGAAGTGGCAAACCCCTCGGCAATTTTTTTACAGCGTGGTGAAGATATCTCGTCGGGTAGTGTGGTGATGGTGGTATGGGAGGGGACTCGGCCGCTTCTAGTAGAGTTGCAGGCTTTAGTAGACGATAGTCATTTGGGTAATCCGCGTCGGGTGACTGTGGGGTTGGACCATAATCGATTATCCATGTTATTAGCAGTTCTTCATCGACATGGCGGTATTATGGCCGGTGATCAAGATGTATTTGTTAATGTGGTGGGCGGCGTTAAGGTATTAGAAACCAGCGCAGATTTAGCATTGATTATGGCAGTTATCTCCAGTTTTAGAGATAACCCCTTGCCCGATGATCTGGTGGTATTTGGTGAAGTGGGTTTAGCCGGTGAAATTAGACCTGTAGCCAATGGTCAGGAGCGACTTCGCGAAGCAGCCAAGCACGGGTTTAAACACGCAATAGTGCCTGCGGGCAATAAGCCCAAACAGCCGATTAAGGGTATGAGAGTGACCGCGGTGCGAAATGTTACTCAAGCCTTAGAGGCTCTATCCTAATTATTTGCAAAGTTATTTGACTTCTGACTCTTCAGTGGTTAGATTCACTCCTTGCTTCGGCAACAGGTTCTCTTTAGGTTTTAATTCTTAAACCAAAGAGTGAAACGGGAAATCGGTGCGCTTAGTTTTATTTTTTCATAACTACAAGCTATTCCGATACTGCCCCCGCAACGGTAGGTAAGAATATTGAGTTGTATGACCACTGTGCTCCAATCAGGCATGGGAAGGTAACTCAATAGAGTATTCTCATTGCTCACTTACAAGTCCGGAGACCGGCCTGTCGCTATGCAGACAAACCGCGGGGTGCGGTATTGCGCTGATCGACAGTCTTTTGCTGTCCTTTCGCCTGTGTGTACCTCCGCTAAAAATAAAATAATTATGCTCGGGTGAGAGCACAGGTTCTTATGATGAAAAAATTAATAAATTTAAACCTAGGTTTATTCCTAGTTCCGTTTTTTGCAATACCCTCTGTTAATGCTGAAGAAATTAAAAATCTTGAAAATATTATTGTTACTGAAAGTAGAATTCCAACCATTGTTTCAGAAAGTTTAAGTTCAATTTCTATTTTCACAAGAGAAGATATTGAGCGTTATCAAGCATCTGATTTGTTTGAGTTGATGTCAAGGTTGCAAAGTGTTTCTACAATTCGTAATGGTGCAAGGGGCTCTCAAACAAGTCTATTCATCAGGGGGAGTGAAAGCGATCACTCTCTATTTTTAGTTGATGGTGTGCGTATTGGGACAGCAAGCGCTGGAAGTGCTACCCTTGGATTAATTGATACTAATTCAATCGAGCGTATTGAAGTGGTTCGCGGTCCTAAATCTAGCCTTTACGGGGCAGATGCGATTGGAGGTGTGGTAAATATTATCACTCGTAATGCAGCTAATATGGATTCATTGCAGATTAAATCATCAGTTGGTAGCAATGGCACCAGTGAGACTACACTGTCAGCGGGGACAGTCCATGGAAAAAGTAGTTATTCTGCAGTCATTAATACATACAAAACTGATGGAATAGATAGTACTTACGATACCACGTTTCTTCATGGCGACAAGGATGGCCATAAAAATAATGGCATTGCATTGCGTTATGGTTATGAAATTAATGATGATGCCAAGCTAAGTCTTTCATATAACAGTAATGACACTAAAACTGATTATGATGCGCAGTGCACCCAATGGTTTGATGAGCTCGATGAAGATGGAAATACAATTCCAGCTCCTTGGGGGGGGAATATGCAATATTCGATTGAGGATGATTGCTATATCTACAATGATGTTGAAATAACTTCCCTATCTTCCTCGCTGGATCTAAATATCAATGATTATTGGTCTAGTAATCTTCAACTTGGTCTAAGTACAGATGAGGCAGAGGAATTTTCACCCAATGCAGATCTCAGTCTTTATGGCCTTAAAGCTTTTTTTAACACAACAAAGACAGAAGCCACATGGCTCAATGTGGTGAAGCTTGAAAATAATAGTGTTCTTTCAATTGGTTTAGATTACCTTAAGGATGAATTGGACTCGCTTGCAGCCTTTCCAGTAGATAGCAGGGATAATAAGGCGGCCTTCCTTCAGTATAGATTTCAATCAGATGGCTCTGATATTAGTTTCGGTGCCCGTACTGATGATAATGAGCAGTTTGGCGAACACACCACAATTTCACTGATGGCCGGTGAAAAGGTATCTGACAACATACGTTTAAATTTCTCTTATGGTGAGGGATTTAAGGCGCCTACTTTTAATGATTTATATTGGCCAGGTATGAGCAACCGAAATTTATTGCCAGAGCAATCTAAAAATATTGAACTTGGTTTAAAGGCTGATTTGAATAGTGCTTTTGTAAGCTTGGGATTATTTAACAGTCAGCTAGAAAATTTAATTTTGTTTGACAGCGGTGCTCCAAATAATGTCTCGAAAGCAGAAATTACAGGGTTAGAGTTATCGTTGGAAACTGAGCTTGCTGGATGGTTAGTTGGATTATCTGGTACATTATTGGATCCACAAATCACATCTATTAAGAACAATGGAAATAACTTAGCTCGACGCGCAGAGCGATCTGCAACGCTTGATGCGGACTATTTAGCGAATAATTATGGATTTGGCATTACTATCTACAGCCAAGGCCATACCTTCAATGATGCTGCTAATACAGTCCGCTTTGGTGGCTATACCACTCTTGCTTTGCGTGCAAACTTTGATCTAAGTGATAACTGGGCAGTGAAAGTAAATGCAAACAACCTAACCGATAAAGAATATGTTACAGCCAGTGGATTCTTGGGTAATTACCGATCTATGGGTCGTGAGTTGTTATTCACCTTAGCCTATACGCCAAGTTTTTAAATATCCTTATGAATTATTTTAAGACATAGTTTGAGGAGCTCATGGAAAATACAGCGAAAAATAATGACATGCATAAAAACAAGATGCAGAAACTTAAAGAGAATATTGATGCCTCAATTGAGTCTGCTTCTTTGGAGCGCGGTGTATGTATTTTACTGACCG
>JBMZEV010000004.1:0-41091 GCA_049615065.1 Porticoccaceae bacterium | reverse complement strand
GTCAGTCGACTCATAATCGATTGGCCGCAGGCAACAGACCTGCGGATCCAATCAACTAAACTATTACAATCACAGCTTAATTACCTATCACATAACCTAATGACTAAATTTGATTAGCAAAAGGCAGATTTATGGCATATGAGATTCAATATAGGCTTCAATCTCACTAGCACCTGTTCTTGAAGCATTTTCATCAACAACGCCTTTGATTAAGGCATCATTTCTAAGCTCAAATAAATACCTTAACAACGTTAGCGCATCAGTTAAGGCATCAACCTCACCATTACCATCAATATCTGCAATCTGATAAAGGTCAGAAATATTTTGCGTTATTTGTTCACTTGAAAGAACCGATTCTGAAGAAGTCACCCCTTCCAAAAGCGCATCACCAGTTAATTCAAAAGTACTTCTTAAAAACAGAAGCCCGTCAGTTAGTAGATCAACTTCGCCATTCTCATCTAAATCCCAGGACATTTGTTTATCGCTAGACTCAGCATTAAACTCGTCCGACCAGACTAAATTGCCCGATTGATAGACACGAACATAATCAATTTCCATAGCGCTCTCGGTAAAACTAGAATCAATAGTCGATTGTATGGCTATATTTAGAAGGAAGAAAAATTCCGAATCATAAGGCCAGGTGCTTGCATTTTTTTCACTAGGGTTATAGCGATAATGCTCAATACCATCTATTTTGAAAATGATACGCTCAGCATCCCAGTCCATTGTATAGGTGTGAAAGTCGCTGGATATAGTAGGAATATAGCGCCCACCCTTATTTTGAGTATTTCCATTGCTTGAGGTTGTATGCATGGCGCTTTGAGCATAGTTTTGATTGCTTCCCCAATGCTCTAATATATCTATCTCACCTACTGCAGGCCATGATGTGGTGCCATAACCTTCGTTTGCCCAATAAGTGCCTGTTTCGCTGATATTTTTTCCCAGCATCCATATTGCTGGCCAGGTACCTGTCCCGATCGGCATTTTTGCTCTAAATTCTGCTACACCATATTTAAATGCAAATTTAGAATTCAATCGAGCAGAGGTATAGTCCTTAGTGACACCCTGGTCGTTATAGACCTCTTTTCTAGCAACAATTTTAAGCGTGCCATCGCTGACATAGGCATTACTATCACGGTCGGTATAATGTTGAATCTCACCGTTAAACCAACTATTGCCATTGGGTAATTTAGTTTGGTGGAACCATTTAGTTGAGTCTACTGCAACGCCATCAACCTCAATATCAGCATTTGAAATACTTAGGGCTTCATCAGCAGGCTCACTAGTTGGTGTAAGACTAAACCAATTTATATTCATACCAGCCGAAGCTGCTTCAAATCTAACGGTATGAATACCTGCATTCAAACTGACCACTCTCCCTTGCACAGTTTGCCAGTTTTGCCAGTCACCCGTTGCTGGGATTGGAAAAAGGTCAGAGTATACATTGTCGACAAAAACCCTAAAGCCCGGGGTGCTCCCATTTTGGCTTGCAACACGATAATCAAGCCGATAATTGCTCGTGGAGGGTACAGTAACTGCGTAGGTAAAAGAGTCTGATGCATCTATATAAGCCAAATTTTCACCACCACCTATATCACTGCTGCTTTCAAGCTCAACACCATCTTCTGTGCTGTAGCATTCTGCTTCAATTTGCAGGACACCATTAGACTGTTGAGAGTTATCGCAACCATCTTGACCGTTTCCAAAGGGTGTTACTTGAACATTTTTTAGAGTTACGGGTGTATCTTGATCATCGAGATACAAAATAAGAGAACGATAAATATTTGTTCCTTGTTCAGGAATTTGGATAGAGTATGTGGTTTCAGTTGATCCGATAACAGTTACCGAAGAGGTATCGTAGGCTGGATCTACATCCGGATAGGGTTGATATTCAAAGCGAAAACGAACATCAACTGAACCATTAACAGCAGCAGTGAAGGTAATTACCCCACCACTTGATAAGCTAAGCGGATATAGGGTTTGGTTGGTATTGGCAAAACCTGCCCAGCCTTGTGCCCCAGCAGGAACCTCTAGCACATCTTCGCTCACAGTGGCACCACCAAAGCCTGCCCAAGAGGCCGCATTAGCAAAGACTGAAGTACTAAATACAAAAGCCAGTAATACAAAAACTGTCTTTGCGACATTTTTAGGACTGAATTTAAATAATAAGTGATTTTTTATACTGCTAAAAAAAGTGTAAGCAAATGACAAGTTGTAACCCCTAAATTTTATTTAATATTTCTCTTTTAAAATTGTATTGTTGAACCAAACTATAGATTTTATTGGATCAATCAAGCGCTAGAATCGGCAAAAACTATACCTTAAAGCCCAGTTTTTATCATTCGGATTACAATTAAACCATCGCAAAAAAACACTATTCCACCGATAAAAAAACAGTATTTTTACAAGTTATTAACTTTAGAATAGAGATTGGCAAAAAAGAGGTAATTTAAAAATTGCCTTGTAAGGAAGCGTTCAAATAGGGCAAATATAGTGAGGAGTTTGGGTGACTAAATCACTTCTACACATATTATAAAACGCACTATCTTCAACCAAGTTAATCAGTTGTGAAGATAATGCGCTTATATATTTTTTGATTTGATTACCAGTAGTGGCAAAAAGGACTAACTAAGATAAGTCGGGAGAAGCGGCTAAAACCACACCTTCTCAGGTCTACTTTTTCTTTTTAGAAAGTTGTCCGAAACGACTATTAAATTTAGCAACTCGACCTTCTGCACTAGTTACCTGCTGCTTACCAGTATAAAACGGGTGTGAAGCAGATGAAGTATCAATAGTAAAGTATGGGTAAGTTTTACCATCTCTCTCTATTGTTTCGCTAGTATTAAGTGTCGAACCAATAATAAAGTACTCGTCTACGCTGGTGTCATGGAAGACAACATCGCGGTAATTTGGGTGTATTTCAGATTTCATTTTAAATTCCTTGATTTAAAGCGCGGGCATTATAAGGTATTTCTTAAAGCTTATCTACATACTGTTGTTTATAAATTACATTATCAATTTAAGTCATTTTTCGGCTAAATAGTACAACTAAGGCGCAATTCGTTCATGACTAATTAGTTGATGATTTATTTTTGAAACAGCTCGGCAATGTCTTCATAATAATTTGTGGTTTGAGCTTTTTAAATCCTTGTATAATGATTTTTTTCTACATTATTTATACAATTGGGGTAGCAAAACAAATGTTCAAAACCTTAACTACCCTTATCATACTGGCAACAAGCCATGCATGGGCACAAGGAAATTCTCAATTGATTATAGACGTTAGAACTGAAGGTGAATGGAACGCTGGTCACTTGGCGTCAGCCACACACTTACCTCTTGATATCTTTGAACAAAGTATTGTCTCACTTATCAAAGATAAACAACGCACTGTCTATCTCTACTGCAGAAGCGGCAATCGTTCAGGTAAAGCACTACAGATAATGCAGGATTTGGGCTATATCAACGCGAAAAATGCTGGTGGTCTCGCTGAGGCTAGCGAGCTTCTTGAATTAAAAATAGTGAATTAAAAAGGGCTCCACCGCCGCCCTTAAGCTCGATAAAAACTGATAAGCTAAGTGCCATTATTATTAGATTCTTAAAGGAGGAATTAGGATGTTTAAGCTAAGTAGTCTTTTAGTAATCGTTTTATTTCTCACTGCCTGTGCTGCACCAAGCACTTCTCGAATAAGCTATGCTACTGCTGAGATAGATGCTGAGGCAGCGCTGCAACGAGAACTGGCTCTCAAAAAATATCTTAGCTATAAACAGCGATTACACAGCGTTTCATACCCTATTCTCAAGTCAGCTAGCGAATTTTGCACTAACAAACAGATAAATTCAGTAGGTGCTCAGGGTGCTGCTAGCGCAGACTTTGAGGGTGGCTGGAAGATAATCGCTAGTAAAGTATTTGAAGGCGATGAATTTACTATTACTTGGGTTGATGAAAATGGGCCTGCTGCCAAGGCTGGCCTAGCTGTTAATGATAAGGTTTTAGCCGTCAACAATGTGGCCTTTGGTGATAATCAACAGCAACAGCAAAAATTTTATGCTGAAACAGCGCGAATAAAAACCTCAAAATCTCTTACAACCTCACTAAAAATCAAACGTAATCAACAACTGATTAATTTAACCATTAGCCAAGAAAAAATTTGTGGCTATCCTGTTGTACTTGGCGATAGTGATGCGGTCAATGCCTATGCCGATGGCAAAAAAATTATTATTACCAAGGGTATGATGCGTTTTGCGCGGGATGATCAGGATCTTGCTTTAGTCATTGCTCATGAGCTTGGGCATAACCTGATGGGACATATAGATAAAAAACAGTCTAACTATATGCTGGGCACACTTATTGACCTTGCCGCGGCAGCCAATGGTGTTAACACCAGAGGAACTTTTGGCAGTGTTGGTGCTAGTGCCTTTTCACAGGATTTCGAAGCTGAAGCGGATTATGTAGCGCTCTATTATATGAACGCTGCGGGCTTGCCTCTTGAGGGGGTTGCCGACTTTTGGCGAGAAATGGCAGCTGAGCACCCAGGGAGTATTAGCTCTAATCACTCCGCCTCTCACCCAGCCACATCTGAGAGGTTTTTAGCTATCTCAAAAACCATCGCAGAAATTAACCATAAAATTGCCGCTGGCGAGCCACTTAGACCTACTATCAATCAATAGCTTTACTGTTTTTCTAGTGCTTGTTTAGCCTTGGTGAGCAATCCACCTGCATGATTAATAGCGTGAAAAATAATAGTTTGCTCATTACTGCCAGAAATTAGATGCGCCCCTGGCCCCACTGCATATATTGGCACATCCTCACCAGAATGGGTTTCCGATTCTAAAGGAACCAGTGACTCCTGAAAAAAACCGGACTGAGTCGTATCCACCTTAGTTAGATCAGCTCGACCTGCCGCAGCTTTATATTTATAACCCTTATCTGCATCCGTTACTGCTCCAAGATGTCGATGCCCAAGACCATTGGCATAACCCAAAGTGGTATAGGGTAAATTATCTCCTGCAAGTTGTGGCTTGGTTTCTCCCTTAGAAACAACCTTGCCTAAAATAGGGTTACCTCGCTTAGGGTATCCTGCCATAGTGAATACATGACCATGATCGGCGGTCACTATTATAAGCGTGTCCTCAGCACTGGTTTTGTTTATTGCCACATCCACTGCCTGAGATAACTCAATAGTATCTGAAAGCGCATTATAAGCATTACCCACATGGTGGGCATGATCAATTCGACCTGCTTCTACCACTAGGAAAAAGCCCTTAGAATTTTTCGACAATACCTGCAAAGCTTTGTCAGTCATTTCACTTAATGAGGGTTCTTTAATCGCTTTTGATTTCCTGTTGGCATCAAACCTCATATGGGTCTTATTAAATAGACCAAACACTTTTTCGGCTTTGGTAAAATCCGCACCATCAAAATCTTTACGGCTAGCCATAAACAAACCGCTGGGATAGAGTGCTTTCCATTCTGCAATTAAGTTGCGTCCATCCGGCCTTTGTCCTGTAGAACTTTTAGACTCAGTATTATCGGGTAAAAAATGCCGACTTCCACCGCCCATAACCACTTCTATGCCATCAGAATTTGCTCCTGAGTAGCGCGTATTGATACTGGACTGGTATTGTATAAGCTGACTAGCAATATCCACACAGCCATCGTCTATGGCTTGTTGCGGCATCTCAGAGGGGTCTTCCCAATCTCTGTCAGGTGATTTGGCATAGGTTGCTGCCGGCGTTGCATGGGTTACACGTGTTGTAGTTACAATGCCGGTAGATAAGCCTGCAAGTTCTGCTAAATCAAGAGCTGTAATCACCTCATTACCATTCTGCGAACGACAATCACCTCGAATAACAGTCTCATTAATACCGACAATCCCAATATCGGTTTTAACGCCACTAACAATGGCAGTCATGGTATTCGCTGAATCTGCGACCTGAGAATCCACGGCATAGGTTTTAGCAAATCCAGAAAATGGAAAACGATCAAAACTCAGATTATTTTCTTCTCCCAACATACCCTGCTGCTGACCCTCAAGAATGCGTGAAGCGGTAACGGTTGTAAGATTCATTCCATCACCAATAAATAAAATAATATTTTTTGCAGCACCCTCTTCATTTTGGATGCTATCAGCAATTAAGCGTTGCTGTTGAATTTGCTGAGCTGCTGACTCATACCAATAATTCTCTTGATCTATCAAAATTTGAGATTGTCCCACAGTGGTTTGACTATTTTCTCTAGCCTCACAGCCAGAAGCTATGGCAAGTGCAATAATCAAAAAGTTTTTCATTGTGGATCCTTAGTGCTTTTAAGCAAGAGTTGGGCTAATCATAACAATATTAGATAATTTATATTAAATATTAATCTGATTCATTTCTAAAAAGTGTTTTTTGTCTTTTATTATCGATTATTCGCGCTAGTTTTACATTTTAGGTCTATGCTAATATTGTTGAATCGCGATACTCGAATGACGTCAATACCGAGTGTTATAAACCTATCTGGTCAATGAAATTAGCTTAGTTAATTCCCTTATCTATGCTTAACATTGAGCAATCGTCGATTTTTTCAACATATTCTTGGCCCTAAACCACCTAATATCAGTAATACTATGGAAAAAAATCTATGAAAATCAGCTCAGAGGAACAGGCATTTCTCGATCGCAACCAATTACCACTGTCCTATTTAGAGTCTGCTAATCAATGGTTTTCTCCCTTAGTTGACAGCATCGTAGATAATTATAACCCTGGTAACCCTACTAAAATAATTGGTATTAATGGCTGTCAGGGCTCTGGTAAATCAACCCTTGCTGACTATCTTTGCACAGTGATTGCCGAGCGCCTTGAGGTCACCACTGTTTCTCTCTCGCTTGATGACTTTTATTTAACAAAGGCGGAGCGGCTAAAATTAGCTAACACTGTGCATCCCTTATTAGAAACTCGCGGCGTTCCCGGCACACATGATGTTCAATTAGCTATAGATTGCATTCAAAGCCTAGCTGCGGGTAACCAAACTGTTATTACTCGATTTGACAAAAGTATTGATGATAGAGCCCCTATTGAAAACCTTAAAACCACCGAGGGCAAGGTGGGCTTGATTGTTTTAGAGGGCTGGTGCTTGGGAGCCAAACCGCAAAATGCAGAGCAACTTTGTCAGCCTATAAATAGCCTTGAGCAACAAGATGATAGCGCTTCTATATGGCGCAGCTATGTCAACGATGCCATAAAGTCCGACTATCAACCATTGTTTAATCTTGCTGATGAGCTAGTTATGTTACAAGCACCGTCTTTTGATACTGTCTATCACTGGCGATTAGAGCAGGAACAAAAAATGCTTAAACGATTAGAAAAAGAAGGCGTAGCGAACCGTTCAGGAGTTATGTCGGAACAGCAAATACTTCGATTTATTAGCTATTTTCAGCGTGTTACCGAAAATATCTTACGAGAAATGCCGAATCGCGCCGACCATCTATTTAAGTTAGACCAATCGCGCCAAATTACCGGGTATAGCCAGCCTTCAGGCAAACAATAATAGTCAATTACCCATTAAATGCGTGCTTTAGCACGATGGTTTCAACACGATCTGGGCCCGTTGAAACAACATCTACCGGCGCACCAATAAGTTCTTCTATTCGGCTGATATATGCCCGGGCACTATCCGGCAACTTTTCTAGGGACTGAACGCCTACTGTGACATCAGACCAACCCGGAAGTGTCTCATAAACTGGGGTTAGACCCTCAAAATCATCCGCATGAGTGGGGTTATCAAATGAAGTGCCATCTGCTTTTTTGTAGCCTACACAAATCTTAACCTCATCGAGACCATCTAGAACATCCAATTTAGTCAGACAGATACCTGTAATGCTATTGATTTGTACCGCGCGTCTTAGAGCAACTGCATCAAACCAACCACAGCGACGCTCACGACCGGTTGTGGTACCGAATTCATGGCCTTTTTCGCCCAAATACTGACCAATCTCACAATGCAACTCTGTTGGGAAAGGGCCAGAGCCTACTCGCGTAGTGTATGCCTTAGTAATACCTAATACATAATCCAAATACATTGGACCAAAACCACTGCCTGTGGCAGTACCACCAGCAGTTGTATTAGAAGATGTTACAAACGGATAGGTACCGTGATCAATATCTAAAAGTGAGCCCTGAGCACCTTCAAATAGAATATTTTCACCCGCTTCACGCGCTGTATGCAAAATATCAGTGACATCTGCCATCATTGGCAATAGCGCCTCAGCCCAGGTTTTAGCCAAGGCTAGGGTTTCATCATAATCCACTGGCTCGACTTTATAGTACTCTGTCAGGGCAAAATTATGATAATCGAGTACGGTTTTTAATTTTTCTGCAAATCGTTCCATATTGGCCATATCACTTAGGCGCAAACATCTGCGAGCAACTTTATCTTCGTAGGCCGGTCCAATACCACGACCCGTGGTACCAATTTTAGCCTTACCAAGAGACAGTTCTCGAGCCTGGTCTATGGCGATATGGTAGGGCAAAATCAATGGACATGAACCAGAGACCTTAAGCCGGTCTCGCACTTCAACCCCGCGCTCTTCAAGCATATTGATTTCTTTTAACAGCGCATCTGGTGCCAACACCACACCATTGCCAATCACACAGGTCACATGGTCGCGCAGAATACCTGATGGGATAAGATGTAATGCTGTTTTTTTACCGTCAATAACTAGGGTGTGGCCAGCGTTGTGACCGCCCTGAAATCGCGCTACTAAAGAGGCTTTATCCGTTAGTAAATCAACAATTTTTCCCTTGCCCTCGTCACCCCATTGGGAGCCGAGAATCACTACATTTTTGCCCATAAAATTTTATACTCTAAGTATTCGACCGATTGATTTAATCAGACTATTTTTTCGATAAGGTACTGACCGTCTTTCTGAACAAGCTGACGATCACAGTTAATTTCTTGAAAGTCCACTACCTGCCCTGCAAACCCTTGCACAACACGCTCACCGTTCTGACGAAGAGCGGTAATTTTTTCACGACATGCAGAATCAGCTGGCTCAGGCACAAAAATACCGCCTTGGCTCTGTTGATTAAACTGGCCATTGGCAACCAATGATTTAAGATCAAAAGCAAACCCTGTAGCGGTGCGTTCACGACCAAAAGCCTCGCCAATATTATCGTAGCGCCCGCCGTTGCCCAGCGCTTTACCATAACCCTGCTTGTAGGCAGCAAAAACCACTCCCGTGTGATAACCAAAACCGGGGATATCACCCAAATCGAGGTAAATCGTAACCTGCTGGTTGGCCTGTGCAGTTAATGCATCAACAATTTGCTCTAGTTGACCCAAGGCATCAATCACTTGCGTGGGCGCACCGGCAAGACTTTGCTTTGCTTCAGCCAATACTTCTGTGCCGCCGGCTAGCGTCGGCAGTGATTTTAGCCATTTAGCTAGTTTTGCGTTGCTAATATTGGCAGTAATCCATAGATCGAGTTCTGCCGTCGCTTTGCTTTGCAATAAGGCAAATAATTCAGCTTCTTGATCACTGGATAAATCCGAGCCAGTAAGTAAGCCGCGTAATATATCCACATGCCCAAGATCCAAGTGCACAGCATCAACAGCGGCCACTTCTAGAGTCTTTAAGAATAATTCAATAACTTCGATATCTGCACTAACGCCAGACTCACCAAACAACTCAACGCCTACAGAAATAGGTGTTCGCGACTCTAAGGGACCTCTCGGCTTGGTTTGCAACACTGTGCCGGCATAACAGAGTCGGCTTGGACCCTGTCGGTTAAGACTGTGGGCATCAATTCGAGCCGCTTGAGGGGTTATATCAGCGCGAATACCCATCATTCGACCACTGAGCTGATCTGTCAGTCTAAAGGTCATTAAATCCAGATCATTGCCAAAACCACTTAAAAGGGACTGCGTAAATTCAACCATCGGTGGAATTACTAGGTCGTAGCCCCAGCTATTATAGAGATCCAGCAGTTCTCGCCGCGACCCTTCAATAAGGCGCGCTTGCTCTGGCAGCACCTCATCGATGCCGTCTGGTAATAACCAACTGTCTACTTTTGACACAGTATCCTCACAGGATTTAATCTTTAATAACTGCCTATGTTCAATTATAAGGATTAAACTAATATTTGTGGCATTATTTCTTTAATTTATACAAATTTCGACCAATAAAAAACCGAGTTGCCCCGGTTTTTTATAGTTTAACAAATTAGCTGCAGCTGTGGCAGAGATTTTTAACAACAATCTCTTTTTTCTTCCATGTTAATCCGCGTTCTGCTGCTTAAGATACTTAAAGAAGTCGCTATCAGGCTCAATCAACATAATGTCACCCTTATTTGAGAATGACTGCTTATAAGCATTTAAACTTCTGACAAAAGAATAAAACTCTGGATCCTCTTGGTATGCAGAGGCATATATTTTTGCCGCCTCAGCATCTCCTTCACCACGCAGTTCCTCGGCATCACGATATGCATTAGCTAGCTCGATTGTTCTTTCTCTATCAGCTGATGCACGTATTTTTTCAGCCTTCTCCTTACCTGTAGAACGCAATTCACGTGCTTCTTTTTCTCGCTCAGCGGTCATTCGTCTAAATACAGGTCCACTGACTTCTTGCGGCAGATCAATTCGTTTAACACGCACATCAACCACTTCAATACCCAAACTGTCTAGTACCGTTCGGTTAAGATCATCAGTAATGTTTTTCATTAGCAGATCACGCTCACCCGAAACCACTTCGTGAAGCGTTCTGGTACCAAACTGATTTCGCAGTCCAGTATTCACTCGATTAGCCAGGCGGTTGTGCGCCACTGATTCTACCCCACCGGTAGCTTTGTAGTAGGTCTCCACATTGGCTATACGCCATTTTGCATAGGAGTCTACGATGAGACGTTTCTTTTCGATAGTAAAGAAACTAGCAGGCTGGGCATCAACCGTTAAAATCCGTGCATCAAATATGCGAACATCGTCCACAAACGGAACCTTAACATGCAAGCCAGGTTGGATATCAGATTCAATTAGTTTACCAAAACGAAGCTTAACGCCGCGTTCAAATTCACTAACCACATAAAGAGTGCTGTTTACTAAAGTCAAAACAACAATCAATAAACCTAGTGCTTTAATTAGATTTTTCATCGTCGTCTCTCCGATTGAAGTCGATCATTATTTCTCTGCAATCTCTCGATTACGTCATTAGCAATACGGTCAACCATCTGATCACTGGTAATATTCGAGTCAGATTGTTTGTTACTGCCACCCTGTTGGGCAATCTTATCCAGTGGGAGATAAAGCATATTGTTGCCACCTTTAGCATCCATAAGAATCTTAGTGCTTTGAGTCATAACCTCTTCTACTGCATCAAGGTAGAGGCGCTCACGCGTAACGTTTGGCGCTTTTTGGTACTCGGTTAAAAGCTTGGTAAAACGTTTTGCTTCACCCTCAGATTTAGATACCACTTGAGATTTATAACCCTCAGCCTCTTCTCTCAGTCTTTGTGCTTCACCTCGTGCTTCAGGGATAATTCCATTGGAATAGGCCTGAGCTTCGTTGACTAATCGCTCAAGGTCTTCTCGCGCTCTAATTACATCATCGTAAGCTGCCTTCACTTCAGAGGGCGGACGAGATTCTTCAATATTAATCTTAACCACATTAATACCACTACCGTATATATCGAGAAGATTTTGCAGCTTCTCCGCTGTGCCAAGAGCAACTTCCTCACGACCTGTAGAAATCACACCATCGAGGCCAGTACTGCCCACAACATGGCGCAATGCACTGTCTGTGGCATGTTTGAGACTGGTTTCTGGGTCCTTAATATTAAGAACAAAATCCTTGGCATCAGCAATGTTGTACTGCACCGTTAGGGATATTTCAACAATATTTTCATCTTGAGTCAGCATCAAACCACGCGCTGGATACTGGCGTTCTTCGGTTACCCCAACCACCTTAATTGAGTCAACAAATGGTGGATTCCAGTGCAACCCAGAGCCATTTGTTTGATGATATTTACCCAAACGTAGAACAACAGCCTGCTCTTTTTCGTCTACTTGATAGAAGCCCATTAGCCCCCAAAGGATCGCCAGAACAGCTAAAACTATTGGTAGTAAACCTTTCATACTACCACCGCTGTCACCGCCGCCAAAAAATTGAAATTTTTCAGCTAATTTCTTCAAGGCCTCATCAATATCCGGTGGACCATCGCTACCGCGATTGCCGCCCCACGGATCTTTTCCACCACCAGGTTCATTCCAAGCCATAGTATTACTCCACATTAAATTATTAACAGCGCCATCAATATAAAGTTGAAGCTGTTGTATCTTTCATCTAGTCTCTCACTAGATGGTGTCTAAATCCTCTAATTTCAACCCCGATTGCTTCACAAGTCGAAAAAAATCACTTTCTGGCAATTGAACTTCCAAATTCGCATTACCCTGTTCATTGTATGTCTCACTTAAAACAGCCTTATGGCTGTACAGCGCAGCTCTCAAAGAACCATGATTGGGCTGTAACTGTAACTTCTTACGAATAAGTTTTCTCGGCAAATACTCCGTTACTGCCTCTAGCAACAAGTCAACACCTGCACCTGTAAGTGCAGACAACCAAACCGCGACAGGCTGCCCCTGTTGATCGCGTTCAATTCTAGCCTGTCCCTCATCCATCAGGTCTATTTTGTTATACACCATAAGGGTTGGCAGGCTGTGGGCATCGATCTCTTTTAATACATCGTTGACTCGCTCTATATTAACAGATCTATCTTCCGCCGATGCATCTACGATATGTAATAACACATTTGCAGATGCCGCTTCTTCGAGAGTGGCGCGAAAAGCATCGATCAAACGATGCGGTAAATGGCTGATAAAACCCACTGTATCTGCGAAAATTACCGGCCCCTGCTCAGGGATATCCAAACGTCGCATGGTTGGATCCAGTGTTGCAAACAACTGGTCTGCCGCATACACATCAGACTCAGTGACCCTGTTAAACAGGGTGGATTTACCAGCATTGGTATAACCCACCAGGGAGATAGTTGGAGTATCAGATTTTAACCGAGATTGTCGCCCTTGATCACGTTGAACTCTGACCTTTTCAAGACGTTTTTGGATCGATTTAATACGATCTCGAACCATTCGTCTATCGGACTCTAACTGGGTTTCACCCGGGCCTCGCATACCAATACCACCCTTTTGTCTCTCAAGGTGGGTCCAACCTCTTACAAGGCGCGAGGACAGATGATGTAACTGAGCCAACTCTACCTGCAATTTACCCTCATGGGTACGTGCTCGCATAGCGAATATATCGAGTATTAAACCGGTACGATCGAGGACACGGCATTGCAAACTAGCCTCAAGGTTGCGCTCCTGACTGGGCGTGAGATTATGATTAAAAATAATCAGCTCAGCACACTCACGCTTAACGACTTCAGCAATTTCATCAAGCTTGCCGGTTCCAACAAAAAACTTTGCATGAGGAGCACTGCGAGAACCGCGAACAAGCTCGACCACATCGCCGCCAGCGGATCTCACCAGCTCCTCAAACTCTCCAACGTCCTCTGGCTCAGATTCACTATTTAACTTCAAGTGAACTAATACAGCGCGCTCACCAAAATCCGGACGTTCAAAGAATAATGACACGTGATTTAGATATTATCTCCGTTGTAATTACCCTGCCCTGATGTATTGCCAGCCATATAATTAACTGACTTAGCAGGCACAATAGTAGAGATGGCATGCTTATAAACCATCTGGCTTACCGTGCTTTTTAGCATCACAACGAATTGATCAAATGAATCAACGGTACCCTGAAGCTTAATACCATTGACTAAAAATATTGAGACTGGAACGCGTTCTTTTCTTAATGCATTCAAGAATGGGTCCTGTATGTTTTGTCCTTTTGACATTGTTATTTCTCCTAGTATTGAAAATTCAATAAGTGTTGCAATAGTCGCAACCAAAAAAACAAGGTGGGATTGCAATTCACCTTAGTTGTTATTCTACCTAACCACTACGACTTAGTATACGGAACGTATCACTGTTATCACAAAAAGTTCTTGTAAAGATCCTTTTGATCTAGGTATCCCTGTTGACTATCGACCACTATTTCTCGGCTATTCGGCCAATTACGCAACCAAGTCTGTTGTCTTTTAGCCAACTGCCTGGTGGCAATAATGGCCTTTTCAACGGCCTCGTCTAAACCGTAGTGACCTTCGAAATAGTCCCATAACTGCCTATAACCTGCAGCTCTAATTGAGGGTAAATCAGCGTGCAGGTCGCCACGTCGATATAAAGCCTCGACCTCATCGACAAAACCAGCTTCCATCATAGCCATAAAACGCAACTCGATACGCTGATGAAGCAATGCTCTATTCTGCATCACTAAGGCGTACTGACGGACATCGTACGCGTTTTCGATACCGCCATCGGACTGACGCTGCAGCTCTGACATAGGTATGCCGGTAATTTTATATACCTCAAGGGCTCGCTGGATACGTTGCGAGTGATTTGGATGCAATCTCTCGGCAGTTATTGGATCCACTAACTGCAATTGCTGATGAAGACTTGCCCAACCTTCCTTGTCTGCCTGCTTCTGAATACTTTCTCGGATATCTTCATCTGCTGGGGGCAGATCTGATAAACCCTCAAGTAACACCTTAAAGTATAGCATGCTCCCGCCAACTAGCAGGGGTATGCGCCCCATACTATGGATATTGGTAATTTCTTTTTTAGCATCATTTGCAAAATCGGCCGCACTATAGGCCTTTGAGGGGTCGCAAAATCCGAGTAACCGATGAGGTGCTTTGGCCAGTGTTTCAGCATCGGGCTTGGCAGTGCCAATATCCATCTGCTGATAAATTTGTGCAGAATCTACATTAACGAGCTCCACTGGCATATGCTCAAGCAATGAAATGGCAAGATCAGTTTTGCCACTAGCCGTTGGACCCATCAAAAAGATTACTGGTAGCTGCTGTTTTTTGTCCAAGTTAACTCACCGACCACGCAAAAATAGTTTATCTAGTTCATCTAGGCTAAGCTGAAAATAGGTAGGACGACCGTGGTTACATTGACCACTGCGCTCTGTAGCTTCCATATCACGCAACAGTGCATTCATTTCTGGGATGGTTAATTTACGATTTGCTCTCACTGAGCCATGACAGGCCATGGTAGAAAGTATTTCATTGATTTGATGTCTGATTCGCTCTGAAGTGCCATGCTCAAGAACATCCGAGATAACGTCGCGCAATAAGGCTTCGACTTGAGTGCCACGTAAAAGTGCGGGAATTTCTCTAACGACCACACTTTCGGCGGCGGCGCGCTCAACGCTAAAACCAAGGCGCGCAAAAACATCTGGATTTTGCTCTACTGCATCTGCCTCGCGCTGACTGACTGATAAACTTTCTGGCACTAACAATGGCTGTGAGATAAGACCCTCTTTATCAAAATCTGTTTTCATTTGTTCATAGGTTATCCGCTCATGTGCCGCATGCATATCGACCACAATCATACCCTGCTCATTTTCCGCCAAAATGTAGATGCCTTTTAATTGAGCTATGGCAAAACCCAGAGGCGGAATTGAAGCGGATTGCTCACTGCCGTCATCGCCGTACAAAGATTCATAGGCGTGCATTGGCGTATTAACTGCCGGCGATTGATAGCCAGAAGTCTGAGACCTGTAATTAAAGGCTGGAGAAGTTGGCGCTAAGCCCATAGTTGACTGAACAGGAACGGCCTCCTGTGGCGACAAACTATGCACCTCATTGGATTGAAGATGATCCTGGGGGCGATCTTGAGCTAGGGCCTTTTGCAATGTACCGGAAACAAAACCATGAATAACTCGACTATCTCTAAAACGAACCTCATGTTTAGTTGGGTGAACATTGACGTCTACATCCTTTGGTTCAATTTCAAGAAATAATACAAAGGCTGGGTGACGACCATGATAGAGAACATCCTGATAGGCCTGCCTCACAGCATGGGATACTACTTTGTCGCGAATACTTCGACCATTGACAAAAAAGTGCTGAAGATCAGTCTGGCTTCTTGAAAATGTAGGTAGCCCAATCCAGCCCCAAAGTCTTATTCCAGTGCGTTCATTATCCACATAAAGAGCCTGCTCCATAAATGGCTTGCCACATATGTCAGCCACGCGCTTTTCTTGCTCTAGCACTGTTTCTGCCGGCTGGAGATTTAGATTAACGCGCTGATTATGCCTTAGACTGAAGGCCACATTCATATGACTGAGAGCTAGCTTTTTGGCGTAATCATCAATACGGTTATATTCAGTGGTTTCGGTGCGTAAAAATTTTCTTCTAGCTGGCGTGTTAAAAAACAAATCTCTAACATCGACACTAGTTCCCGCTGGATGAGCTGCGGGCTGAACATCGACCGCCATATCTCGCCCTTCACTGACTGCTTTCCAGGCTTGGTTTTCTCCACTATTAGAGGTTAGGGACAGACGCGATACTGAGGCTATACTGGCTAGTGCTTCACCCCTAAAACCCAGGGTACCAACGGCCTCTAAATCATCGATATCTGCAATCTTGCTGGTTGCATGACGACTGAGCGCCAATGACATATCTGATTGATCTATACCGCAACCATTGTCGCGTACACAGAGACGCTTAACACCGCCCTGCTCGACTTCAATATCTATTCTTGTTGCTCCAGCATCAAGGCTATTCTCTACTAACTCCTTTAGCACAGAAGCCGGACGTTCAACTACTTCACCCGCCGCAATTTGGTTGGCTAGCTGTGGACTGAGAGTATTTATTGTTGGCATCGCCGAGTGTCCGTTATTTAGGTTTTCTTATCGACCAGGAATTGCGATCTCTTGGCCTACGCGAATTACGCTTGATGACATTTTATTGTAGCGCATAATTTTGCTCATTGAGACTTTATACTGGGCGGCAATTTCTGATAGCGTATCGCCTCGAGCTACAGTGTAGCGCAATGGTTCTTCACTCATCACTTTAGCCAGCAGCGTGCCTTCTGGTGGATGTTCGGAATAATATTGATCAAGCCCGTTATAGATGGCTTTTGCCATTCTCTGTTGGTAATCAGCATTGGCCAGTTTGCGCGCCTCTGCTTTGTTTGAAATAAACCCGGTTTCAATCAGTAGGGAGGGAATATCTGGCGACTTTAAGACCAAGAAACCAGCCTGTTCAACTTTCTTTTTATGCAGCCTTGCAACTGAGCCCATTTGTTTTAAAACCAGCTTGCCAGCATCTAGACTAGTGCTCATAGTCGCAGTCATTGATAGATCGAGTAGAACACCAGCCAGCATTTCATCTTTTTCGCCTAGATTAAGCGCGGTTGCACCACCGATTAAATCCGTATTATTTTGCTTCTTAGCCAGAAATCTTGCCGCCTCACTGGTGGCTCCTCGGTTTGAAAGTGCGTATACTGAGGCACCATTGGCACGGGGATCAGTAAAAGCATCAGCATGAATTGAAATAAAGAAATCTGCCTTATTATCTCGAGCAATTTTGGTGCGCTTGCGATGAGCAAGGTAGTAATCGCCAGTGCGTATCAAAACACCATCATAGTTGGGGTCTTTATCAAATAGTTTTTCAAGGCGCTTAGAAATCTGTAAAACCACAATTTTTTCGCGCATACGATTAGGGCCTAAAGCTCCTGGGTCTTTTCCACCATGACCGGCATCAATGGCAATAACAATTTTACGATTGGTTTGCTCTATCACTTCTTCCACAGAACGACTTTTATCAAGTTTGTTGGGGTATAAATCAACCACCAAACGATTATTCGATGGCTTATTACCCTTGAGAGTAAAGTGTTTTGGACTTACAGCTTTTTTCAGGTCTAAAACAATGCGTAAATCATTGCCATTGCGATGGGCTGCTCGCATAGTCGCGATTGGGCTATTTTTTAACTTTAAATGCGATAACTTTGGTTTTTTAGGCACATTTGCAACATCAATTACTAAACGCTGGGGGTTTTTTAATTGAAAGGTTTTGTAACTTATGGTGCCGTTGATATCAAATACAATTCTGGTTTTTTCTGCGGTTTGCGACAAACGAACAGAACCTATTTCTGCCGCATTCACTGATGTGACAAATACTCCGCCACAAAGAACAGTCAAAATACCTAGGGTGGCAATATAAATTTTTACTTGTTTAAGAAGTTGCACCAACATTACCCTAAATAATTTTTACTTTTGCTGTAATAAATTTATACATCGATTACCGGATTCAGTCGCCGAATTAAGCGTTACATGACGACCAGACTGATACACACTAATATCAATGGATATATCTGGTTGTGGAATATAACTGCCGCCTTTTTCCGGCCACTCTATTATGCACAACTTAGCCTCTGATAGGTAATCGGAAAAACCAATATGCTCAAGCTCATCAGGGTCAATTAAACGATATAAATCAAAATGATAAACCATACCAATATCAAGCTCATAGGGCTCTACAAGCGTATAGGTTGGGCTTTTTACCGACCCTTGATGCCCTAGACCCTGCAAAATACCTCGGCTAATGGTTGTTTTTCCCGCGCCTAAATCGCCGTTTAGCAGAAATAATAAGGGCGTATCTATTTTGCTGATAGCCGTAGCCAACTGAGCACCAAAATCTTGCATATTATGTTCACCCTCAAGGCTGACCGTTTGCGAGGTAACGCCATTGGCAGAAGCCATTATTCGAACCCCTGATTAAGTAACCTATGCAAGTGTGGGAGAACATCAGTTGCTGCAATACCTCGATAACCACTGTCGTCAACCAGCTTATCCGCCGCCGCTGAATGCAGGCAACAACCGAGTTCAGCTGCATCTTGAAGGCTCAGACCCTGAGCAATAAGGCCGCCAATAATGCCACTTAGCAAGTCACCCATTCCAGCTGTTGCCATACCGGGATTCCCATAGGGACAAATTTTAGTGATTTGATTATCCGCAGCAATTAATGAGCCAGGCCCTTTTAATATCACCACTGCATTATATTTTTGTTGAATTTGTTGCACCGCTGAAAAGCGATTTGCCTCGACCTCTGCAACACTAACATTTAATAAGCGCGCAGCCTCTGCAGCATGGGGCGTTAGTACCCAAGCATGATCTGTAGCTTTTACCACTCGCCCATCGGCAAGAATATTAAGTGCATCAGCGTCCAAAACCATCGGCAAACCGGAGGCTACGGCCTTTTGTAGCAATTGCTCTGACCATGCTGAGCGGCCCAAACCAGGACCCACAACCAGCACTGATGGCTTTTCCAACCATGGTTCAAGCTGCTGTCCTGAGATAACACCATATGCCATAATCTCTGGGCAACGGGCAAGGATACTTGAAACATGTTGTGGCTGAGTGGCAACCGAGGTCAGACCACTGCCAACTCGCAAACTTGCTTCCGCTGCCATGGAGGCCGCTCCACCATAGCCATGATCACCACCGATAATCATGCAGTGACCCCTTTGATTTTTATACTCATCACCTACAAAATGTGGCAATAGCTCAAGTAACTCAAATAGATCTGATAATTTGGCTGAGGGCTGAAATTGGTCAAATAACTGCTCCGAAATATCCAGCGAGTGATAGATAACCTCACCACAAAGTGCTGGGCCTTTGCCAGTGAATAATCCTTGCTTGGCGGCAACAAAGGTTACGGTCAGATCTGCTGTTACCGCATTATCCTCAACAGCGCCTGTATCTGGATTAAGCCCTGAGGGTATATCCATGGATAAAACCGGCAATTCAGCAGCATTGATAAGAGTAATGGCTTGGTCGTAAGGCTGGCGCAACTGACCCTTATAGCCAATACCTAAAAGGCAATCGACAAGTACGCCTTGTTGTATATCTAGGTCAGGATCAAAGTCAATTAAGCGTGCATTATTATCTATTGCGTATTGACGCGCACGAAGTGTTTCGTCGGAAAATTTTTCAGTCTTTGATAATTCCACCACCTGCACAGGAATACATTTTTGTGCAGCTCTAGCCGCCAAGATATAGCCATCACCAGCATTGTTTCCTGTACCGCAAAACACTGTTATAAGGCTTGGTTGACCAAAGGCTTGAACTAACTCATCAAATGCAGCCATCCCAGCTCGGTTCATTGGCTTTATGACGTTATTGTTTAATTCAGAAATAGCCAATTGATCAATTTCTCGCACTGTATTGGCGCTGTATAAATTATCTTGTAACTGACTGTTAAATAGAAAATGCGACATTTTGTTTATATCTCAGTAAAATTGCAGCAATTATAAGTTAGATTGACCGAGAACACATGCCTGAAACTAAGCAATTTGAAAACTTTGATTCACAGTCTCTGCAAGAACTTGCCAATAATATTAAACATTGGGGTGAGGATTTGGGTTTTCAGCAAGTTGCCATTGTTAAACCTAACTTAGATGAGGCATCTCAACGCTTGCGACTGTGGCTTGATAACAGCTATCAAGGCAGTATGGATTGGATGTCGGAGCATGGGGATAAGCGCTATAAGATTGATAAACTGGTTGCCCGCACTCTAAGGGTTATTTCCGTACGAATGGACTATCTTGCCGATGACAATATGGTGGCAGTTTTAAAGGATAGCAATAAGGCTTATATTTCACGCTATGCACTGGGTCGTGATTATCATAAGTTAATTCGCAAGCGTTTGGCTGAATTAACGCGCAAAATCGAACAGCAACTTCCTGATTTGAATCTTTCTCAGCGGCCTTTCGTTGATAGTGCTCCGGTTATGGAAAAACCTCTTGCTGAGCAGGCTGGATTGGGCTGGATTGGGAAAAATAGCCTTTTAATCAATAATAAAGCGGGATCTTGGTTTTTTCTTGGGGAAATATACACCTCAGTGCCTTTGCCGGTGGATGATTTGCAACAACCCGATCGATGCGGTAACTGTCGCGCTTGCCTCAAGGTCTGCCCTACTGATGCCTTCCCAGAACCCTATATATTGGATGCTAGAAAATGTATTTCTTACCAAACCATTGAAAATAAACAATCAATTCCTGAATCATTTCGCCCTTTGATGGGAAATCGTGTGTTTGGCTGTGATGATTGTCAGATTATTTGCCCATGGAACCGCGGTGCGCCAAAAACTAAAGAGATGGACTTCTCTCCACGTCACAATTTAGATAACTCAGATCTCTTAACGCTATTTAAATGGACTGAAGATGAATTTTTACGCAAAACTGAGGGCTCACCCATTCGCAGAATTGGCTATCAGCGATGGCTTAGAAATTTAGCGGTGGGACTAGGCAATGCCGATGGCTGTGAAAAAATACTGCAACAGCTTGAGCACACTGCAACAGATGCCTCTGAATTGGTAAAAGAACATGTGGTTTGGGCAATTAAACAACAGCGCCAGAAGCTAGCGACTACTGCTGAATAAATACTTTTCGGTAATAGGCTAACTCTTCAATAGAGTCATAAATATCATCCATGGCAAGATGTGAACCCTTTTTATTAAAGCCATTAATCAGTTCCGGCTTCCAGCGCTTTACAAGTTCTTTTAGTGTACTAACGTCCAGATTGCGATAATGAAAATAGTCGGCTAACTCTGGCATATAACGCACTAGAAATCGGCGATCTTGACCAATGGAATTGCCACACATAGGTGAAACCCCCTGTGGGACCCACTGCTTAAGAAAATCTAAGGTGGCTGCTTCGGCCTGCGCCTCTGTAACGCTGCTTTTACGCACTCTTTCGGTAAGACCAGATTTGCCATGTTGGTTGGTATTCCACTCATCCATCGCCTGAAGTAACTCTTCAGACTGATGAATGGCTATAGAGGGACCTTCGGCCAACACATTGAGTTCAGAGTCTGTTACCACAGTAGCAATTTCAATAATGCGCTCCTGCAATGGGTCTAACCCTGTCATTTCAAGATCGATCCAAATTAGATTGAGGTTTTGAATTGTCATTGACCAACTTCCCTAGCTTTGTACAGAATTTTTATACTGGTGATTATGCTATATGCTTACCCGCTAGACCACCAGAAATGATATGGTATAGGTGTAAAAATTAATGGCTTGTATTTAGATGGGAAATCGAAAACTCAGCAAACGTCAGCAGGAACGCATTCAGTCGATCCAAAATCGCCGGCGTGAGAAGGCTGAAGCTAAACAAAACCTTGACGATAAGGCTGTTGAAAGCCTCGATGGGCTAGGTGCTGAAGTCAGTGGTACGGTAATCACTAACTATGGAAGCCAAGTTGATATTGAGGGTGATGCTGAGCCTTTTGCTGGCAAAATTGTCCGCTGTTTTGTTCGCGCGAATATCCCGAGCTTGGTCACTGGCGATAAAATCGTCTGGCGACCGGCTGAACCCCTGGGCGTAGTTGTTGCGCTTGAACCTCGCCAATCTGAATTAATCCGACCGGATAACTATGGCAAACTGCGCCCGGTAGCGGCAAATGTTGACCGTATTGGTGTAGTTTTTGCTGTAAAGCCAACCCCTCAGAGCAATTTATTAGATCGCTATCTAGTGGCTGCAGAAGCCCAGGGCATCGAACCCTTTCTTGTATTTAATAAAGCTGACCTTTTAGATCAGCAGAACAGTTCAGATGTTGATGCTCTATTGAAAAGTTATCAATCCATTGGCTATCAGGTTATTGGTGTATCTGCCATCAATAAGGACGGCTTAGACGAACTTAAAGCCTATTTAAAGGATAAAAGCTGTATCTTTGTCGGTCAGTCTGGGGTTGGAAAATCCTCATTAATTAATCAAATGGTGCCTGAAAATTACAGCGCGGTTGGACCACTATCTGAAGCAACTAATGAGGGTACACACACCACCACAGCATCAAAGTTAATTCATCTTGATACTGGTGGCGTGATTATTGATTCTCCGGGCATTAGGGAGTTTGCTCTTACCCATTTGGACCAACAGACCATTATTCAGGGCTTTAAGGATTTTCGCCCTTTTTTGGGTTACTGTAAGTTTCGAGACTGCAAGCATCAGAACGATGCTGGCTGCGCCCTAGTTGAGGCGGTTGCTACAGGCAAGCTTCAGCAACAACGTCTAGATAACTATCGGCAAATTATTAATAGTTTAGACAATTAACCGAATCACTGATTAAACTACTGATAAATTCTGTTAAAATCGCCCCTGACTTATCATTAAATACGCCTTATGAATCATCTTATTGAACCCCAACAGTTAAAAGATCAACTCGATTCACCCAACCTAATTATTGTCGACCTGTGTAATCCATCGCTCTACCAACAGCAACATGTACCAGGGGCTGTCCACCTATCTGGTCAGCATTTAATTGCTGGCGTTGCTCCAGTACCAGGTGCTTGCCCAGAAATATCAAAACTTGCAGAAGTCATGGCTTATTTAGGCATAGATGATTCAAAAAAAGTGATTATTTATGATGATGAAGGCGGCGGCTGGGCTGGTAGAATGGCATGGTCAATGGATCTTTTAGGTTTAAATAATTGGCAATATCTCAACGGTGGAGTTGTGCCTTGGATTAAAGAGGGATTTCCTACGGAATCCACTATTAATCAACCTAACAGTATTGAAATTAACTCGGATATTAAAACCTGTTCGGCCACAAAAATTACTGCTAGTGAGATTATTGAGGAATTAGATAATTCTGATTTTGCGGTATGGGATGCACGAAGCCCCGGTGAATATAGCGGCGATATTATTCGCTCTGCTCGCGGCGGCCATATTCCCAATGCCATTAATCTTGAATGGACCGAACTTATGGATCGCGATAATAATTTGCGTATCCGTAAAGATGCTCAGCAAATTCTAAATAATTTAAGTCTTTCGAAAGATAAGCAGATTGCCACTCATTGCCAAAGTCACCACCGCTCTAGCTTTACCTATATGGTAGCAAGAATACTGGGTTATAGTCGTATTCGCGGCTATGACAGCTCTTGGGCCGAATGGGGTAACCTAGAATACACGCCCGTTGAACTAGGCCCTAAACGATAGAGAATAATACTATGGATCATCGCGCTGAATTATTTGTCGCATTACAACGCATCTTGCCTAAGCATGCTCTCTCACGACTGATTGCTAAGCTTGCAGAATCTAAAAACAGTTGGTTAAAGAACACACTCATTAATCGAGCTATTAAAACCTTTGATATTAATATGGATGAGGCGATTAGTGATGATTTAGCCAGCTATGATAGCTTTAATGCGTTTTTTACTAGGAAATTAAAGCCAGAGGCTAGACCCCTCGATCACACCGCTAATGTCATTACCTCACCAGCTGATGGCGTGATTAGTCAGGCTGGGGAAATTAGTAAAAATAGAGTTTTGCAGGCGAAAAATGTGGATTATTCCCTAGCTCGACTGGTGGGAGATTCAAAACAAGCAAAACAGTATGAAAATGGCATATTTTCGACTATTTACTTGTCGCCAAAAGACTATCATCGGGTACATATACCAGCTGACGGCCAACTTTTATGTAGCAGATATATTCCCGGCGAGCTATTTTCGGTGAATCAGCAAACCGCTGAAATGGTACCTAATTTATTTGCTCGCAATGAGCGCTTGGTGTGCGAATTCAAATCGCAACAGATAGGTCATTTTTCGGTTATTTTTGTCGGCGCAATGCTAGTTGCTGGCATTGAAACAGTTTGGGGTGGCATGGAAAAACCAGGTCCCGGCGCCGTTAGAGAATATGATTATAGTGATCAGGATATTCAGTTTTCAAAGGGCGATGAAATTGGCCGATTTAAATTTGGCTCTACGGTTATTTTGCTATTTCCTGAAAACCGCATTTCACTTGAGAATAATATTCACGCTCTAAACTCCGTTAAAATGGGTGAAAAAATAGGTTTATCTCTATAGCCCAAACTTACCCATAAAAAGCTACAGATTAGTTTAGGCAAGGCCTATCTGAGATGATATAGCTTTAATTTTTGCAATACCGACATTTATTGCATTAAGAAATAATTTTCGTTGTTACCTCAATCCTGCTCGATATTTAAACTAAACTTTTACTGGTTAAAGTTCTTACAGGAAAGAATTACCCTTTTGTTTCTGTTGTGCTTTCGCCATAAATTTAATTTCTCGAGGGATTAGCATGTGTCGCTCTATAATTTTTCCAGTTTATTTATTTTTAGCTGGATGTGTTGGTTTATTCAGTAAGCCAGGTTTGAACTTTGATTCAAACCGAGTTCATTTGGTTGATAACATGAATGGGGTCTATTTTTTTAGAGGTAATGAACCGCTAATTGGCAATGAAAAAAAACCGAAGATTCGCCTATGCCGAATTACTCTCTATGATGAATCATACACTTGAGCAGGAGGGACATGAAAAGCTAACCGAAGGCAGCTTTGAACTTATAGATATCAGTTTACTCAATACCCTAGCCGATGAATTTGATTTGAAAATTGAAAGGAAATTCTTCGAAGATAACCCCGATAAGGGGAATTTTATCCATTGGCCTTTATACGGTATCACTGAGATAGTTCCTGCAAATGAAACAGTGAGGACAGTGGGTAAAATATCACTTGATTTATTGTATCCCACTTTTTTACTGCTGCGTACATTGACAAAAATTGATGTCAATAGAGTCTCTCAGCACAATAAAACAATTTACAAAGAGGTGAAAAAGCTACATAAGATGCTTCAATCAAGTACTGAGGACGGAGCCAGTACTAAGAAAAAAGTATTTTATATTCACTGCAATGCAGGCTGCGACAGAACCGGTGAATTCGTTGCAGCGTACCGTATGACCATCAACAAAAGCTCCTGCTCTGATGCATCTGATAAGAATTTAGCTGAATGTGGTAGAGCGCAAAATTATTACTCAGTTAACGTCACCTATTGGTACTGTCGCTATTTGAGAAGCATAGGCTTAGATGTGGTGTGTGATTGCCCAGAGAAACCATAATTACTGATAGGAGAAGTGACTAAAACAGCTCTTAATGGCAAGCCATTGACCTTGGTCTAGAGGCTAAACTGCAGATTTATTATGTACTTCATCCAC
The DNA here is from genome assembly GCA_049615065.1 of Porticoccaceae bacterium. GTDB lineage: Bacteria > Pseudomonadota > Gammaproteobacteria > Pseudomonadales > Porticoccaceae > HTCC2207. Next base: position 15,199 of record JBMZEV010000004.1, on the reverse strand, counting down.
AAGTACCTTAACCTTATCAGGGTTTATGTCCGGGGTGATACCATGACCCAAATTAAACACATGGCCTGCGCCCTCGCCGAAGGCACTCAAAATAGTGCCAACTTCCGCTCTAATTGAATCGTCACTGCCGCGCAAAACGGAGGGATCCATATTACCCTGAAGTGCAACACGATCTCCCACCAACTGACGAGCAGTGCCAATATTAGTTGTCCAATCTAAACCCAGACAGTTACAGCCGCTATCAGCCATAGCTGATAACCATTGGCCACCACCTTTGGTAAATAGGATAACCGGTACCTGGCGACCTTCTGAATGGGTATTCAGTCCAGCAACAATTTTTTGCATATAGGCTAGTGAAAACTCTTGATAAGCAGCATGACTTAGCACCCCACCCCAGGTATCAAAAATTTGCACCGCTTGAGCACCACTGGCAATTTGCGCATTGAGATAATCAATCACCGACAAAGCTAGCTTATCTAGCAACTGATGAAGTAACTGCGGCTGGGTATAAAGCATGGTTTTGGCGCGGGCAAAATCTCTGCTGCTCTGACCCTCAATCATATAGGTTGCCAATGTCCAAGGACTTCCGGAAAAACCGATAAGAGGCACACGACCATTGAGTTCGCGACGAATAGTCGATACCGCATCTGTGACATAGGTTAAATCAGAGGCTGTATTAATAACCTCAAGCTGTTCGATATCTTTTTCAGTGCGAACCGGTTTGCGAAACTTTGGACCCTCTCCCTCGGCAAAATATAGACCGAGACCCATGGCGTCGGGAATGGTTAGGATATCGGAAAACAGAATAGCAGCATCGAGCTCAAAACGTTCAAGTGGCTGTAGTGTAACTTCGCAGGCCAATTCGGTATTTTTACAGAGACTCATAAAGTCCCCTGCCTGTGACCTTGTTGCTCTATACTCAGGCAAATAACGCCCTGCTTGGCGCATTATCCAGATCGGTGTGCGATCTACTGGCTGACGCATTAACGCTCTTAGAAAGCGGTCATTTTTAAGCTCTGTCATTAGCTGCTCTATTAGTTAGTAGATTGCAAAACTATGAGTTTAGATATCCAAGTAATCAAGGATACCTTCAGCGGCCTGACGACCTTCCCATACAGCGGTTACCACTAAATCTGAACCGCGAACCATATCACCACCCGCAAATATCTTTGGGTTAGTGGTCTGGAATGCATAAGTCTGCTCTTCAGGAGCAACGACACCACCCCAGTCTGCTGTATCGACTTTTACGTCGTTTAACCAGCTTGGTGGGCTTGGTTTAAAGCCAAAGGCAACCAAAACAGCATCAGCGGGAATAATTTCTTCACTACCAGGAATAAGTTCTGCACGTCGGCGTCCGTTGGCATCGGGTTCGCCCATCTGAGTAGAAACAACTTTTACCCCAGCAACTTCGCCATCATCGTTACTCACGATCTCGACGGGCTGAAGATTGAATCTAAATACAACACCCTCTTCCCGAGCGTTTTTAACCTCACGTCGAGAGCCTGGCATATTTTCTTCATCGCGACGGTAGGCACAGGTAACACTGGTAGCACCTTGACGGATTGAGGTACGGTTACAGTCCATAGCGGTATCACCACCTCCAAGGACAACAACACGCTTATCTTTAAGGTTGATAAAATCATCGGCGGATTTTTCAAAGCCGAGGTTGCGATTGACATTGGCTACAAGAAACTTAAGCGCCTCATGTACACCGGGAAGGTCTTCACCAGGAAAGTTACCTTTCATGGTGTTATAGGTACCCATTCCCATAAATACCGCATCGTATTCTTCAAGTAATTGATCAATCTGAATATCTTTGCCAATTTCGGTGTTTAGACGGAACTCAACACCCATGCCTTCTAATACTTCACGACGGGTACTGATTACATGTTTTTCTAACTTAAACTCTGGAATACCAAAGGTTAGCAGGCCACCAATTTCAGGATAGCGATCAAATACAACCGCTTTAACGCCATTGCGAACAAGAATATCTGCACAGCCAATACCTGCGGGGCCAGCACCAATCACAGCGACTTTTTTATCAGTCCAAACTACCTTGGACATATCCGGGCGCCAACCCATTGCCAGTGCAGTATCGGTAATATATTTTTCAACTGAACCAATGGTTACTGCACCAAAACCATCATTTAGGGTACAGGCACCTTCACAAAGTCGATCTTGTGGACATACGCGGCCACAAACTTCTGGCAAAGAGTTAGTTTGATGACTTAACTCGGCAGCCTCAAGTAAATTGCCCTCAGATACTAGCTGTAACCAATCGGGAATATAGTTGTGAACTGGGCATTTCCACTCACAATAAGGATTACCGCAAGACAGGCAACGATGAGACTGAGTCTCTGCTGTGGTTTGATTAAATGGGTCATAAATCTCGACGAACTCACCCTTTCTGCGATCCATATCACGCTTAGGGGGATCAACTCGCTCTATATCGAGAAACTGAAAATCATTATTTGGTCTTGCCATAAACTTATTCTCTATCAATCTTTTACTTACTTGGAAACAGCGTTTGCTTGTGCCAATAAACTTTGTAAACTCGACGCTTTTGGCTTAACTAGCCAGAATTGAGAAGCAAAGTCAGAAAAATTATCCAAAATATGCTGCGCCCAAGGGCTTCCAGTCTCGCGCACATGCTCTTCAATTGTCGATACTAGGAACCCGCGATGAGATTCAAGCGCTTCAGTGGTGACGCGCTGAATATCGATAAGCTCCATATTATAACGATCGACAAATTTACGATCCGTATCTAAAACATAGGCAAAACCACCGGTCATACCGGCACCAAAATTATACCCAGTAGAACCTAATACGGTAATTATACCGCCTGTCATATACTCACAACAGTGATCACCAGCGCCCTCAACAACGGCTCTAGCACCGGAGTTTCGCACACCAAACCGCTCACCCACAGAACCAGCTGCATAGAGCGATCCGCCAGTGGCACCATAGAGACAGGTATTACCCATAATCGGCGTAGCCTTAGCCTCAAAGCCACTTTCTTTGGGTGGACTTAGCACTAGCTTACCACCGGACATGCCCTTACCTACATAGTCATTTGCATCACCTTCGAGGTAAATATTGAGACCACCGGCATTCCACACCCCTAGAGATTGACCTGCAACCCCTCGAAGCTTGAGTGTTACTGGATTATCTATCATACCTGCATTGCCATGTCTGACTGCAATTTCACCAGAGAGACGTGCACCGATCGAACGGTCACAGTTACAGATATCATACTCAAATTCGCCGCCAGTTTTGGCTTCAATAGCTGGCAACATATCCTTCACCATTTGTTCGGCGAGTAAGCCCTTGTCAAATGGGTCATTTTGCGCCACATCACAAAACTGTGGCTTGTGGCTAATTTCTGGGCGATCTTCAATTAGCGGGCTGAGGTCAAGATTCTTTTGCTTGCTAGTTTCACCCGGCAATAACTCAAGCAGGTCTACTCGGCCAATCAACTCTTCTAAGGAGCGAACACCTAATGAGGCCATCCACTCACGGGTTTCCATGGCCATAAACTTAAAGAAGTTAGTTGCCATAGCAACTGTGCCGCGATAATGGTCATTTCGCAGACGATCGTTCTGCGTAGCAACACCAGTAGCACAGTTATTAAGGTGACAAATGCGCAGGTATTTACAACCCAACGCAACCATCGGGCCGGTACCAAAACCAAAGCTTTCTGCACCTAATATTGCTGCTTTAACAACGTCTAGACCAGTCTTTAAACCACCATCAGTCTGTACTCGAACCTTGTCACGCAAATCGTTTGCACGAAGGGTTTGATGGGTTTCTGTTAAACCTAGCTCCCATGGAGATCCGGCATAGCGAATTGAGCTAACAGGGCTTGCCGCTGTACCGCCATCATAACCTGAGATCGTAATAAGATCGGCATAGGCCTTAGCTACACCGGCAGCAATTGTTCCTACGCCGGGTCTAGACACTAGCTTGACCGAGATTAACGCATCGGGGTTAACCTGTTTTAAATCAAAGATAAGCTGGGCTAAATCCTCGATAGAATAGATATCATGGTGCGGTGGTGGTGAAATAAGCGTTACACCCGGCACGGAATAGCGCAATCGAGCAATTAGATCATTGACCTTACCACCGGGAAGCTGACCACCCTCGCCGGGTTTAGCACCCTGAGCCACTTTAATCTGAATAACTTCAGCACTTCTTAGGTAGGCTGGAGTAACTCCAAAGCGACCCGAAGCAACCTGCTTGATCTTAGATGACTTAATCGTGCCATAGCGAGATGGGTCTTCACCACCCTCACCTGAATTAGATCGACCACCTAAGCCATTCATTGCCTCGGCTAGAGATTCGTGAGCCTCCGGCGATAGCGCACCCAGCGACATACCCGCAGAGTCAAAACGCTTAACGATATTTGAATAGGATTCAACCTCAGAAATATCAATTGGCTGAACATCTTCCTTAAGTTTTAGTAAGTCGCGAAGAGCCGCTGTAGGACGTGTGTTAACTATGTTTGCATAATCTAACCAAGCGCTGTAGTCATCGTTCTGCACAGCTTTGTGCATAGTCTGAACCACATCTGGGTTGTAGGCGTGGTATTCCTCGCCGTGAACATACTTAAGCAGACCACCCTGATTAATGGGTTTACGCATCTTCCAAGCGGTCTGACTCAATTCGAACTGGTCCTGCTGAAAATCGACAAAACTAGCACCTTGAATTCGGCTAGTTAACCCTGGGAAGCAAAGATCAATAATTTCTTCACTAAGTCCCACTGCTTCGAATAACAATGCACCACGATAAGAGGCAATAGTAGAAATACCCATCTTAGATAGGATTTTTAATAGGCCTTTATTGATACCCTTACGATAATGTCTAAACGCAGTGTCTACATCAACTAGGGTCTCGCCACTGCTGATAAGATCACATAACACGTGATAGCTTAGGTATGGATACACTAGCGAAGCACCACAGCCAATCAGTGTAGCAATTTGGTGTGAATCCCGTGCATAACCGGTGCTGGCAACAATATTAGCATCACAGCGAAGACCTTTTACCGTTAGGTGATTATGAACCGCACCCACTGCCAACAAAATATGAATAGGTAGTTTGGGCTGAGCTATATCATGATCAGACAGAATACAAACTGAAACACCAGATTTTACTGCTGCCTCTACTTCTGAACAGATTCTGTTGATAGCTGAGGCCAGATCCTCTTGTGCTGGATCAAAGTTAAGATCGAATTTCTGTACTGGGAATTCTTCGAATTCGTTAGCCTTTAGCGCATAGTACTTTTTCGGCGAGAGCACTGGGCTCGATAGGCCAATACGGCAGGCTAGGTCAGCTTTTTCTTCAAAAATACTGCCTTCGCGACCCAATTCAACACCCAGAGACATAACGATGGATTCTCTTAGAGGGTCAATCGGCGGATTAGTCACCTGGGCAAACTGCTGTCTGAAATAATCAAATACATTGCGATGCTTTGATGAAAGCACGGCCATTGGAGTATCGTCACCCATAGATGCTGTGGCTTCTTGACCGCCTTCGGCTAGCGGGCGCAAAACCTGATCTCTCTCTTCAAAAGAGACTTGAAACATCTTCATATAGGTGCGGATCTGCTCGCGGGACAATGTACCCTCAAGCTCAATGCTATCCATATCAAAGGTTGAAGCTATGGAGAAATGTCCATCTCTCAACCACTGCTTGTATGGGTTGCGAGCAGCTAGCTCAGATTCAACCTCATCACGGAACTTAATCTCGCCCTTTTCGGTATCAATTGAAAGGATATCACCCGGCCCTAATCGACCTTTGGCAACCACTGATTCAGGGGTATAATCATAGACACCAACCTCAGAGGCTACAGTAATAACATCATCGTCAGTCATAACCCAGCGCGAGGGGCGAAGCCCATTTCTATCTAGAGTACAAACGGCAAATCTACCGTCGGTAATTACCAAGCCGGCTGGACCATCCCATGGCTCTTGGTGCATTGAAAGATAGTCGTACAACGCGCGTAGATCTGGGTCTATATCTTCAACATTTTGCCAAGCTGGTGGAACAAGCGCACGCACAGCTAAGTGCAGATCCATACCACCTGTAACCAACATCTCAAGCATATTATCAAGACTCGATGAGTCAGAACCAGTGCGATTCACTAGCGGTGCCGCTTCGGTTAAGTCTGGCAATAAATCGGTTTTATATTTGGGCGTTCGGGCCACAGACCAGTTTCTGTTACCGACGATAGTATTGATCTCACCATTGTGAGCAAGCATTCTAAATGGCTGAGCTAGGGGCCATTTAGGCATAGTATTGGTAGAGAAACGCTGGTGGAATACGCAGATAGCTGTTTCTAAACGCGGATCTGCCAAATCAGTATAAAACTGTGGCAAATCAACCGGCATCATCAGGCCTTTATAACTAAGAACATTGATACCAAGGCTAGCAATATGGAATGTGTCATCACTTTCGAGACGGTTTTCAGCCTTACGACGACCCATATAAAGTCTAGCGGCGAAAATGTTTTGCTCGGTTATCTTGCCCGGTGAGACAAAAACCTGCTCAAAAGCAGGCAGGGATTCAATCGCAATAGGCCCAAGACAGCTATCATCAGTTGGCACTTCACGCCAGCCAATAACCTCAAGACCTTGAGCTGATAACTCCTCCTCAATGACCGCTTTCGACTGATCGCGTAGATCACTGTCGCTATTAAGCATAATTGCACCGACCGCATACAGGTCTGGCAACTCTATATTGAGAGATTCTTTGACTACAGCACGGAGGAAAGAGTCAGGTTTTTGTAGCAATAAACCACAGCCGTCACCTGTTTTACCATCTGCTGCTACACCACCGCGGTGAGTCATACAGGTTAGTGCTTTAATAGCGTTTTGTAGCAACTGATGGTTGGCCTCACCCTTGGTATGGGCGATGAGTCCGAAACCGCAGTTATCTTTAAAATCGTCAAGCCGACATAAGCTTTGAGTCATATTTAAACTCTGAAAATTAACAGGTGGATTTTGAGCCCAGTTTTAGCTCATCTGGGCGAAAAGGCGCACATTTTACACTTGAGACACTGTTTCGACAAACACTTATACGCAAACAAGAAAACGGGTAGTTTATCTGGGCATAAAAAAACTTTTTTTATTACTCTGAAAAACTGCTGGAAAGCACTGTTTGCAAGCTTTCAACTGAATACTCACTGGTTACTTCTGCATCACCAAGGGCACGTAATAAAACTAATCTCAATTCCCCGTCTAAGACTTTTTTATCCCGATACATTAAAAGATTAAAATCTTCAGCCGTCATATCCTGTGGTGGAGCCACGGGTAACGACCAACTTTTAATTAAATTTTTGATACGATCAAATTCAGATTGTGACAAGCGACCCATGATCATTGATAGCTTGGAAGCCATTACCATTCCCGCAGCAACAGCCTCACCATGCAACCAGCCAGAATAATTCTGAAACGTCTCTATGGCATGACCAAAAGTATGCCCTAAATTAAGAATCGCTCGAATACCCTGCTCTGTTTCGTCAGCACTGACTACCTTAGCCTTATTCAGGCATGATCTTTCAATAGCAAAGGTTAGCGCCGCCTGATCTGCTTGTTTAAGTGCAGGACTGTTATCTTCTAACCAATCAAAAAAGTCTGCATCGGCAATAAGCCCATACTTAATAACTTCGGCCATACCTGCACTGAACTCACGCTCTGGCAAAGTAGCAAGACTGTTAGTATCAATCACCACAGCTTGGGGCTGATAAAAAGCACCAATCATATTTTTGCCCAAGGGATGATTTACTGCAGTTTTGCCACCCACAGAAGAATCAACCTGAGATAAAAGTGTTGTTGGCACCTGAATAAATGGCACCCCGCGCTGATAACAGGCAGCAGCAAAGCCAGTAATATCACCAACCACTCCACCACCCAAGGCAATTAGCGTGGTTTTTCGGTCATGCTTGCTTTCTAGTAACTTGGTCAAAATGCTATTTAAGGTGTCAAGATTTTTATACTGCTCGCCATCTTCTAAAACGATAGAGTCAACCTGTTTATCACTTAGTTGCGCCTCAAGCTTAGACAGGTAAAGATCGGCGACTGTTGTATTGGTAACAATAAGTGCCTTATTACCCTGAACAAAACGCGATATACCGACAGCGGCCATTTGCCCCGAACCAATAAATATTGGGTAGCTACGGTCTTCAAGTTCCACATTAATTTGTGCCATTGAAGGGGTATTGTTTTGCTCGATCATTTTTAGAAATACTCTTAGCGGTTTTGGGTTTATATTATGCTTGGGTCGAATAAATTATCAATGCTTGGACAACTCGTCCAATAGAACCTTAGCTACTCTTGCCGCAGATCCACCCTCTGAAGAAAATACAACATCAGCCACTTCTCGGTAAAGGGGATCGCGCACTTCAAGAAGTTGATCAATAACCTTTTCGCGGTCTTCAACCTGTAAAAGAGGTCGAGATTTGTCTCGACGCATTCTTTCATAAAGCTGTTCCTTGGATGCACAAAGATATATCACCTGACCATTAGCATGAAGCAACTCGCGATTTTTAGCCGACAATACAACACCGCCGCCAGTTGCAATTACAGAACTGGGATTGCTAGCAATAATATCTTCTAAAACTTTTGACTCTCTTTGACGAAACCCCTGTTCGCCTTCCATATCAAATATCCAAGGAATATCAGCGCCACATCTGGTCTCTATTTCAGCATCCACATCGACAAAAGGACGATGCAACAGACCAGACAATTGTTTACCTACAGTGGTTTTCCCCACACCCATGGGGCCTACCAAAAAAATATGTTGTTCACTCATATTAAATTTAAAACCGATTGTTTAATCACAGCACTGGTTGTAGAAATTATTAATTATAGCCATTACCCAAAGAGTAAACCTCAAAACAGTTATCGAACCCACGTTTCAAGAATAAGTCTTTAAGTAAATCGAGTAATTGCACATGCAAAAACAAATAATACAAAACAGTGTCTTAAGGCTCTATAATACACTGGAAGAAACCTTGGCGTCTGCAGACCTTGCTTAAAAGACATAAAAAATTAATAAAAGGCATACTTACCCTCACAGTTCTTGGTGTGGGAGGCTTTCTTGTACTGGCCTCATGCCTTTTTTTGTATCTCAGCCCCAAGTTACCCTCGGTAGAGGAACTCAAGCGGGTTGAGTTACAGATTCCACTTAAAGTTTACTCTGACGATTTACAAATTATTGCTGAATTTGGTGAAAAAAAACGATCACCTGTCAACTTTAATCAAATACCTCCAGCCATGGTTGACGCCTTCTTAGCGGCTGAAGATGATAGTTTTTTTCAACACGGCGGCATTGTTGTGTCGGGTCTGGCTAGAGCGGCATTTGAGCTGATTTCTACCGGCTCAATCCGCAGTGGCGGAAGCACCATTACCATGCAGGTAGCGCGCAACTTCTTTCTTAGTAAACGCCAGGAATTTACCCGCAAGTTCAATGAAATTTTACTAGCCTTTAAAATCGAAGAAGAGCTGACTAAAGAAGAAATCTTATCCCTCTATACGAATAAAATTTATATGGGCAATAGAGCCTATGGTGTAGGTGCTGCAGCACAGGTTTATTATGGTAAAAGTCTCGACCAATTAACACTGGCGGAAATGGCAATGATTGCCGGTCTGCCTAAAGCACCCTCGAAATATAACCCCATCGCCAACCCTGAGCGAGCACTGCAAAGAAGAGACTGGATTCTTGGACGCATGCTCAGCCTAAAAAACATCAGCAAAGCCGAATACCGTGCAGCTATCAACGAGCCAGACAGCGCTAGCTACCACGGATCAATAGCCAAAATTGACGCTGCCTATGCTGCCGAGATGGTGCGACAGGAAGTGATTGCAAAGTATGGCCTTAAAGCCTACACAGAGGGCTATACGGCGATAACTACTATCAACTCTAGATTGCAAGCAAAGGCTACGAAATCGGTACAAGCTGGATTAATCGCCTACGATACACGTCATGGCTACCGCGGAGTAGAACAGTCGGCATTGGCACAAGAGGACTGGCAGCAGACTCTCGATGATACCTCTAGCTATGGTGATCTTGAACCAGCAATTGTTAGTTTTGTTGCCGATGATCACCTGCAAATTCTGGATGCCGAGGGGCAGACATGGCCGCTTAATTGGGCCAATGGCCTCGAAGATCTGAGGCTATTTATAACTGCTAGTCGGCGCTCAGCACCTATTGAATCAGCCCATGATATTTTCCAAGTAGGCGACTTAATTCGTATAAAAAAACAACAGGGTTTTGTCGAGCTTGCTCAATTGCCTACCGCACAGGCAGCTATGGTTGCTCTATCGCCAACGGAAGGTGGTATCAAAGCACTGGTCGGTGGCTTTGATTATCGCCAAAGTCGCTTTAACCGTGTGACTCAAGCGGCAAGGCAACCCGGATCTAGCTTTAAACCATTTATATACACAGTAGCACTGCAAAATGGCTTTACCCCTGCATCTACAGTGAATGACGCGCCAGTAGTATTCAATGACAGTAAACTTGAAGATGTATGGCGACCAGAAAATGATGGTGGCAAATTCTATGGCCCAACCAGAATTCGTGAAGCGCTTTACCGCTCGCGCAACCTGGTATCTATTAGATTGCTTCGACGCATGGGAATCGACCGCACACTACAGGGCCTGCAAAAGCTTGGTTTTGAAACAGGCGATATGCCCGCAGATTTATCACTATCACTGGGCAGCCATGCCTTAACCCCAATAGATATCGCGCGCGGCTACACCATATTTGCCAATGGCGGCTATCTAGTACAGCCCTATATTTTGGACAAAGTTATTGATCGCGATGGCAATATTATTTTTGAAGCCAAGCCTGAAACTGCATGCAACCCCTGCATTGAGACAGTTGCTAGCGAACAAACAGATGCTTTTTCTGCCGAGCAAATAGATTCAGAACTGGAACAGTTGTTGGATACCCTGGCTGAAGAATCGATCCCTGATTCTGAAAAAGATCATTTCCAGCTTATTAGTCAGACGCTGCGCAATCATCCTCAAGCGGAAACCATCTCAGCGCAACGCGCTATCAATGCTCCCACAGCATTTTTAATTGATTCCATGCTAAAAGATGTTATTCAGAGAGGTACTGGCAGAAAGGCCAAAAAGCTTAAGCGCAATGATCTTGGCGGTAAAACTGGAACCACCAATGGCCCGCGAGATGCATGGTTCTCTGGCTATTCATCGCACTTGGTAGCTACTGCATGGGTAGGCTTTGATGATTATGCTCAGTTGGGTCGCAATGAATATGGCGGCTCGGCAGCCCTACCCATCTGGATTGATTTTATGGCTGAAGCACTCAAAGATAAGCCGCAGACAAATTTGCCACAGCCCACCGGTATTGTGAGCGTTAAGATTAACCCTAAAACTGGCAGTCGCGTAGCCCCCAATCAACCCGGGATTTATGAGTTTTTTACTACAGAAACTGTCCCTCAATCGATTACCAAAGGAACACAGCCCTCCACTGGAGAGGCGCCATTGCCAGAGGACCTATTTTGAGCAAACCTTCCATTCATATAGATTGGGATAGCATTGATACAGTGCTACTCGATATGGATGGCACATTGCTCGACCTGCATTTTGACTACTATTTTTGGACTGTCCATCTGCCCAAAAAATATTGTCAGATTCACAGTGCAAGCCTTAGTAAAATTACGCCTTATATCGCCTCTAGACTCGAAGAAAAGCAAGGCCAGTTGGAATGGTATTGCACCGACTATTGGTCCGATCAGTTTCAACTGGATATTATTCAGGCGCAACAGGAAGTAAAACATCTAATTGCGGAACGAGATAGCGTAATGGCCTTTCTTGAAGGATTGGGTAGTATGAATAAAAAACGTATTCTAATTACCAATTCTGATCGCCCAAGCATTGATCTCAAATTCGCCAACTGTGCCATAGCGCCATGTCTTGATCAGGTTATTTCATCCCATGATTATCGCGCGGCAAAAGAGCAGCAAGAATTTTGGCATCAATTACGAGCGCATATTGACTTTAACCCAGACACTGCGTTGTTTATTGATGATTCTGAGTCTGTACTTGATTCAGCTCAACAATTTGGCATCAAAAACCTTTTAAGTATCAAAGAGCCTATTAGCAGTCAACTGCGCCAAGTCGATAGCAAATACCCCATGGTTGACAATTTTATGCAACTATTTACTGGAAACAATAATGGATAAGGTGCGAATCGATAAGTGGCTGTGGGCGGCGCGATTCTTTAAAACACGTGCCCTAGCAAAAAATGCTATAGAAAATGGCAAGGTACAGGTTGATGGTCAAAAACCCAAGCCCAGCCGAACGCTAGAAACTGGCGTAACCTTAACTATACGCCAAGGCTTTGATGAAAAAATCGTCGAGGTGGTTGCCCTATCGGACCAACGCCGCGGAGCCCCGCAGGCTCAAGCTCTGTATCAAGAAACTGAAGCCAGTATTGCCGCTAGAGAAAAGATAACCGCCGAGCGCAAGGCGCTTAATAGCAGCCTACCCCAGCATGAAAAACCCAATAAAAAACAACGTCGCCAAATTCATCGCTTTATTCGAGGCGAATAAAAACAAATAATCTTTTGCGACAAACTAATATGCATTCGATGGCATTATTTTGTAGAATGCGCGGCATGAAATCACTAGATACCCGACAGCGCTTCCTATTTGACGATACTCATATTCGTGGTGAAGTGACTACCCTAAGCGAAAGCTTTCAAGCAATTCAACAGCGCCAGAACTATCCGCCCGTTGTCACTGAAATTCTCGGCGAATTTCTAGCCGCCGCCAGTCTATTAAGTGCCACACTAAAATTCAAAGGTATAGTGAGTATTCAAGCCATAGGTCGCGGCGCTATTACCTCTTTAATGGCAGAGTGCAGTAATAGTTCCCAGTTGCGCGGAATTGTTAGAGGGGAATATCACAATATTGGTAACGAAGAAACTTTTAAAAGCCTATTGGGTTCAGCTACGTTGGCAATTACCATCGAGCCAGAGGGTCGCGAGCGCTATCAGGGCTTAGTCTCCTTAGATAAAGATAGTCTTAGTGAATGCTTAGAGTATTACTTTGTGCAATCAGAGCAGTTAAGCACTAAGATCAAACTTGCCGCCAACCAAACCACCGCCGCTGGTGTTTTAATTCAAGAAATGCCACATAGTAGCGAAGACAAACAGGCTCAAGAAAATTGGCAACACCTTAGCTTATTGCTTGAAAGTCTTAAGGCTGAAGAGCAGCTAGAACTGGAACATGAAGAACAGCTTTATCGCTTGTTCCATGAACAACAGGTGCGCCTTTTTGACCCAGAAGCCCTGCAGTTTTTCTGTAGTTGTTCCAAGCAAAGAACGGCAAAAATGTTAATTTCCTTAGGATCAGATGAAGTTAATCAAATATTTCAAGAACAGGGTTCAATTGAAGTAAATTGTGAATTCTGCGGCCAGAACTATCAGTTTGACCAGACCGATATCAATGAGATATTCGATGAGTCCAAGCCTTCCGTTCACTAGTTCAAATAAAATACAGACAATAAAAAACCCGCTATTAAAGCGGGTTTTTTGTAGTTCAACTAAAACAAACTACTGGCTATTTTCAAGCATATAGTCAATCGTAGCGATAATTTCATCATCACTGCAATCCATGCACAAACCTTTCGCCGGCATAGCACCAATACCATTGATAGCGTTGGCATAAACTGTCTCAATACCCTTGGTCAGACGATCAGCCCAAGCCGCTACATCACCGGTTTTCGGCGCGCCAGCAACACCAACACTGTGGCAACCCTGACAGTTGGTGGTATAAATTGACTCCGCACTTCGAGCTACAGCAGTGGCAACAGACGAAACCACTGCCTGCCCCGCCATTACCACAGCACCGTGGGGTGCAATGCGCTCGGCAACAAGGTTTTTCTGATTATCTGTAAGCTCAACCGAGCCATCTTGGCCGCTACAGGCAACCATAGTAAAAAGTGTAGTGATTACAAGTGCAAAAACTCTGAGCTGACTCATTGAAGTCTCCGTTATATATTGGCGTGGAATTATTACAAAACTGGTTACTTATGGTTCGCATTATACAGTGAAATGGATAATATCTCACTAGCAGAAAGTATTTTTAAGCGGGTTTAGCTAAAGTTTTATCCCAGCGGACGAATTCCTACCGCTTTGCGCACATCAGCCAACAAGGCAGAGCTATGCTCACGCGCCTTTTTAGCGCCCTGCTGAAGAACTTTTTCTACCTCGGCGGGGTTTTCAATCAGCTGATTATAACGCTCGCGCGGCGCTTGAAGCTGGTCATTAATTAGTTCAAATAGCTGCTTCTTCGCCTCACCCCAAGCAATGCCATCGGCAAACTGCTGACGCATCTCTGCAGTTTGTTGCTGCGTAGCGAAGGCCTGCCACAGTTGGAACACTGCAGAATCATCTGCATCCTTAGGCTCACCCGGCTCTAACAAATTAGTCTTAATTTTATTGATATGTTTTTTAAGTTTTTTCTCAGTTAAAAACAATGGAATAGTATTGTTATAACTCTTACTCATCTTGCGCCCATCAAGCCCCTGCAAAACCGCCACATTGTCATCCACTACCGCCGAAGGCAACACAAAATGCTCGCCATAATGATGGTTAAATCGCTGGGCAATATCTCGCGCCATCTCCACATGCTGAATCTGATCGCGACCCACAGGAATATCACTGGCATTAAACATCAAGATATCCGCCGCCATTAATGTTGGGTAGCTAAATAAACCCATAGTGATGGCTAGATCATCATCCTCACCCGCTTCCTGATTGGCCTGCACCGCCGCCTTGTAGGCATGAGCGCGGTTCATTAGTCCCTTGGCCGTCATACAGGTCAAAAACCAATTCAACTCGGCAATTTCAGGAATATCCGACTGACGATAGAACACCACTTGATCAGGATCCAAGCCAAGCGCCAACCAAGCCGCAGCAATTTCTAAAGAAGACTGATGCACTGCATCGGCATCCTGACACTTAATCAACGCATGGTAATCGGCTAAAAAGAAAAACGAATCCACAGATTGATCGCGACTCGCCTCAATTGCAGGACGAATAGCGCCTACATAATTGCCTAAATGCGGGGTTCCAGAGGTGGTAATGCCGGTTAAAACTCTTTTCTGGCTCATAAAAAATCTTCTGAGTGAATATAGCTGGTTATGATAAGGGTTCTGCTCAGTTACTCAA
>JBMZEV010000003.1:0-45393 GCA_049615065.1 Porticoccaceae bacterium | reverse complement strand
CATAGGCTTGTTCTTGGTAGTTTTCTAAAAACTTCATATTTATTCCCTTAATTTTGCAATGTACGTTACTTAGTTGGGTACTGGTTTATCGATAAACTGACGCCAAATTTTATATAAATCATCTTTGGCAGTCTGTTTATCTTCGCCCAAGATAGCGGTTCTATAGCGAAAAATAAAGGAGGAAACTCGCATATTGGCCGCGCAGTGAACCCAGATCTTTTGTTTTTGATGGCTTTGCATATGGTGAACAAATTGCTCAAAGTCTTGTTCTGAGGGCGCGCTGAAGTCAACCGGAATATTGATGTAGTCAATATCCATTTTAGACAAAATGTTGGCTTCATCTGCAACAGAGTTTTCCCCAGCCGGCGGAGCTAAATTAATAACTTTACCGAAGCCGGCCGCTCTTATGGCGTCGAACTGATTACTTCTGGGTTGACCAGAGGTTGTTATATTGGGATTAATCTGTAGGTAATTAAAAATACAACTAAGCTTGTTCTTTTTAAGGCTAAACCCAGTCATTTTTTCTACTAGGGTAAGGCAATACCCGAGAACTGTCTTTAATGTTCTCGGGTTAAATATCATGCACTGGCGCCAGCTTTAATTAGGGCTTGAGCATAGTCTATACCCTGTTGGTGTTGATTCATGATTTGAACCATAGTTATACCGTCAGGATTGGTGGCATTGAGATCGTATCCAGCTTGCTTAAA
The DNA here is from genome assembly GCA_049615065.1 of Porticoccaceae bacterium. GTDB lineage: Bacteria > Pseudomonadota > Gammaproteobacteria > Pseudomonadales > Porticoccaceae > HTCC2207. The sequence goes on along the minus strand of JBMZEV010000003.1, from coordinate 44,686 downwards.
AAAGCCGACAAAGCTTACAAAATTATCAATATTCATTCCGCGGTAGGCTTTTTCTAAAAGATGGAAATCGCGGCTTACTCCCTCAGGGGGCAAATAATCGAGAAAACTTTTTACTCGTTCATCATCAAATACTTCGCCGAGAACTTTTTGTTTGTCTTTTTTTAATGACATGCTTTTCCTTACCTTATTAATAGCATTCTAAAGTAACTGAGATAATTTTTGTGCCAGTATTTGACTGACCTGCTGGGGATTGGCTTGACCTTTTGAGGCCTTCATAATCTGCCCCATAAACCCGCCAAGTTTTTTCTTGCGCTTATCCGCATCGGTATTAATATAATCATCAACCATCGCTTGGTTATTGGCTAATACTTCATCCACCATGGCTTCCAATGCACCGCTATCCGAAACCTGTTTTAAGCCACGTTTTTCAATGATTTGATCAGCATCGCCCTCGCCATTCCAAATGCCTTCGAATACCTGTTTAGCCATTTTCCCGCTGATGCTATTGTCTGCAATGCGGGTAATTAGACCGGCAAGCTGATCTGCGCTGACAGGACTTTGCTCGAGGCTTATAGCCTCAGAATTAAGCCGTGCACTTAGCTCGCCTGCAACCCAATTTGCGGATAGCTTGGCACTGCCTGATTGTTTTGCGGTCTGCTCAAAATAACCGGCCATAGCGGCATCAACACTTAGTACAGTAGCATCGTATGGAGAAAGCTCATACTCAGCTATAAATCGCTGTTGGCGTGCATCGGGTAATTCTGGGAGTGTTGCTCGCAACTGCTCAACATGTTCATCGCTTATAACCACTGGCAATAAATCAGGGCAGGGGAAATAGCGATAGTCATTGGCCTCTTCTTTGCTTCGCATCGAGCGAGCTACTCTAGTCTCGCCATTGTATAAGCGGGTTTCCTGAATCACTTCCCCGCCATCTTCAAGTAGGTCGATCTGTCGCTCTACTTCAAGATGAATAGCATCTTCCATAAATTTAAATGAGTTTAAATTTTTGGTTTCGGTTCGCGTACCAAGCTTAGTTTCACCCTGAGGGCGAACCGATATATTCACATCAAAGCGCATACTGCCCTGTGACATCTCGCCATCGCAAATGCCCAGTGAGGTCACAATACTATGAAGCTTTTTAGCAAAGGCTACGGCTTCTTGGGCATTGCTCATATCGGGTTCAGATACAATCTCAATTAATGGGGTACCGGCACGATTGAGATCTATTCCAGAGACCCCAGATCTAAAGTTACCTTCATGTAATGATTTGCCGGCATCCTCTTCAAGGTGAGCATGATGAATGCGAATAGATTTTGTATCGCCATTGTCCAGTTGGATTTCCACCACGCCTGCGCCAACAATCGGTTTTTCTAGCTGGGTGGTCTGATAACCTTTAGGTAGATCAGGGTAAAAGTAATTTTTGCGTTCGAATACCGAGGTTTTGCCAATTTCAGCATCAATGGCTAAACCAAACATCACGGCATAATCAATTGCTTGTTTGTTTACTACAGGCAAAGTGCCGGGCATGGCTAAATCAATTTCACAGGCCTGAGTGTTCGGTGCAGCGCCAAAGGCAGTGCTAGCAGCGGAAAATATTTTGGTCTTGGTGGCTAGTTGAACATGGACCTCTAGCCCGATAACAGTTTCCCAGTTCATGATTCAATCCCCGCTGGGGCTAATTGATGCCAATCAGTCACCTGCTGAAATTGATGTGCAGCGTTTAACATGCGAGCTTCATCAAAATAGTTACCAATAATTTGTAAACCAACCGGTTTGTTGTCAACCATACCGCAGGGGAGTGACATGCCAGGTAAGCCGGCAAGGTTAGTAGATATGGTATAGATATCTTCTAGATACATAGCCACTGGATCATTGCCCTTAGCGCCAAACTTAAAGGCTGGCGATGGGCAGGTAGGACCCATTATAAGATCAACATTGTCAAATGCCTGAACAAAATCCTGGCGGATAAGCTGTCTTACCTGCTGTGCTTTTCCATAATATGCATCATAGTAACCCGCTGACAAACAATAGGTACCAATAAGAATACGTCGCTGAACCTCGTCGCCAAAACCTTCGGCACGGGTTCGGCGATAAAGGTCTTCAAGATCATTGGGATCCTCGCAGCGGTGACCGTAGCGCACGCCATCAAAGCGCGATAGATTAGCTGATGCCTCTGCTGGAGCAATAACATAGTAGGCCGGCACGGAAAGACCAGTATTAGGCAGACTAATTTCAACCAATTCAGCGCCTAATTTTTCATATTCTGCCAAGGCCTCTCGAACTGCCTTTTCAGTGCCAGAATTAAGACCCTCAGAGAAATATTCTTTTGGAATACCAATTCTCAAACCCTTAATGGAATCCCCAAGACTGGCGGTGTAATTAGGTACGGGCCGGTCAATACAGGTTGAATCTTTGTCGTCATAACTGGCCATGCAGTTTAATAGCAGAGCGCAATCTTCGGCCGTTCTTGCCATCGGCCCGCCCTGATCCAAGCTGGAGGCAAAAGCAATCATACCCCAGCGTGAAACGCGCCCATAAGTAGGTTTAAGTCCGGTTATACCGCACAATGCTGCCGGTTGGCGAATTGAGCCACCGGTATCTGTGGCCGTCGCCCCTGGGGCTAATCGCGCGGCAACTGCTGCGGCTGAGCCACCCGATGACCCCCCGGGGACTGAATCAGTAGCCCATGGGTTTTTAACCGCACCATAAAAACTGGTTTCATTGGATGAGCCCATAGCGAACTCATCCATATTGGTTTTACCTAGCATCACTGAGCCGCTGTTTTTGAAGTTTTCAATAACAGTTGCATCATAGGGAGGTACAAAATTATCTAGCATCTTAGAGCCGCAGCTAGTGCGAACCCCCTCGGTGCAAAATATATCTTTATGTACCACTGGCACCCCACAAAGTAGCGGAGCATTGCCGGCGGCAAGTAATTGATCTGCTGTCTTGGCAGTCTCAAGTGCCTGGTCTTCGGTTAGAGTAATTAGGCTGTTGTATTCAGGATCTAAGTTTTTAATTCGCGCCAAAAAATGTTGCGTAATTTCGGTGCTAGAGAAATCTCTCTTTTTTAGGCCGTCTATAAGCTCAATTATTGTTAAGTTATGCATTTTGTACTCGGCTAAATCTTGCTAAATAGTTTAATCAATGACTTTTGGTACCAAATAGAGATCATCTTCGGTGTCGGGTGCTATCGCTTGGAAGGCTTCTCTCATATTGGGTTTATTGACTGTATCTTCTCTTAGGCGCTGTGTTTCATTGAGCGGGTGATCTAAACCAGACAAACCACTGGTATCGGCTGCCTGAAGTTGATCGACCAGTTCTAATACACTGCCGAGTCGCTGCGATATCTCTTCCACTCTAGCATCATCTATTGCTAGACGGGCAAGAGTGGCAAGATTTTCTATTGTTTGTTTTTCTATACTCATGTCGAGATCTTATAAATAAAATTTTTTCACTGCGAAGTTTACAACATTCAGTGGATTAAGGTTAGTTTGCTAGAAGAAAAATCACAGGTTGTTGAACATAAAAGCCACTTTTTTTTGTCAGCTTGTTACAATTACCGCATAGAGATTATTTTTGCAGATTAAAACAATGATTATTGCACTTGCCATTGGCGCAATGACCTGATAGTTTTCTGCCTATAATTTGTGACTTTTACATACCGTAAACAGCACATTAATGGAATTTAAAAAATGTTGTTACTGAAGAAATTTTTAGGGCTTTTTTCCAGCGATTTATCAATCGATCTAGGAACGGCTAACACGCTGATTTACATGCGTGAGCACGGGATTGTATTAAATGAACCTTCGGTTGTTGCTATTCGTCAACAATATGGTGAAAAGAAGGTTGAAGCTGTGGGTGTTGATGCGAAGCGTATGCTCGGAAGAACCCCAGGAAATATTACCGCCATTAGGCCGCTAAAAGATGGTGTTATTGCAGATTTTCAGGTCACGGAAAAAATGCTGCAGCACTTTATTCGAAAAGTGCATTCAGAAAGTTTCGTGCCCCCTAGTCCGCGAGTGCTAATCTGTGTGCCCTGCACGGCGACAGAAGTTGAAAAGCGTGCCATTAAAGAATCGGCATTTAGTGCTGGTGCGCGAGAAGTTTATTTGATTGAGGAACCAATGGCAGCAGCCATCGGTGCTGGTCTTCCAGTTGAAGAAGCAGTGGGCTCAATGGTAGTTGATATTGGTGGTGGTACCACTGAAATTGCTATTCTTTCACTAAACGGTGTGGTTTTCTCTGACTCTGTTCGCATTGGTGGTGATCGGTTTGATGAATCAATTTGTAACTACGTTCGGCGCAAGTATGGCAGTGTAATTGGTGACGGCACTGCTGAGCGAATTAAAATGGAAATTGGCACCGCCTACCTTTCAAAAGAAGTACGAGAAATCGAAGTTAGAGGTCGAAATTTGGCGGAAGGTGTCCCTAAAAGCTTTGTTCTAAGTAGTGATGAAATCCTTCAGTCTCTGCAAGAGCCTTTATCAGGTATTGTTCAAGCAGTTAAACGCGTGCTTGAGCAGTCACCACCTGAATTAGCTTCTGATATTGCTGAAACTGGTATTGTTCTGACTGGCGGTGGTTCACTACTGAAAGATTTGGACCGTTTGCTGGCTATTGAAACAGGTCTACCGGTTATTTTGGCAGAGGAGCCCCTCACTTGCGTAGCGCGCGGTGGCGGTGAAGCCCTAGAGATGATGGGTGCTAAAGGTTCAGGCATGCTTATGTACTAGCCTGCCTATGCTTAGGGTGCTTTCAAAAAGCATCCTTTGCTATTAATCTAGGTTATGGAGCGCGCTCATTAAAAACGTTTTTGTTAATTCTTCCTCCGCAGTGCGAAAAACTTTTTTCGCACTTTTGCTAGCTGTACTGATTATGACTTTGGATAGCTACACCTCCATATTTGAGTCAACCAAATCCAATATTTCCAGAGCGATTATTCCACTTCAGTTGGTGGCAAATTTTCCCTATCAGGTTAAAGACTGGGTGGGAATGAACACTACCTCAAGAACAAAACTAGAACAAAAAAATGTCAGTCTTGAAAAAGAGCGGTTGATCCTTTTAGGTCAGTTGCAGCGCAGTGCTGAATTAGCCGCCGAAAATCTTCGATTGCGTCAATTACTTAATGCTACAGAGTTATTGATGCAGAGTGTGTTGGTCACTGAAGTAATAGGTGTCTCACCCAATCCTGTAAATCATACTGTAACCGTAGATCGTGGCACCAGTGATGGAGTCTATATCGGTCAGCCGGTTTTAGATGCCGAGGGTTTAATGGGGCAGGTTGTACAGGTCTACGAAAATTACAGCAAAGTACTTTTAATCACCGATATAAACCATGCTCTGCCGGTGCAGGTTTTGCGCAACGGATTGCGTTCAATTGTTGAGGGGACATCGGATTTTAATCTTATGACGCTTAGATTTGTCTCTCCCACGGTTGATATCGAAGAGGGTGATAAGCTAGTGAGTTCTGGATTAGGCGGACGTTTTCCAATGGGCTATCCCGTGGGGACGGTCTCATCAATAAGTCAGAAGCCGGGAGAAAAGTTTTTGCAAATTAATGTGATCCCTTCGGCAAAACTGGATCGAAGCCGCCACTTACTCTTGGTATTTACATTAAAAGATGGTGATGTCGCCAGAGATATTAATGAATAGTAATCGTACCTTTCACTATGCACTAATGATGCTTTTTGGCGCATTGATACTTCAACTTATCCCAATGTCCGGCGATTGGGTTTTGTACAAACCCAATTTTCTGTTGCTAGTAATGATTGCTTGGATGCTGTATTTCCCTGATCAATATGGCCTTAAATTTCCTGTGATTATCGGTATTTTTGCGGATTTTATTTTTCTCACAACACTAGGTTTCCATATTTTAATTTTTTCCATTTCTGGTCTAATATTAATTTTCTTCCACCGCATTGTTGTCTACCTCCAGTTAATTCATAGGGTTACTTTGGTTTTTTTAATGATTTTGTTGGCTGAATTTATTGGCGCGGCCATTGATAGCTCCATCGATAAACAGCTATCCATAAAAGGGGTGGTTCTATTGGCAATTATTTCTGCGATATGCTGGATTCCTTTGGATAAATTTGTCGGTCATTGTTACTCTCGTCAAAAGTAAGTATGCAACCATCTAGCCGAGGTAAGAACATTGCAAGATTATGATTTGATACTGGCTTCTGCTTCTCCGAGACGCACAGAAATTTTGCGTCAGATTGGTGTGCGGCATCAAATAGTTCCGGCAGATATTGATGAGACCCCGAATGCGGATGAGTGTGCCATCGAGTATGTGCAAAGAATGGCTTTAGAAAAGGCACAGCATGTAATTTCAGCTCATTCTGATACAACCCCGGTACTTGGTGCTGATACCTGCGTTGTCTGTGGATCAAAGATATTCGGTAAGCCCAGAAACCAAAATGAGGCAATGAAAATGTTAGAGGCATTATCTGGCAAATCTCATTGGGTCTACACCGCTGTTGCCGTTGGCAATAAGCACAATTATTCAGTCGTTATGTCGACAACAGAGGTGGTATTTAGAAAACTCACAAAGCAAGAATGCTTGAACTACTGGGCGACAGGGGAGCCCTGTGATAAGGCTGGGGGTTATGCGATCCAAGGTTATGGTGCTGTGTTTGTGGAGTCTATAGTCGGTAGTTTCAGTGGTGTTGTTGGACTGCCAATTGAACAGACATCTGTGTTGCTAAAAAAGTTTGGTGTTGCCATTTGGGATCGCACTAGAGTTACCTAATGACAAAAGAGATTTTTATCAATGGCACCTTATCTGAGACCCGCTTGGCACTGGTTGATAATGCTGTGCTCCAGCAAATTTATATTGATAGGCAAGAAAATCCCAGTCTAGTGGGTAATATATACAAAGCAAAAGTGCTGCGAGTAATGCCTGGGATGCAGGCTGCGTTTGTCGATATGGGTGATAAGCGCAATGCTTTTATGCATCTTGATGATATTCACCGGGCTAGTGCCGGCGATAAGATCACAGATGTTTTAAGAGATGGGCAAGAGCTATTGGTTCAGGTGGTCAAAGATCCAGTGGATAAAAAAGGCGCGCTATTAACTACCGACTTATCAATTGCAACTGATTATCTTGTTTATAGACAGGGACGATCTAAGCCTGGTATTTCTTTGAAAATAAAACCAAAAAATGAACGTACAAGGCTAAATAATTTGATTGATTCAATGCTTTCTACCACAGCATTGCCAAAGAGCCTTTGCGGAAGCTTTATCTTACGTTCCGCCGCTGAGGGTATAACGCAGGATCAATTAGCGCAGGATATTGCGACTTTGATCAATATTTGGCAGTCCATTGATAGCCTGAGGGACAAAAAGGCACCCATTATTTTGTATAAATCAGCTGAGAAAAATCAGCGCATAGTTTCAGAAATGCTTAGCTTAGGAATAGATAAGATAATTGTTGATTGCCCAGTTTATTTTGACAAATTAGAGTATTGGTTTGGTCAAAATTCTAGTTTGGATAAACCTGAAATAAGACTTTTTAAAGAAAACAAGAATTTGTTCGATACATATGAGCTAGAGAAACAAATTAATGCGGCACTCTGCTCCGAAGTGGCTTTAAAATGCGGTGGTAACCTAGTGATTGAACAGACCGAAGCACTGGCAGTTATTGATGTTAATTCAGGCGCCTTTATTGGCAAGTCTATTGATCAGAGAACCTATCTTGAGGTTAATCTTGAGGCTGCTGTGGAGTCTGCTAGGCAAATTATACTGCGTAACCTTTCGGGTATTATTATTATTGATTTTATTGATATGCAGAATGCAGACCATCGCCGTCAGGTATTGCTAAAGCTTAAACAGGCATTTTCTCAGGACAGTATTAAATCGGTTATTTCAGATTTTACAGAGCTAGGCTTGGTTCAAATTGCGCGAAAGCGAATCCGTCAGAGTTTAAGTCAGGCACTATGTTCGCCATGCAGTCATTGCGGTGCTAGGGGCTATGTTAAATCAGAGGAAACAATCATTTTCGAGATATTTAGGCATCTATCGTATTTGCAGCTCAATGACAAATGGGCTGCGGTAGAAATATCTGCCTGTGAGTCTGTGATTAAGAAAATTGAAAATAAATATGCCAAGCCATTAAATGAATTTAAGGTAAGAGTAAACGGTGATGTTAAACTTTGTATAAATAGCTCAATTTTTAGCGATCAGTTTAATATTATTCCGGCGTAATAACTCAGATGATCAAAAGTATACTAAGAAAAATCATAGTATTAACACAGTGGCTTGGTCTTGTGACTGCGCTGTTAATAATTGGCATGGTCGTACTTATTTTCCTTGGGCGCCAAACCATTGGTCAGTTAGATGAAGTCAGGCCATCAATAGAATCTTTTATAAGCTCAAGCACTGGTCTTCAGGTAAATCTAGGCTCATTAACTGGAGACTGGCCACAACTTATCCCAATTATTGATATTGAAGGTCTTGAACTTATCGATCCTCAGCAGGATACGGTTTTAAGGCTTCAGGGTGTGCGTGCAGATTTAGATTTTTTTAATAGTATTTTGTTTGCTGCGCCTATATGGCGTGAACTGACGATCGATAAACTAGAAATAAATTTTGATGAAGATGCTTCAGGACACTGGCGATTGAAAGGCCTTGATGCTGAGGGTGATGGCGATTTAAATGTTATCCTTGAGCCATTTTTGCACAGCCGCTATATTAAATTAAAGTCCCTCAAAGTAAATTTTAATTCTTATTCTGGTCAACAGGCTCAATTCATTGGTAGTCAAATGTTGATCGAAAATGACGATGATTTTCATCGCGCACAGTTATCCGTCAGCGTGACAGGTAACGATAACCCAGCTCATCTAATTCTTGAAGCCCATGGACAGCTGTCCGATTTAGAAAAATTTAATGCCGAAGCATATCTTAAATTTGATGAGTTCAATTTTTCTAAACCATTAAAAATGCTTACCGGATCATTAATGCCTGATGTGTCTGCGAAGCTGGACCAGTATTTAATCAAAACAGGTGGGGAAATATGGATAGATATTCGCCCAGGGGAGCAGTTAGATTACAAGGGGACTCTGTCACTCTCTAAAGTGCCACTTAATTGGTTAGCTGATGATGCTCCCCCAATATCTGATATCAAAACTACCTTAACTGGCTGGTATCAATTTGGACAAGATTGGGGTGTGCGACTGCAAGATCTACAATTCGATTTGGGCTCAAAAACTATTGACCCAACTAATCTTTTGTTCACCCAGCAATTGGGCTCCAATTGGCAGGAATTTGATATTTCAATAAATCACCTCAATCTAGCGTTAATCGCTGATCTAATTTATGAAGCAAAACTATTGTCGCTGGAGGCTCTAAATAATCTTAAAAATGTTCAACTCGGCGGTAATTTATCCTCATTAAGAATAGGAAGAGCTAATGCCGGCCTGTATATGCAGACAAACTTAGATGGTTGCTATATGAAGCCATTTAAGGGGATTCCAGGGCTAAAACATATTGATGGTTATTTAGAGGTTAAAGACACTAATGGTTTATTTCATATTGCCGATAATGATGGTTTTGAAATATATTTTCCAAAATCATATCGAGACTATCAAAGTATCCATGAAGCCAAGGGTACGGTTTATTTTGACTGGCAGTCACCAAATCAAAGGCTCATTTTTAGCGATATCATTAATACCAAACTTGAAGCAGGAGATAGCCAGCTAAAATTTACTATTGAGCAGCCTCTTGGCGGCGAGAATAAGGCAGCGGACTTTAATTTTTTGATGGGTGCCCGCAATCTTGATTTGAGCCAGACGCAAAACTACTTGCCCTACACCATGCCAGACAGGTCATCAAAATGGGTGCGCAATGCAATTAAACAGGGTAATTTAAATCAGTTTGGACTGCTTTTTAGAGCGGGTCCACCTAAAAATGATCGCCTATCTCGCACCATGCAACTATTATTTGAAACTGATGATGCAGTTATAAAATTCAACCCAAATTGGCCGCAGTTAGATCGTCTTGATGGCTTATTTTTGATGGATAACGGCAACTTAAGCGCACAGATTCAATCGGCAGATTTGGACAGGGCGGCGGTTAATAAAACCAGAATAGAATATAGCGTTAAACCACCAATTGAGGAAAGAAAATGGATTATTGATGGTCATTTAGAGGCTGATTTATCGGCAATGATAGAGGTCTTGGACCAGTCACCCTTAAGTGAAAAGTTAGGCCCAATGGCTAATTGGAATTATTCAGGTAAGACAACAACTCAATTGCATATGGAATTGCCCAGTTATATTGCTGACAGAAGCAACCCGCCTAAAACAAACTACCGGATAACGTCGTTGATTGATAATGGGGAAATGGTAATTACAGGATCACCTATTGTGTTTGAAAACCTAGCGGGTGAGATTGAGTTTTCATCTGAGCGGGGAATTTACTCGGATAATTTAAATGCGCTGCTTTGGGGGGAGACATTTGCTGCTAAGTTATACCGTGATCAGCAGCAGCAGATGTCATATTCTACGCTATTGGCTCCAGCTAGCTTGAATAAGTTTTCAAGATTTCCATGGCAAAAGGTTTTATCTGATGCCATAGCGGTTACTGGAACCCTATCCAAAGACGCTAATAACTCCTCAAAAACCACGCTAGCTATAAACAGTGATATGCAGGATGTGGCAATCAATTTACCAGCACCTCTGGGTAAAAAAGCTGACCAATTACAACAATTGGCTTTAAAGTTACATTTTAATCCCTATCTATCTCAGCTTGAAGGAAGGTTGGGTGAGCAGTTACTTTCTGATATTCGATTTGATCAAAATAAATTAACCAAGGGCGTTATTAGTTTTGATAAAGCACTGGATATGCCTGATCAAGATATGCTTTTAATTTCAGCCAATTTACCATCCATTGATTTTAAGTTATGGCAACCCCTTGGTGATTTAATGGCTGAAAATCCAGATAACACAAATTCTGTGGCGACTGTTTTCGATCTAGAACTAGCTCAATGGGAAGTATCTGGTATCAAGTTATCAGATGTAAGTGCCAGAATTAAACCTGTTGCAGAGGGTTTTGAAGCAGTTTTTACCAGTGACCTAGCCGATGGCTTTGTTAGTCTTTTTCGAGATTCCGCTAAGCCACCAAAGATTGCCTTAAATAGGCTTGAATTATCAGAGACTCTGGGGAGAAACTCTGTCAATTTGGATCCAAGATTATTGATGGCTGCAGATTTTTCGGTAGATTGGCTATCCATAGCCGGTCGCGAACTAGGTTCATTATCATTTGAACTAAGACCAGAGCCCTCGGGAGCTTCATTTAACACTATTACAGGCAATATTTTTGGCTTACAGCCAGGTATTTATGCCACTGAGGCGCCCACTGAATTTTTTTGGGGTTATGATGGTAAGACCCATATCAGTAAGCTGGTAGGCCCCATAGGGATTAATAATATTGGCGATCTATTTAATGTGTTTAACTTGCCTCAGGTAATCGATAGCCAGTCAGGTAGATTAGATGCAGATCTGGCTTGGCGTGCAGAGCCATGGGCTATCAGCAAAGACAGCCTAAATGGTGACTTTAAGGTTAACTTAGTCGAGGGTAATTTTTATCGTTCACCTGGGGGTGCGGGGACAGCATTAAAGCTAGTTGGGTTGTTTAACTTTGCTAACTGGCTGAAACGATTACAGTTAGATTTTTCCGATGTTGTGGGTCAAGATTTAGCATACAACCGCTTAGATGGCATTTTAACTTTTGATCAGTCGGTCTTGAGTTTAAATGAGCCATTAAAAATTAAAATGCCCTCTGGAAAAATGACCATGGCGGGTGATTTTGATTTAGATCTCGAAACTGTTGATGCGCAGTTGGTTGCAACTCTGCCAGTGGCAACTAATTTACCCTGGTTGGCTGGCTTAACCGGTGGATTACCTGCTGCTTTGGGTGTTTATGCCACTAGTAAATTAGTTGAGAAGCAGGTGGATCGCCTCTCGAGTATTAGTTATAAAATTTCTGGTTCTTGGGATGATGTCGAGTTAGCGGTTGATAAAATTTTTGCTGCGGAGCTCCCTAAGCAGCGTGAAAAATAAAATTAACAGCAGAATCGTATTCTTATGAGAAATATTTTCAAAGTCGCGGTTGTACAATCTCGACCATTAAAAAAATTAGATGCTAACCTGAATCAAATTCAACAGCTACTAATAGAGGCATCAAGACAGCGGGCAAGTATAGTCGTTCTACCAGAAAATTTTGCCTATTATGGCGAACAGAATTTGCAATCTATAGGTTGCCAGGAAGCATTGAGCACTGGACCCGTAAGGCAATTTTTAAGCGAGCAAGCAAAGCGGCTAAAACTGTGGATTATTGGCGGAACATTGCCCGTGGGAGATGAAAACTCCAAGCCGGTTGCTAGATCCTTGGTTTATGATCCCAGTGGCCATTGCCTTGACCACTACGATAAAATTCATTTATTTGATGCTGATGTGCATTCGAAATCAAGCCAGCAAGCATATCGTGAGTCTGACTCATACAGCCATGGGCGTGCTATAAAAACAGTTGAAACAGATGTATGTAAGCTGGGCCTATCGGTCTGCTACGATTTAAGATTTGCTGCACTATACCATCAATTAAGAGCAGCGGGCGCGCAACTAGTCACAGTACCAGCAGCATTTACTGCTATCACCGGTAGAGATCACTGGCAGCTTTTGTTAAGGGCGCGGGCGGTAGAAAATCAATTTTTTATGTTGGGCGCTAATCTAGTTGATAGAGCGATTAACGCCAAAGGTTTGTGGGGTGGGAGTGCGATTATCGACCCATGGGGCACGGTTATTGCGCAGCTTGAAGACGAGGTCGGTGTTGCAACTGCCGATATTAATCTGACTATGATTGATGATATTAGAACAAGAATGCCAGTTCAGAATCACGCTCGATTAAAGTTTTAAAATTAATCAGCTATTTGCCGAATATATTTGAATAATTTCTCGCTTGCAGTTGAGGCTTTGTTTAGTGCTTTTTCACGACAAGCCTGTCTTTGAAGGTTTCGCAGCTGTTGCCTATCGGCATCTGGATACTGTGCTATAAAGTCCTCGATAGCATCGTTTCCCTCAATAATAAAACGATTGCGCCATTCCTCAAGTTTAGCGAAATGCTGCCTAAAAGTTTGTGACTGATGATTGAGTTTTTCCAATGAATGGTTAATTTCAGTAACATCAATTTTGCGTAACAGCTTGCCTATGTATTGAATTTGCCGGCGCCTTGCATCCAGGTTTTTTAACCTTCGGGCTTCCTTAATAGCAGCTTTAATGTTGTCATCTAAAGTGATTTTGTCTAATTGAGAATTGGCCAATAAAACCAGCTGCTCGCCCATATCGCGAAATTCTTGGTTCTCTCTTTTAAGTTGAGATCTACTGGGGAGATCTTCAAGTTCAGTCGAAATATCAGTCATTAGGTAAGAAACAAAGTTGCGAGGCCTAGGAATGAAATAAAGCCTACTACATCAGTAATTGTGGTTAGGATAACTGTTCCTGCAAGTGCAGGATCAATTTTAAGTAATTTAAGTAATACCGGAAGCAGAGTGCCTGATAAAGCCGCAGCCATAAGGTTTATGGCCATAGCAAGACCAATAATTAGTGCCATGGTTGCATCCTGAAACCACAAGGAAACCACGCAGCCAACAATAAGGGCATAGAGCAGTCCGTTGAGAGCGCCCACAGCAAATTCTTTACTGAGTAACCAATTTATATTGCTTCGCTCAATTTGCCCCAATGCCATGCCTCTAATAACTACAGTTAGTGTTTGGCTGCCAGCCACGCCGCCCATACTGGCAACAATAGGCATTAAAACAGCCAGAGCTACCACCTTGTCGAGGGCATCCTCAAATAGACTAATTGCGGTTGAGGCAAATATCGCAGTTAGCAGGTTAACCCCTAGCCAAACCGCACGACGTGGCACTGTTTTGCCAATTGACGAAAATGTATCCTCGGTATCACTTAAGCCAGCCATGGCTAACAATGAGTGATCGGCATCTTCTACAATAACATCAACCACATCATCAATGGTTATTCGACCTAGAAGACGATTATCATCGTCCACCACAGGGGCTGAAACTAAATCATGGCGTTGAAATAATTGCGCTACTTCAGAGTCAGTGAGCTGAACATGAATTCCCCTTACTTCGGTGTTCATAACCTCTCTAACTCTTGTGGTTGGCGATGAAGTTAGTAACATGCTCAGAGGTAAGTTACCCACGAAGGTATCATCGCGATTAACTACAAAAAGGTTATCGGTAATCTCTGGAATTTCTTCAAAGCGACGAAGGTAGCGTAAAACAACATCCACAGTAATATCTGGACGAACAGTGATGACCTCGGTATCCATCAGACCACCGGCGGTATCTTCGTCGTAAGTAAGTACTGACTCTACACGCTGCCTATCCTGGGCAGACATGGCTTGTAAAACTTCAGGAATAACTCGATCTGGAAGCTGCTGGAGAATATCTACTATATCATCGACATCTAGTCCCTCTGTTAGCGATGCTACCTCAACGCTATCCATCTCATCGAGAAACTCTAATTTTATTTCATCTGATAGTTCATGGATAACTTCCCCAGATATTTCTGGGTCAACCAGTTCCCATAAAATTCTTCTAAATTTTGGCGGTGCTGTTTCTAATTGGTGAGCAACATCGGGAGGCGAAAGATTATTTAGGGTATGCCTAACCTGATTAAGCGTCACCGAGTCGATGGCACTACCAAGTTGTGACAGTAGATTGTTATTTTGCGTTGCCTGAGTCATACATCTATTTCCTCAAGAGCCCCATTAAAGCAGCGATGATTCGATAGTTTAACCTAAAATACAATAGGATGCCCTGATGCATGGCGTATATTTGATGTCTGCGACTTACTTTCCTTCACCAAAATAGTCTGCTAGAAGTCGAGTAATCATCATACAAGCTTCATCTTCATCAGGCCCATCAAACTCAAAAATAAGTTCAGTTCCCTGACTGGCGGCAAGAAGCAAGAGTGACATAATACTTTTGGCATCAACCAATGGCGGCTTTACTCCGGTTTTTATACTGGATTCATAACGGCCTGCGAGGGATGCAAGCTTAGTGGCAGCTCGGGCATGTAGCCCAAGTTCATTAATAATAGCTAATTTACGGCTAATCATAGATATGCCTTATCGATTACTTAGTGACCAATTCTTTATGTATTACTTGCACGAAATTGTATTGTTTAGAGAAGTGCTCATGCAAGCGATTAGCTATATAAACTGAGCGATGCTGTCCACCTGTGCAACCAATAGATATTGTTAGATAGCTGCGATTATTAGCCTGAAATTTTGGAATCCAGCGAGTTAAATAACCAATAATATCGGCAAGCATTGAGGCCACATCAACTTGACTTTCAAGGAAAGTGATTACTCCAGGATCATTACCAGTTTGAGTTCGAAGTTCAATTTTCCAGTAAGGATTAGGTAGACAGCGCACATCAAATACAAAGTCTGAACCACTGGGTATACGCTGTTTAAAGCCAAAACTTTCGAACAAAATGGTCATCTGTTGAGCCTTATTAGGCGCAATGGTATTTTTAACCAAATCACGCAACTGGTGAAGTGTTAGACCAGATGTATCAATAGTAAAATTGGCAACCTGAGCAATTGGAGAAATAATATTTTCTTCCAAATCAATGGCCTCTTTCAGACCAATTGTATCGTTACTAAGAGGGTGCTTTCGCCTAGTTTCGGAGTAGCGCCGGAGCAAATCTGTACGCTGTGCTTTTAAAAAGATAACGTCAACCTCAACACCTGACTCTTCAATGGTGCATAGGATTTTGGGAATTTTACTAAGATCACCCATTAGATTGCGGGCATCAATGCCAACAGCCAGCTGTAATTTAGGCTCGTTACTCTCTTCTTTGAGTTGCTGTATAAGTTCAGGTAACAGACTTGAGGGTAAATTATCGACGCAGGTAAAGCCCACATCTTCAAGAATATTGAGAGCTGAGGTTTTACCCGAGCCTGAATGACCGCTTATAACGACAAGTCTCATAGTTTGTATTTGCGCTCCAAGGCTAAAGCAGTTTGAAAAAGTGATTCATCATTATCGCAGTCGCGAAGTATTTGGCGCGATTTATCATCTTGCATAATCGCGGCTATCCGAGCTAATGTACTTAGATGTTCATCATTTTTTTCTTCCGGTACGACGAGGGCAAATAATAAGTCTACAGGTTGGTCATCAATGGCATCAAAATCTACTGGCGTAGTCAGTTTGGCTAAAAAACCATAAATCTTTTTAACTCCGGGAGTACGGCAGTGAGGAATAGCAACACCATTGCCAAGACCAGTGCTGCCCAGTTTTTCTCGCGCGACAAAGTTATCCAATAAGATGTCGCAGAGTTCCTCGCTACCGCCCAGTTGAGCTGTAATCATCTGGGCGATATTTTCTAGAATACGTTTTTTACTGCGTCCCGGTAAATTACAGCTTGTAAGTTCTGGGCTTAGTACATCAGAGATTTTCATGCCTTGGTCTAATGGTCCCTATGTTTTTCTTTATACTTAATTAGTTGGCGATCTAATTTGTCACTTAGGGCATCAATTGCAGCATAGAGATCTTCATTTTCAGCATTGGCAAATAATTCACCGCCAGAAACATGGATTGTGGCTTCAGCTTTTTGCGACAGTTTTTCAACGCTCAGGATAACTGCAGTACTGTTGATATGATCATAATGGCGTTCTAACTTGGCTAACTTGGCGATAACATATTCACGAATTGGATCAGTTACGTCTAGGTGATGTCCGCTAATGGTCATTTGCATACTATTCTCCTTAGTTACGCTTTGTTTATAAACCTTTTCCTCTGGCTTGACGAGGGGATATTCATGCTTTCTCGATATTTTGCCACCGTACGTCTAGCCACTTGAATTCCTTGATCGGCTAAAAGAGCAGTCAGTTTGTTGTCGCTTAAAGGCTTGCATGGCTTCTCTGCCTCAATTAGCAATTTTAGGATAGCGCAAACTGCCGTGGATGAACACTCCCCGCCATCAGAAGTTCCCACATGGCTAGAAAAGAAGTATTTAAGTTCAAAAATTCCTTGGGGTGTTGCCATATATTTTTTGGTTGTAACCCTAGAAACAGTTGATTCATGAAGGTCTAGTTGTTCAGCGATTTCAGAAAGCACAAGGGGTTTCATTGCTACCGGACCATGCTCCAAAAAACCCTGCTGAAAGTCGACAATAGCCATAGTAACTTGCATCAAGGTGTCATTTCGGCTTTCAAGGCTACGCAGGAACCAGCGCGCTTCATTAAGATTCTTTTTTAAGAACTGATTCTCAGCGCTATCATCAGCCCGCTTGATCAAATCGCTATAGGTTTGATTAATTTTAATACGCGGTATATTGCTGTCATTGAGCTTGACTTGCCACTTGCCACCTACTTTTTCTATGTAGACATCGGGCACAATATACTCGGTGTCATCTGCTGCCAGCATTTCACCGGGCCGAGGATTTAATGTGCGAATTAATTCAAGTCCCTGTTGAGCATCTTGTTTGTCTAGCTTGCTTTTTTTGGCTAATTTAGCCAGCTCAGTTGAAGCAATATCTTCCAGAAAATCTGTAACTAATAATTTCGCCGCCTGAAGAAAAGGTGTTTCCTCGCTCAGTTGATTCAATTGAATTGAAAGGCATTCCTTGAGGTCTCTAGCAAAAATTCCAGGTGGGTCAAACTGTTGAAGTCTTTTTAGTACAGCCACTAGCTCATCATCTTGCAATGGATCATCTTGAGTTTGATCCTTTAGGTGTGCAGTAATTTCTTGTAAATTACTCGGCAGAAAACCATTGTCATTAACAGAGTCAATAAAGGCTTCGGCGATTTCTTTATCGCGATTTGAAAGCGTGATTAAATTGAGTTGCCAATAAAGATGGTCTTGTAGCGATTCAGTAACCTGATAAATAGTTTCAAAATTAAAGTCACTGTCATTAGACATCGATTTTGAGCCAGTGTTGGTTATTTCATTCCAGCTATTATCAGACGCTATACTTTCATTGGCTTCATTTTCCCATGGGGATTCAGATGATTTGTCTGTTGCTTCGGCTGAATCCTGAGCTTGGGTATAATTTTCTGGGTCATTGTTATCAAAACTTACATCATCAGCGCCGGAATTATTATCCTGCTGTGCTTGGTTGCTTTCATCCGTCTCTAATAGAGGGTTATTGTATAGCTGCTCAATAATCTCTTGTTGAAGATCAAGTGTAGAGAGCTGCAGCAATTTAATAGCTTGCTGCAGTTGCGGAGTCATGGTTAGCTGCTGGCTAAACTTTAGCTGGAGGCCTTGCCGCATATTTTAGGAGCTTTATAGTTGCTGTATAAGTAATGTTAGTGCTGAAGTGATAGGTAAAGCAAGATTTGAGTGCATAAATTGTCTTGGGTTACATAGTAAAATTGTCGCCAAGATAGGTTTGCCGAACTTTTTGATCCGACAAAATATGTGTTGTAGTTCCCTCAGCAATAACGTGACCCTCGCCAACAATATAGGCCCGCGCACAAATATCTAAGGTTTCTCTAACATTGTGATCAGTGATTAATACACCAATACCCTTATCGCTAAGATGGCGAATGATGCTTTTGATGTCATTGACAGAAATAGGATCAACGCCAGCAAATGGCTCATCAAGAAGAATAAATTTAGGGTCAGTTGCTAGGGCTCTAGCAATCTCGACACGACGTCTTTCACCGCCAGATAGGCTCATACCATTCGATTGAGTTAAGTGTGTAATATGAAATTCATTAAGCAGGCTGTTGAGCTTTTCGCGTCGTTGCTCAGGGGTTAAATCTTTGCGCGTTTCTAAAATAGCTAAAATATTATCACTGACGCTTAGTTTTCTAAAAATTGAAGGTTCTTGTGGCAAGTAGCCTAGGCCTTTTCGAGCCCGTCCATGCATGGGTAATTCGGAAATATCTTGATCGTCAATAAGTATTTGACCGCCATCCTGTCTTACCAAGCCGATCGTCATGTAGAAGCAAGTTGTTTTGCCTGCGCCATTGGGGCCCAAAAGTCCAACAACTTCACCTTGGCTTACAGAAAACGAAACATCCTTCACAACTGGTCGTTTGCCATAACTTTTAGATAAATGATTGGCCGCTAAAATAGTCATTTTGGTTCACTCAGCTCATTGTCAGAATTGGTGTCTTGCGTTTCAGTCTTCGATAGGGGAGGAATAACTAACTGAATACGTTTTTGGTTGCTTTGATTATCACCTTTCGCACGCCAAGTTTCAGCAGCAATATCATAATTAATGCTATCACCTTTAATTAGAGTGCCATTTTTAGACAGCGAAGCATCAGTCTTAAGATTGATGATTTTATCTGCCGGGAAGTATTCAATAGTCCCTGCACGGGCTAAAATTTGCCCCCCAGATTGTGTTTTCTGCTGATAACTTGCCGGATTGCCAAAGCAAAGAATACGATTGACGCGATCATCTCTATAGTGAACTTCGACGCTGTCAGCATCAACTATTAGCGATCCTTGGCGGATAATAACGTTGCCAGAATACTGAGTTAAGCCGGTATTTTCATTTCTCTCAGCAGCATCAGATTCAATAGTAATCGCTTCATTGTTATCATCGATCAAGCCAAAACAGCTGACGGAGATTAATAACAGGCCAAAAAAAAGTCGTCTAAATAGAGTCATGAATACCTCTTACACGAGACTCTATTTTTAATATTTTGGTTATAAAATTTGCTGAAAGTGTTTCGCCTGATATTTTAGAATTTGGGGTGGTTACCTCAACACCACCATTAGCAGAGGCACTATCCTTATTTAGCCTATATGCTAGGTTCCCTGCCTGCAATACTGAAGTTCCCTCTTCGGTTTTCCAGTTGGCATTAACACTGCCATCAAATTCGAAAATTTTCGAATTCTTGTAAAGCATTCCACGGTCAGCTTTGATCTCAAATTGCGGTTGTTGCGAATTCGTTTTGTAAGCAACCAATAAAGGTTGTGATAATCTAAGCTCTGAAATACCGCTATAAATGGCAATTCCCTCGGCTTCTAAGGCATATTTCTTAGTTCCATCTAAAGAGAAAATGTATGATTTTATATTACTCATGTAGCTGTCAGCGCTGGGAAGATTCTCAACTTTACTGCCATCGGGACGCAAAAAAGATTCAGGGGCACTATCCCATAAAAGTAGGAAACTCGCGGTAACTATAACCAAACATGCGGTTAGAAAAAATTGTTTGATCATTGATAGGAAGCCAGCAGTGATTCCAACTTGCCCTGAGCATGTAATATTAACTCAGCAACCTCTCTCACGGCACCATTGCCGCCGCTTCTTTTAGTTTGCCATAGGGCTTGGCTAGCTAAAATATGGTTTCCATTAGCTGGCGTGATTCCTAATCCAACTCGACGAATAACAGCTAAATCGGGAAGATCGTCACCAACAAAAGCAATCTCCTCAAAACCAATATTCATATTTTCAAGTAATTGATTAAGCGCAGTGAGTTTATCTTCTCTACCCTGAACCAGAGGGTCTATGGATAGCTCTTTTGCTCGTCGCTTAACCAAGTCTGAAGAGCGGCCAGTGATAATTCCCACATTGATTCCACCACTCTGGAGAAGTTTGATGCCTAAACCATCTTGAATATCAAAGGCTTTCAGTTCTTCGCCGGCATTACCGTAATAAAGTCTTCCGTCTGTAAGAACACCATCCACATCCAGAAGCAGTAGTTTGATCTTTTGTGCCGCCTTAAGGACGCTCGAGGGGTAATTTTCATTCATTAGATAACTCCTGCTCGAAGAATATCATGCATATGAACAACACCGATGGGTTGCTTTTGTTCATTTTCGATAATGACCGCGGTAATGCTGCTTTGCTCCATGATATTGAGCGCTTCTGCAGCCAAGATATCTTGATTAATTGTCTTTGGGTTTGATGACATAACATCTTTAATCAGTGCGCTGCTAAGATCAATTTTAGAATCTATCACCCTTCTTAAATCGCCGTCGGTAAATACCCCTAAAAGTTTACCCTGTGTATCAACAATAGTGGTCATGCCGAAGCCTTTTTCAGTCATTTCCAGCAGCGCATTTTGCAATGCTGTTTCTGGCTCTACTCTCGGAACCTCTTGGTCCTCATGCATGATATCGCTAACTTTAAGTAAAAGTTTTCGACCCAGTGCGCCCCCTGGGTGAGAGAATGCAAAATCTTCAGCAGTGAAGCCGCGTGATTCTAACAATGCAATTGCCAGTGCGTCCCCCATAACAAGAGTTACGGTTGTGCTTGTTGTCGGCGCTAGGTTTAGTGGGCATGCTTCACTTGAAACACTAATATCTAAATTAGCACAAGCGGCCTGAGCAAGAGCAGAATTATTGTCGCCAGTCATACTAATGAGTGGAATGCCAAGGCGTTTAATCAGTGGTAATAAAGTAACTAATTCCGCTGTATTACCCGAGTTAGAAAGGGCTAGCACCACATCATTTTTAGTAATCATACCCAAATCACCATGGCTAGCCTCGCCGGGATGAACAAAGAAGGCAGGTGTTCCGGTGCTGGCCAAAGTGGCGGCAATTTTATTGCCTATGTGACCAGATTTTCCCATACCGGTCACTACAACACGACCCTCACAGGACAGCAATGTATCGCAGGCAGTGGTAAACGCTTGATCAATTCTATGTCGAAGCTCAGCTACTGCTTGAGCCTCTAGATCCACAGTGCGAAGACCAGATTGGATAACTTTAGATTTTGACATAGTGCTGTTTGACATAGTGCTCTTGGTTTTGTTCCTCAAAAAGACTCATTATAGGGCAAAAAGCAATTGCGTGTTTAACATCAATTGCCAGCAGTTGAGCACCATAGCAGTACATAGTATAAACAGTAGGCCACAAGGAAAGCTAATCCCGCTGTTTTGGTCAGTTTGGCATTGTCGGCATTGTTTCGAAGAGCCACAGCCATAAATAACAGCATCAGTACAGTTAATACTGCCATTATCGTGTAGTCCCGGCTAAAAACTTGACTGTCGAGAGCTATTGGCGAAATTGCTCCAGCAGCGCCCATAACCAAAAGTAAGTTAAACAGATTTGATCCGATGATATTGCCAACGGCAATATCATGGTGTCCGCGCAGGGCGCTCACAGCAGAGGCGGCTAACTCAGGCAAACTTGTTCCTATGGCAATAATCGTCAGGCCTATTACTAGTTCGCTGATACCCATACTTAGAGCAATGGATTTGGCACCCCAGACAGTAAGTTCAGCGCTTACCAAAAGTAGAATAAGGCCTAAAATAAAGCTAAAAAAAGCACTTTTAGTGCTAAAAGACTGGGTAATTTGAGTTTCTGAGGTCTCTGCTTGAGATTTTTTGTACTTTGCTGCCAGTAATAATAATGGGACTACCAGTAGAATAAGTAAAAAGCTTTCAACCCTGCCAAGAAGGTCATTGTATAAGCAAATTCCGGCGAACCCGGTCACCAGCAAAAGAATCACACCCTCCTGTTTGAGGAGCCCTTTTTGGATCGGAATGGGTGCAATTAAAAGAGTAATACCTAGCACCAAACCAATATTGGCTAGGTTTGAACCCAGCGCATTACCCACAGCAAGTTCTCCAGAGCCTTGCAAGGCAGCATTAATGGCAACAATAATTTCGGGTGCAGAGGTGCCTATGGAGACAACGGTTAACCCTACTACCAGTGATGAAATGCCTATAGATCGGGCCAGACATGCACTGCCTGCAACAAATTTATCAGCACCCCAGATAAGGCCGAGCATGCCGGCGACAAGTGCGCTAATTGGGATGTATAATGGTGTCATAGGGTTTTTGCTAGCACTTCTTGAGTTGTTTATTCAATAGACCCAGAATGGTATAGTGAGCGGTCTCTGATGTCAGTAGAAAATTTAATTAAATTCCCGATAATTTTGGAATTACAGTGGATGTTATCAATGAAATTTCTTAAAAATAGCTTTCTTTTCGTTGTGTTGATTGCTGCCTTGATATTGTCGTCAGCTGTTATGGCAAAGTCTAATCAAAACCCCTACGAGAAGATAGAAAAAATAACCCAAGAACTAATTGGTATAATCAATCTGCACCAGAAAGATTATCCGAGAAATGAAAAGCAGTATTTTTTAGCAGTAACAAATCTGCTTGAGGATACTGTCGACTTTAACTATATATCCAAAAAGGTGATGGGCTCCTACAGGGCAAGCACAACGCCAAGTCAGCGTAAAAAATTTGCTGAAAAATTTCGTATGGGTTTAGTAGAGACCTATGGAAGGGGATTGATAAACTACGGTGATCAAAAAATTGTAATTGTTAATCGTTCGCCGTTAAAGCAGGGGCAAAAAACGCTTGTTGTTCAGCAAGAAATTCGCAGCTCAGGGAAAACCTTCCCGTTGCGCTATTCAATGGCTCGCAAAAAGACAGGCGAGTGGATGGTGATAAATATGACCATAAGCGGTATAAATTTACGCGAAATTTTTCGCAACCAATTCTCTCAAGCAGTTCAGCAGACATCTGGTGATTTCGATGCGGTAATTTCTAGCTGGGTGACAGATGTTGAACAACAATAGTTCAGGAAAGAGTAAATG
Source organism: Porticoccaceae bacterium (assembly GCA_049615065.1). Taxonomy (GTDB): domain Bacteria; phylum Pseudomonadota; class Gammaproteobacteria; order Pseudomonadales; family Porticoccaceae; genus HTCC2207. Next base: position 21,143 of record JBMZEV010000003.1, on the reverse strand, counting down.
AATGCAGATGAAATAAAGTCAATTCTTGAGCAGCAACTCCATGGCTGCGAAATTAAAGTAGAAGTCGACGGTAGCCACGTTAATATCATAGCAATTGGCGAATTATTTGAGGGTAAGCGAACTGTTCAGCGACAGCAATTAGTTTATGCCGTTCTAAAAGAGCATATCGCTTCTGGCGTTATACATGCAGTCAATATGAAAACCTACTCAACTGATGAATGGCAGCAACTGGCCTAAATTATCTAGAATTTTTAAGGAAAGTTAATGGATAAACTGGTTATTCAAGGTGGCGTCCGTTTAGACGGAGAAATTTGGATTTCAGGTTCAAAGAATGCTGCATTGCCGATTCTTTTTGCCACGCTGTTAACCGATCAAAAAGTCACTCTATCCAATTTGCCCCATCTGCAAGATATTACTACCACGATCGCCCTTTTAGGGGCCCTTGGTGTGACTATTAGCGTTGATGATAATATGCAGATAACAGTTGAGTCTGGATCACTTAATGCAGTTACAGCTCCCTATGACTTAGTTAAAACCATGCGTGCTTCCATATTGGTTTTGGGTCCTTTATTGGCAAAGTATGGCGAGGCAAATGTTTCTTTTCCTGGTGGTTGTGCCATCGGTAGTCGTCCAGTTGATCTGCACCTAAAAGGGTTGGAGGCTATGGGCGCTGAAATAGAAGTAGATCATGGATATATCAAGGCTCGCACTGATGGCCGCCTAAAAGGAGCAAATATCCTAATGGATATGGTGTCGGTTGGGGCAACGGAAAATTTAATGATGGCAGCAGCTTTAGCAGAGGGTACAACGGTTATTCAGAATGCTGCCCAAGAGCCTGAAATTGTTGATTTAGCTCAATGTATGAATGCGTTGGGAGCCAAGGTTGAAGGCTATGGCACCAATACGCTAACTATTCATGGCGTTGAAGAAATGACTGGTGGCGCATATAGCATCATGCCAGACCGTATTGAAACGGGTACCTTTTTAGCCGCTGCTGCGGCAACCAGTGGCAGGATTAAGGTAACCAGAGCTGACCCTGAAAGCCTTGAGGCGGTATTGTTGAAGCTGAAGGAAACAGGCGCAGAGATTACCCAAGGCGATGATTGGATTGAATTAGATATGAAGGGTCAGCGACCCAAAGCTATTAATCTCAAAACGGCTCCCTATCCCGGCTTTCCAACCGATATGCAGGCACAGTTAAGTGTGGTGAATGCCGTAGCCGAAGGCACGGGTAGAATAACCGAAACAATTTTTGAAAACCGCCATATGCAAGTACAAGAGCTTAATCGTATGGGCGCTAATATTGTCGTAGAAGGCAATACCGCAGTAGTTACAGGGGTTGATCAATTACATGGCGCGCCAGTAATGGCATCCGATCTTAGAGCCTCGGCGGCGCTAGTTATTGCGGGAATGGTCGCTTCAGGTGAAACAGCCGTAGATCGTATCTATCATATAGACCGAGGATATGAGTGTATTGAGGAGAAATTACGTCAAGTGGGTGCTAGAATACACCGAGTTTCATCAAAGTAACCAAGAGATAGAATTAGTTTTATGACACAGATTACTATAGCCCTAACCAAGGGGCGCATCTTAAAAGAGACCTTGCCGCTGTTAAAGCAGATCGGCCTTAAGCCTCTTGATGATGTATTTACCAGTCGAAAACTACTTTTTCCGACAACCAATGATAATGTCAGGCTACTTATTTTAAGAGGTTCTGATGTGCCTACCTATGTGCAATTTGGCAAGGCAGATATTGGTATAGCCGGAAAAGATGGATTACTTGAACATCGAGGTGACGGTTATTACGAGCCCGTTGACCTAGGCATTGCTAAATGTAAGTTAATGACTGCGGCACCAGTGGGCTATAAGCGTGGCGTAGGCCGTTTGCGTGTAGCCACAAAATATACAAAAGTGGCCCGAGAATACTACGCCCAACAGGGGCGGCAAATTGATCTTATTAAGCTTTATGGTGCTATGGAGCTAGCTCCGGTAATGGACTTAGCCGACGAAATTGTCGATATTGTGGATACGGGTAATACACTAAAAGCCAACGGCCTTGAGGCGCGGGATATGATTGCTGATATCAGTTCGCGAGTGATCGTAAACAAAGCAGCAATGAAGACAAAGTATCCGGTTATAAAAGAGATTTTATCTGCTTTAGAAGAGGCTGTGAGCGCTAAATAATGAGTAAGCCATTAATTAAAAGACTTTCGACTTCCGATGTGGATTTTATTCCGCAACTCGATAAGTTGATCGCCTGGAATACTGTTTCTGATGCCGATGTAGAACAGCGTGTAGCCAAAATCATCCAGCAGGTTCGAACTGTTGGCGATGATGCTGTTATCGATTGCAGTAATCAATTTGACCGTCGCTCAGTTAAATCGATGAATGAATTGTGTGTAGAGTCATCGCAATTGGATGCGGCTCTTGCAAGTATTGATGCCGAGACACGCACAGCATTGCAAACGGCGGCTGAAAGAATTAGCGATTATCATCAGCATCAAACCCAAGACTCATGGCAGTATAAAGAAACTAATGGCACTATGCTTGGTCAGCGGGTTACCCCCTTAGAAAGGGTAGGGCTATATGTTCCAGGCGGTAAAGCGAGTTACCCATCATCGGTTTTAATGAGCTGCATACCTGCTCGAATCGCTGGTGTTGAAGAAGTCATTATGGCAGTACCTGCACCAGATGGTGAGTTAAATCCGATTGTATTGGCAGCGGCAGCAATTGCTGGCGTTGATAAAGTTTTTACAGTGGGTGGGGCTCAAGCTATTGCGGCCATGGCCTACGGTACTCAAAGCATACCTAAAGTAGACAAGATTGTGGGTCCGGGCAATATATATGTCGCTACGGCTAAACGTATGGTGTTTGGCGCAGTGGGTCTTGATATGGTCGCGGGGCCTACAGAAATTCTGGTTATTTGTGATGGAAAAACTGATCCAGACTGGATTGCTATGGATCTATTCTCTCAGGCCGAACATGATGAAAATGCCCAGTCAATTTTATTGAGTTGGGATACAGCGCATTTAGATGCGGTATATCAAAGTATTGCAAAATTACTGCCTGATATGGAGCGCAAAGAAATTATTGCCCATTCTCTGGCTAACCGAGGTGCATTGATCGAGGTGGCAGACAAAGAAGAAGCGATTATGGTCAGTAATCGTATTGCCCCAGAGCACTTAGAGCTCTCGGTTGATGAGCCGGAGTCTTGGCTTGAAGATATACGCCATGCGGGTGCTATTTTTATGGGTCGCCATACGGCAGAGGCATTGGGGGACTATTCCGCAGGTCCAAGTCATGTATTACCCACTTCAGCCACAGCAAGATTTTCTTCACCATTAAGTGTGTATGATTTTCAAAAGCGCAGCTCGCTGATTTACTGCTCGCCTGAGGGCGCATCAGAGCTTGGTAAAGTTGCATCTGTGCTCGGCAGAGGCGAAGATTTAACCGCCCATGCAAAATCGGCTGAATACCGCATTATCAAATAACCCAACAGAGCGAATATTATGAGTAGCTACTGGAGTGATTTTGTTAAAGACCTCGAACCATACAGTCCGGGGGAACAGCCGCAGATTAGCAATATCACTAAGCTAAATACTAATGAAAATCCCTATGGACCCTCGCCTGCCGTTATCAAGGCAATCACAGAGGCGGCTGATGATCGCCTGCGGTTATATCCACCGCCGGAAGCTGAACAGCTTAAGAGTAAAATAGCGGAGCATTTTCAACTAGCAGCGTCACAGGTATTTGTTGGTAATGGATCCGATGAGGTTTTGGCCCATGTGTTTAATGGACTACTAAATCACCCAGATAAAGGCTCATTACTGTTTCCAGATATTAGCTATAGCTTCTATCCGGTATTTTGTCAGTTGTACGGTATAAGTTATGAAAAAATACCTTTGGCGGAGGATTTTTCGATTGATACAGCCCAGTATCAGCGTAAAAATAGCGGGATTATTTTCCCCAATCCAAATGCACCAACTGGCCTATTGCTCGGTTTAGATACTATACAAAGTCTTTTGCAAAAAAATACTGATTCGGTGGTTGTGGTCGATGAGGCCTATATAGATTTTGGCGGTCAAACAGCCGCCGCTCTAATAGAACAATACGATAACCTCTTGGTAGTACAAACCATGTCAAAATCTCGCTCTCTCGCTGGTATGAGAGTGGGTTATGCTATGGGGTCAGAACATTTGATCGAGGGGCTGAATCGAATTAAAAATAGTTTTAATTCCTACCCCTTGGGTCATTTACAGATTGCAGCGGCAATAGCAGCATTGAATGATTTACAGTATTTCGAAAAGACCAGGCAAAAGGTTATCTCTGAAAGAGACAATGTGGTTGAGCAGTTAGAACAACTTGGGTTTGAAGTATTGCCCTCGAAAGCAAACTTCGTATTGGCTCATCACCCTAAAAATGCGGCTGATAGCCTAGCGAATAGCCTAAGGGACAAAGGTATTATTGTTCGTTATTTTGCAAAGCCAAGAATTGATCAATATTTAAGAGTTACCATTGGCACTGAATCGCAAAATAAGCTACTAATTGATAGTTTAAAGCAAATACTTTAGTTAAAAATCGGTCTCTCGCCAGCGGTGGCAGTGATTTCTAACAGCTGATTCTTCCTTAATATAACAAGCTTTATGGGCTCACCAGGTAAAATATCTGTAATTTGGTTTATGCTGCGGTGTCGGTCTGTGACGGAAAGTCCATTGATTGAAGTTACAATGTCACCAGGCACAATGCCCGCACGATCCGTTGGACCATCCTTCACTATGGCAGTAACCAATAGGCCGTTAGAAATATTTAGAGAGAGTTTTTTAGCTATGGCTTGAGTGACTTCTATAGCTTCAACGCCAAGCCACCCTCTAACAACTCGTCCGTTATCTATAATCTGAGTCAGAACTTTTTGCACATCATCGGCTGGAATGGCAAAGCCAATACCATCAGAGCTTTCATTATTCAAAATCGCTGCATTGATACCTAGCAAGTTGCCATAGGCATCGATTAAAGCGCCGCCAGAATTTCCCGGATTAATATCCGCATCTGTTTGAATATAATTTTCAAGATTACTTAGATTTAGACCATTCCGTTGAGTGGCGCTTACAATTCCCTGAGTGACCGTTTGCCCCATACCGAAGGGATTGCCAATCGCTAAAACCACATCGCCAATTTCTGCTTGTTTTGGGTTGCCAAATTGAATTTCTTGCAGGTTGGCCGCATCAATTTTTAACACAGCAAGATCAGTCTCCGGATCAGTTCCAACCACTTTTGCCGGTAACTCTCTACCGTCATAGAGGAGAATTAATATCTCATCCACAGAGTCAACTACATGAAAGCTAGTGACTATAAATCCAGCCTTATCAATGATTACTCCAGAGCCGAGTGAGCCCTCAACCCTTTTGGGCTGTTGCCGATAGAGCCGCTTAAAAAAAGGATGCCTAGATAACGGGTGAACACTGCGTTTAATTTGTGTTTTGGTGTAGATATTTACGACTGATGGCGCAGCCTTTTTTACTGCCTGAGCATAGGAGATAGGTCCCGTCCATGCTGAATTATCAATTTCTTCATCGGTATAAATATGCGCGCTACGAAATTCCGGAAAAATAAATAACAACAATACAGCAACAGCTAGCCCAGTGATTACGGGTAGTAGAAAAAAATCTAGTGCAACTTTAAAACGTTGATTATTTGCCATTATTTTCCTTAATCTAGATATTTCAAAGTAATCTAGTCCTTAGCAATATCATAGCTCTATTAAAGGGCTAATACTTACTTATGGTCAAGGCTATTTATTGAGATGGAGATAATGATTATCGCAAAAGGTTAGATAATTTTGGATTCGGTGTATCTGCCTTGCGAAAAAGGAGAACCATATGGCCGATAGACTGAATAAGCTGAGCCTTAGATTGAAGACAAATTTCATCAATCGTAGCTTTTTTGGCATCTCTATCGCCAACAGCTAATTTAACTTTGATCAACTCATGATCCCCTAGCGCGCGATCTAATTCAGCCAAAACAGTTTCAGTTAGCCCGTTGCCCGCTACTGTAACCACAGGTTTTAGTTGATGTCCAAGAGAGCGTAAATATTTCTTATCCGCTGAAGAAGTTGTCATAGTACAATACCCAATTATCAATATGACCTATTTTAGCGAAAATCCCACTATGGCGAAATCAAAAAATCGCACTTGGATCAAACAACATGTGAAAGATCCCTACGTTGTTCAGTCGCAACGTGACGGCTATCGCTCCAGAGCCAGTTATAAACTGCTGGAGATTGTCGAGAAAGCGCGACTTATTAAATCGGGAATGACCGTTGTCGATCTGGGGTCGGCGCCAGGCGGTTGGTCCCAGGTAGCGGCCAAATTAGTAGGTCACAAGGGAACAGTGGTAGCAGTTGATATACTGCCAATGAATCCGATTGCGGGGGTGGAGTTTATTCAAGGGGATTTCACTGAAGAAGAAATACTCACAAAATTACTCGAAAAAATAGAAAATAAGCCAGTAGACCTTGTAATTTCAGATATGGCCCCCAACTTAACTGGTATGAAGGCAGTAGATCAGCCGGCGGTTGTCTATCTGGCAGAGTTGGCGGTAGAGTTGGCGCAGCAAGTTCTCACCAAAGAAGGCATTTTTATTGCTAAATTATTTCAAGGTGAGGGATTTGACGAATTTGTGCGTAATACTAGAAAGGTGTTTAATGTTGTAAGTCTTAAAAAGCCGGATGCATCTAGGTCAAAGTCACGTGAAGTGTACCTAGTAGCGAAAGGGTTAAGACAAAACTAACGAGGTTTATGGTTTGAACGATTTCTTAAAGAATATACTAATTTGGTTGGTACTGGCAGGAATTTTGATGTCAGTATTTAATAGTTTCACCCCAAAGACTGAGGTTAACGACCTAAGCTACTCGGATTTTATTGTCGAAGTTCAAAACGATCGAGTATCCAGTGTGTCTAATAATGGTTTAACCATACATGGCGAGCGCGTTGATGGTAGTAAATTCAGTACTGTAATCCCACCAGCGATTAAAGATGACGGCCTAATTAAAGATTTGGTTAACCATAATGTAAAGATTATTGGTGAGCTACCTGAGTCTCCAAGCGTGCTCTCGCAATTACTAATAGCAGCCTTTCCGATCCTTCTTATACTGGCAATTTTTATGTTCTTTATGCGCCAAATGCAAGGTGGAGGCGGTGGCCGTGGTGGCCCCATGAGCTTTGGTAAAAGTAAAGCCAAGCTGCTCTCGGGCGACCAAATTAAAACCACGTTTTCCGATGTAGCTGGGGTAGATGAAGCCAAAGAAGACGTAGGCGAGTTGGTTGAATTTTTAAGTGATCCAAGTAAATTCCAACGCCTCGGTGGGCGTATTCCGAAGGGCGTGCTGATGGTTGGTCCGCCAGGAACCGGTAAAACTCTTTTAGCTAAAGCCATTGCTGGTGAGGCTAAGGTGCCGTTCTTTTCCATTTCAGGTTCAGATTTTGTTGAAATGTTTGTGGGTGTTGGTGCATCCCGCGTTCGCGATATGTTTGAGCAGGCCAAGAAGCAAGCGCCTTGTATTATCTTTATTGATGAAATTGATGCTGTTGGCCGTCATCGAGGTGGCGGTTATGGTGGCGGTAATGATGAGCGCGAGCAAACATTAAATCAGCTATTAGTTGAAATGGATGGCTTTGAAGGCAATGAAGGCGTTATCGTAATTGCCGCAACTAACCGTCCAGACGTTTTAGACAAAGCACTATTACGCCCTGGGCGTTTTGACCGTCAGGTGTATGTTAGTCTTCCAGATATTCGTGGTCGCGAGCAAATTCTCAAGGTACATGCTCGTAAAGTGCCACTGGATGAATCAATTGATTTAGGTGTTTTAGCCCGAGGAACCCCGGGTTTTTCAGGAGCAGACTTAGCAAATCTAGTCAATGAGGCGGCACTTTTTTCCGCCCGTGCCAACCGTCGTCTAGTGACTATGGAAGAGTTTGAAAAGGCACGAGATAAAATTATGATGGGCGCTGAAAGACGCTCTATGGTGATGTCAGAGAAAGAAAAATTGAATACTGCCTATCATGAGGCTGGTCACGCAATTATTGGTCGACTAGTGCCAGAGCATGATCCGGTGCATAAGGTGTCCATTATTCCGCGTGGTCGCGCCTTAGGTGTAACTCAGTATCTTCCTGAAGAGGATAAATACAGTTCGAGCCGTCGCCAACTTATTAGTATGATTTGTAGTCTTTTTGGCGGACGAATTGCCGAAGAAATGATTGGCGGTGTCGATGGAGTAACTACTGGGGCCTCTAACGATATTGAGCGTGCGACTCAGCTGGCGAGAAATATGGTGACCAAATGGGGTCTTACTGAAAAAATGGGCCCGATTTTGTATGGAGAAGACGAATCGCAAGCACCCGGCGGTGGAAATACTCATTACTCTGAGGATACTTCAAGAGAAATTGATCAAGAGGTTCGCGATATTCTTAATAACGCCTACCGTACTGCCGAGAAATTGCTTGAAGATAATCGCGATATTTTAGAAGCGATGAAAGATGCGTTAATGGAGTATGAAACCATTGATGCTGATCAAGTGGATGATCTTATGGCAAGGCGCAAGGTTCGCCCGCCACAACAATGGGATGATAATAATACAGGTCCTTCAGGCGGTGCCTCTAGTGCTAATAAAACCCCTCCAAAGGGCCCTAAAGTTGGTGACCCTGTAGAGGGCGTTTAGAAACAGGGTATAAAAAAACCGAGCCATATACTTGGCTCGGTGTTATCGTCTCAATCTCTTTATTATAAATAGCCTCGGTCTATGCAAATTAAATGCGGCACGAAAAATATCGATCTATCCAGCCCTGCGATTATGGCGGTGCTCAATATTACGCCAGATTCTTTTTCGGATGGCGGCCATCTCTTTTCGCAAACAAAAATAGACACTGATAAGATCCTGCGAGCTGTTGAAACTATGATCAATGAGGGTGCGGATATCATTGATCTAGGGGGAGAATCTACTCGCCCAGGGGCCTCCCCAGTAACAGTTCAGCAAGAGCTTGATAGAGTAATACCGGCTTTGGAGCTGCTGTCAAAAAGATTTGATACAATTTTTTCCGTGGATACAAGTACTGCAGAGGTGGTCCTCGAGGCGAGCAGGGCAGGTGCTCATTTAATTAATGATGTGAGGGCTCTTCGTCGCGAGGGAACAATGAATGCGGTTGTAGAGGCAGAACTGCCGGTTTGCTTAATGCATATGCAAAATGAGCCAAACTCAATGCAAGACAATCCGCATTACAAAGATGTCGTCTCTGAGGTGTTAAGCTTTTTAAATAAACGCAAGCAATTTTGTCTGGCGGCAGGTATTGCCAAGCATCAAATATTATTAGACCCTGGTTTTGGTTTTGGCAAAACTCTGGAGCATAACTTAGCGCTTTTTAATGGATTACCCGAACTAGCGAAAGAAAAACACCCTATAGTAGTAGGTGTGTCGCGAAAATCGATGATTGGCCAAATAAATAATACAGAGGTGAATGATAGAATAACTGGAAGTGTTACAATGGCGGTTTTAGCGGCACAAAAAATTTATGGTGCTAGTGGCACGGCAATACTTCGTGTTCACGATGTTAAAGAGACAGTCCAAGCTATTCAAATTTGGCAAGCAACTAAATAGGTATAAGGTTTTAATAACCAATGAGTCGTAAATATTTTGGTACAGATGGTATTCGAGGTAGGGTTGGAGAACACCCTATAACTGCAGATTTTATTCTAAAGCTTGGCTGGGCAGCTGGTAAGGTGCTTACTAAACATGCCGGTGGTAAAAAAAATCGGGTTATTATAGGTAAGGACACAAGAGTCTCAGGGTATATGTTTGAGTCTGCATTAGAGGCAGGTCTAATTGCTGCAGGTGTAGATGTGGACCTTCTTGGGCCCATGCCAACGCCGGCAATAGCTTATTTAACCCGCACCTTTAGAGCAGCGGCAGGTATTGTAATAAGCGCCTCTCATAATCCTGTGGAAGATAATGGCATTAAGTTCTTTGCTGCCGATGGTTACAAATTGCCCGATGAGGTAGAACTGGAAATCGAGGCTCTAATAGATCAAGTGTTAGTAACCAATAATTCAGATAGTTTAGGCAAGGCACGGCGTATCAATGATGCATCGGGTCGTTATGTTGAATTCTGTAAGGGAACACTGCCGCTTGGCTTTAATCTCGCTGGTGTAAAAGTGGCACTCGACTGCGCAAATGGTGCAACCTACAACACCGCACCCAGAGTATTTAAAGAGCTTGGCGCCTCAGTTGTTACCATAGGCAATACGCCTGATGGTTTTAACATTAACCGCGAATGTGGCTCGACTCATATGCAAGCATTGCAACAACTGGTCAAGCAAGAGCAGGCTGATGTTGGTATCGCTTTAGACGGTGATGGTGATCGCGTTTTATTTGTCGATAATACTGGCGAAATAGTCGATGGCGATGAGTTACTGTATGTTATTGCTCAACATCGACATAGTCATAATGATTGTGATGGTGTTGTAGGTACTCAGATGAGTAACTTAGGGCTTGAATTGGCGCTAAAACAAATGGATATACCGTTTGTGCGCACTAAGGTGGGCGATCGTTATGTGGTTGAGGCGCTTAAAGCTAATAATTGGCTTTTGGGCGGAGAAAGTTCCGGGCATATACTCTGTGGTGAGCTTAATACAACAGGTGATGGTATTGTTTCGGCGCTTCAAGTCATGCTAGCACTTTCAGATAGTGGTAAATCATTAGCCCAGTTAAAAAATGGTATGACAAAGTTTCCACAGACTATGATTAATGTACGCCTACCTAAAAAGGTTGATATCAGCGACAATGCTGAGGTAAATCAAGTGGTAGATGATGCTGAAATGCAGTTGAGTAGCCGGGGTCGAGTTTTACTTCGCCCATCGGGTACAGAGCCAGTTATTCGAGTTATGGTAGAAGGTGAAGACTCAATATTGGTCAATAATTTAGTGAATCAAATTGCAGATGTAGTGAAACAACAGGTCAATTGAGCTATAAATAAGTTTGTTGGTTGTATATTGGTTGTTAGTCGGGTAGCATTCGCACCCGTTTGGGAAATCCCCTCAAAAGAGGAGAGCTGAGGATGGCAAAGCCGCTATTGGCGGGCAACTGGAAAATGCATGGCACAGCAAAATCGGCGGCTAATTTAGCAAGCCAAATTGCCGAGTATTCAGGTGAAAAACCGCAAATTATGGTTTTTCCCTCCTATGTATGTATTCCAGCTGTAGCCTTCGTTTTGTCGGGACGCACGGATATTGCATTTGGTGCACAAAACCTCAGCCATCATTCTGAGGGTGCATATACCGGAGAAGTTTCTGGCCACATGCTGGCTGAGTTAGGCTGTAGCCATGTGTTGGTAGGGCATTCTGAGCGACGAACACATAATGCTGAAAATAGTGATTTAGTAGCGGAAAAATTTGCTGCAGCCAGAAATAGTGGTTTAACACCGATACTCTGTGTTGGCGAGACCCTTCAGCAGAGACAGGAAAAGACGCAGTTGCAAGTGATCAAATCACAGATCTCAGCAGTTATTGAGAAAGTAGGATTGCAGGCAGTTTGTGATGCAATTATTGCCTATGAGCCAGTATGGGCTGTGGGCACGGGTGAAACAGCAACACCAGATCAGGCTCAACAGGTTCACAGTTTTATACGAGCCGAATTGGGTGACGATGGCATTGATACGCAGCTTTTATACGGTGGTAGTATCAATGCTAGCAATGCAGCAGATTTATTTGCTCAACCGGATATAGATGGTGGTCTGGTGGGTGGAGCCTCATTAGAGGCAGAACATTTTATGAATATTGCACAACAATTAATCGAGCGAAAGTAATGGAACAGTTTATTTTAATTTTTCACTTTGTAGTAGCCGTAGCACTAATCGGTATTATTCTTATTCAGCAGGGCAAGGGAGCAGAAGCAGGCGCCTCCTTTGGTGCTGGGGCATCACAAACTGTGTTCGGTAGTGCTGGAGGTTGGAACTTCTTCAGTAAAACAACTGCACTTTTGGCGATAATATTTTTTGTCACCAGTGTGAGTTTGGCCGTAGTTGCCAAAAATCGCACAGTGGTAAGTGATATTGATCTTCCAGTACTTGAACAGGTATCTACAGAAGCTGCCGTCGAAAGTTCGATTCCTGAAGTTGAGGCAGAGGCTGAAACTGCACTGCCGGTTGTCGAAGACTAATAACTCGTAATTAAGCAATAATTTAGTATTGCCCAAGTGGTGGAATTGGTAGACACGCTATCTTGAGGGGGTAGTGGCGAAAGCCGTGCCGGTTCAAGTCCGGCCTTGGGCACCATCAGTTTAAGAATGCCAGTGTTTTTTGGTGTATCTTTATTTTTACTCGATCCAAAATAATCTTTTAGTGAATACTAGATTGTTATAAATCTAGGAAAAAAAGCTATGAAAACAGCGAATATCCTAGGAAAGCCTCAGCTTTCAGTAGTGCAAATAACCCTTATTGTCGCACTGGGCGGCCTCTTGATGGGGTATGATGCAGCCACTGTTGCCACCTCGCAGATATACTTTACTCAGTATTTTGGTTTTACTCCATCTCAGCAGGGATGGGTAATTAGCAGTGCCGGTTATGGTTGTTTTTTAGGAGCGATCAGTGCGGGTTATTTAACAAGTACTTTGAGTCGAAAATACACCTTAATACTTGCAGCCTTGTTATATATTATTTCAGCAGTAGGATCTGGTGTTGCTGACTCTCTCAATGTTCTAGTAAGTTATAGAATTATTCTGGGGTTAAGTATTGGCATGATCGCCATGACTTCGCCTATGTATATTGCCGAAATCTCCCCCTCAAACATTAGAGGCAAGATGGTTACTTACCATCAGTTGGCGATGGTAGTGGGGTTTATTTTACCCTTTTTAGTTGGATTTTTTTTGTTTGCCAGTGATACCAATCATTTTGATAGATTTACCTTTGGTTGGCGTCTCATGTTCTGGTCTGAAATTATCCCTGCAGTGATATTTTTTGCCTTACTCTTTTCTATTCCACACAGCCCTCGCTGGTTAATGCTAAAAAGTCGCGATCATCAGGCTCAGAAGGTACTTAATCAGTTATCTGATGATCATAACAGTGCGCAATCGGAATATAAATTGATTGCCAAATCTCTAACTGAGACAACCATTCCTGCACGAAAAATACTATTTAAAAAAGGACTAAGTTTTGCGCTTTTTTTAGGTGTTATGTTGGCGATCTTTCAGCAGGCAACAGGCATTGTTGCAATTCTTATATACAGTGGTGAAATATTTAGTCAGGCCCTAGGTCATGATCCAAAGCAGGCATTAATTCCTCAGCTTTGGGTTAGTGTGGTTAATCTGGTATTTACTTTTGTAGCTATTTATAAAGTTGATAGTTGGGGGCGTAAACCCCTGTTAATATTGGGCACATCAGGTATGCTTTTAGGGTTGTCAGCCCTTGCTTTATCCGTTTACACGCAGCAGGCAGGCTTGGTATCTCTTATGGGGGTATTATTATTTGTCGGTGCATATGCCATGTCGATGGGGCCGGTTGTGTGGGTTATTTTGTCGGAAATTTTTCCTAATAATGTACGAAGTCTGGCAATGTCGATTGCTATTGGTGCGCAGTGCTTAACGAGTGCCTTGGTAACTAATGGTTTCCCTATTTTTCATAAAAGCCATTTCAATAGCATTAATTTTAATGGGGCACTCACGTATTTTTTATTTGCTTCTGTATGCATTGTTGCTATTTTGTTTGTTTGGCGACTGGTGCCAGAAACAAAAGGCAAAACATTGGAAGAAATGGAGCAGTTGTGGCGCTAGCATGTGCCTGGGCGTCTGTTTAATTTATCGGTAAAGGGTTCAAAAAAACCATGGTTAAAATAATAGCTGCGTTATTAGGTTGGCAGGTTGCCGGTTTATTCGGTGCAATAGCTGGCTACTACATTGGTAGTTATTTCGATAGAGGGTTGGGTAGTTTTTCTCGACCCCTATCATCTGGCGAGCAGGCTCGAGTAGGCGCATGTTACTTTGAAACCACATTTACACTATTAGGTTATTTGGCCAAGGCGGATGGGCGTATTTCGGAAGCGGAAATCGCCCAGGCTGAGGCTTTGATGTCTCGCATGGGTTTGACTGCAGATCATCGTCAGCAAGCAATTGGGTTTTTTAAGTCCGGTTCCCGGGCAGATTTTTCACTCGATCAAACAATGACGCATTTTGTAAGCACCTGCGGGCGGCTTAAAAATCTCAAGCAATCGCTGCTTAATGATCTAATTGCATTAGCTTTAGCCGATGGAGAGTTACACCCATCAGAGCGACAGGCGCTGCAAAGCGTGGCTCAGTATTTAGGTATATCACAGGCGCTATTTGAAAAAATTATTGAGATGATTATGGCGCGATCTCAATTTAATGGTGCTGGTTCTTCAGGAGGCCATGCTGCTTCGGCTGGTCAGTTAGAGGCCGCCTACAAAGCCTTGGGTGTCACCTCTGAAAATACGGATTCTGAAATTAAAAAAGTGTATCGAAAACTAATTAGCGAAAACCATCCGGATAAGCTAATTGGTCAAGGTATGCCTGATGATATGATAAAACTCGCAACTGAGCGAACTCAAGAGATTCGTAAAGCTTATGAGTTAATTCAAGAAAGCCGAAAATAAAACCTTAATAACACCTGAAGTTGGTTGACCTCAATCAGCACTGTACCTATAATGCGCGTCCCTTATGGGATGGTGTGGTAACACAGCATTGTGTCGGTGCGGGATGGAGCAGTCTGGTAGCTCGTCGGGCTCATAACCCGAAGGTCGTTGGTTCAAATCCAGCTCCCGCTACCAAGTATTTAAGTATTGTTTGTGTTTTTTAACCTCAAACAATAATGGAAATGGTGGTAGAAGTAGGCTACGATAGTTTTAATAGGGCTTGTAGCTTATAGACTATAGCTTTTAGGCCACCAAGACATTAGCGTCGCAACTGACGCAAATCGAGGAGCCCCTTTTTGGGGCTTTTCTTTAGGTGGTTATAAATGGGCTGTATGCCCATTTTTTTTCGGAGTGTATTGTGTCTTCTGGTGATCAAGTTTTAAAGCAGTTGCTACAGCCGGTTGTAGAAGCGTTGAATTGCGAGCTTTGGGGTATTGATTTGCAGACCGGCGGCAAGACCAAGCTGTTGAGAATTTTTATCGATCGCGATGAAGTTGGTGTTGGCATTGATGACTGTGAGCGGGTAAGCCGTCAGGCAAGTGCAATACTCGATGTTGAAGATGTCATAGCAGGTGAATATATTTTAGAGGTCTCGTCACCTGGGATGGATCGACCGCTCTATGAGCTCGATCATTATGCTCGTTATTTGGGCGAAGAGATCTCTTTAAGGCTAAGATTTCCTTACGAAGGCCGACGTAATTTTAAAGGTCTTTTAAAGGCAGTCGAAGGCGATGAGGTTGTAGTGGTGGTCACAGATAATGAGTTTCTGTTTCCAGTTGAAGGTATCGAAAAGGCGAACCTAGTTCCTCAATTTTGAGGTAGGCGGAGTTTGATCAATGAATAAAGAAATTTTAATGGTTGCTGAGGCTGTATCCAACGAAAAAGGTGTGGATAGAGGTATTATTTTTGAAGCTATCGAGCAAGCGCTCGCTATGGCAACTAAAAAGCGTTACGACGAAGGTGCAAATATCCGTGTCGATATCGATCGCGAAACGGGGGATTATCAATCTTTTCGTTGGTGGGATGTTGTAGCTGACGATGAGATGGCTGAATTGGGAACGCAATTCACTACCGAAGAAGCGTTTGAAAAAGACCCTACTCTTAAGGTCGGGGATACGTTTGAAGAGTCAGTTCCCAATATAGAGTTTGGTCGTATTGCGGCCCAAACTGCTAAGCAGGTAATTGTCCAGCGTGTTAAGGATGCTGAACGCAACCTTATTATTGACCGCTTTAAGCACCGTGTGGGCGAATTGCTTAACGGAACAGTAAAGAAGGTAACTCGCGATCACATTGTGGTTGATTTTGGTGATAATGCTGAAGGTTTACTGCCAAGAGAGGATTTAGTAGGCCGTGAAATCTTTAGAATTAATGATCGAACTCGCGTAATCCTAACTGGTATCCGTGAAGAAACTCGTGGGCCGCAACTTCAGGTTTCAAGGGCGGCGCCAGAAATGTTAGTTCAGCTATTCCAAATTGAAGTGCCAGAAATTGCTGAGGGCGTTATTGAGATCAAAGGTGCTGCCCGCGATCCTGGTCAGCGCGCTAAAATTGCAGTAAAGACCAAAGATGCTCGTATTGATCCGGTTGGTGCCTGTGTAGGTATGCGAGGTGCTCGAGTTCAGGCAGTTTCAAATGATTTAGATGATGAGCGTGTTGATATCGTACTGTGGGACGACAACCCCGCTCAGTTGGTTATTAATGCAATGGCACCGGCAGAAGTTGAATCGATCGTTGTTGATGAAGACAGTAACTCGATGGATGTTGCAGTTGATGAAGAAAATCTAGCTCAAGCAATTGGTAAAGGTGGACAAAATGTTCGCTTAGCCTCAGAGCTGACTGGCTGGACCATCAATGTAATGACTACCGAAGATGCTCAAGAAAAGCAGCAATCAGAATCTGTCAACGTGATTGAAAAGCTAATGAATGCGCTTGATGTAGATGATGACGTTGCAACTGTTTTGGTAGAAGAAGGCTTTACTAGCGTTGAAGAAGTGGCTTATGTTCCATTGGAAGAGATGAGTGCAATTGACGGTTTTGATGCTGATATTGCTGAAGAGTTGCGTGCAAGAGCGAAAGATGCCTTGTTAACGATGGCTCTGGCAAGCGAAGAGCAATTATCCAATGCAAAACCTGCGGACGACCTTCTTAATATGGATGGTATGGATCAAGAGCTAGCCTTTAAATTGGCGGCAAAAAGTATCATCACCATGGAAGATCTGGCCGAGCAAGCGGTCGACGATATTATGGATGTTGAAGGCATGAACGAAGAAAAAGCGGCGTCATTAATTATGACGGCGCGTGCACCCTGGTTTGAATAATAGATAATCTAGGGTTATCTAGAGGCGAAAACAATGGCTGAAGTGACAGTAAATGAATTAGCGAAAACCGTAGGTGCTTCTGTGGATCGTCTGCTATTGCAGATGAAAGAAGCTGGTTTGAGCCACAGTTCGGCGGATGCCACTGTATCGGATGAAGAAAAACAAATTCTTCTTGGTTATCTAAAAAGCTTACATGGAGAAAAATCCGGTGAGCCTAAGAAAATTGTTTTGCGTCGCAAAACAATGAGCACACTTAAGTCGGGCAATAAAAAAACTGTCAATATCGAAGTTCGTAAAAAACGAACTTATGTCAAGCGCAGCGATGAAGAGCTTGAAACTCAAGCAAAAGCTGAGGCTGAAGAAGTTGCTCGTCGCGAGCAAAAAGTTTCAGAAGTAGAGTTCGGCACTGGAATTGATGATATTGAAGAAAAGCGTCAATCAGCGATTGAAAAGCGAAGAACTGCAGAAAATGAAGCTAAAAAAGCTGAGGAAGAGGCGAAAAGGCTCAAATTAGAGGAAAAAGCTAAAGCTGAAGAAGAGCAGAAAAAAGCGACCGAAACTGAAATAGAAGCGGTAGAAAAGCAGAAAGTAGCGAAAAAGACAGCTGCTCCAGCTCAGCCAGAGCCAGCCTCAGCGCCTGCGGAACCTACTCCCGATAAAGGCCGAAGACATGGCAAGCCTATCGACGACGACGAGGATAAAATTGCCAGAAAAGCGGCGAAAAAACCTTCAGTTAAGACTACCAAGAAAAAAACACGAGTCGAGCTTGATGAAGCAATTGGTGATAAATCTTCCAGACCGCGTCTGAAATCTGGTTTGCCTAATGCTCTTAAGGTCGACAACAAACATGTGTTCAAAAAGCCAGTGGACAAAAAAGTATTAGATGTAGCAATTCCCGATGAAATTAGTGTCGGTGAACTGGCGCAAATGATGTCATTAAAGTCTGGTGTTGTGGTAAAAGAACTGATGAAAATGGGCGTCATGGCTACCATTAATCAGATGATTGACCAGGAAACTGCTTTCTTAGTAGTTGAAGAGTTAGGTCATACGCCAGTTGCTGCAGCAAGCGAGACTCTTGAAGATCAACTTACTCAGCAGTTTGAAGATATTAATACGGATAGTGCTCAACAACCTAGAGCTCCAGTGGTAACGGTAATGGGTCATGTTGATCATGGTAAAACATCCCTCCTAGACTACATCAGAGAATCAAGGGTTGCCTCTGGTGAAGCCGGTGGGATTACTCAGCACATAGGTGCCTATCATGTTGATACGCCTAAAGGGATGATTACCTTCTTAGATACTCCTGGTCACGCGGCGTTTACCGCAATGCGTGCTAGAGGTGCTCAAAGTACTGATGTTGTTATCTTGGTAGTTGCAGCTGATGATGGAGTCATGCCGCAGACTGAAGAGGCTGTACAGCACGCTCGCGCTGCTGGTGTGCCACTTGTTGTCGCCATCAACAAGATCGATAAAGAAGGTGCAGACCCTGAGCGAGTAACCACAGAGCTTGCAGGTAAAGACGTTATCCCAGAGGACTGGGGTGGAGATACACAGTTTATTAAAGTATCGGCCCATACTGGAGAAGGTATTGAAGAGTTGCTTGAAGCAGTTCTTTTGCAATCAGAATTATTAGAGCTAAAAGCGCCAGTCGATGTCCCCGCTCGCGGAGTAGTGGTTGAGTCGCGTGTCGACAAAGGTCGCGGTGTTGTTGCCACTGCTCTAGTTCAGCAGGGTACCCTGCGCAAAGGTGATTTTATACTGGCTGGTGAAAGCGTAGGTAAAATTCGTGCGCTCAATGATGATGCAAGGCAGCCTACAGCTGAGGCAGGCCCATCAATTCCAGTAGAGATCTTAGGTCTGGATGAGCCACCTCAAGCAGGTGATGAATTCTTTGTTGTAGCTGATGAGAGAAAAGCGAAAGAAATTGCTCAGCAGCGTCAAGATCAAGCGCGCAAAGAGAAATTCTCGCGTCAGCAAGCGGCCAAGCTTGAAAATATGTTTGCCGATATGGAATCGGGCGAAGTGAATAAGTTGCCATTGGTGATTAAAACTGATGTGCGTGGTTCACTAGAAGCGCTTACAAGTGCATTGCACGATTTTGCTACTGAAGAAGTGGCAGTTGAAATAGTTGCCTCTGGCGTTGGTGGTATTACTGAATCAGATATCAATCTGGCCTTAACCACCGGTGCGATTGTTCTTGGTTTTAACGTGCGAGCCTCTGCTGTTGCTCGCCAGTTAGCCGAAAAAGAGCAAATTGAAGTTAGATACTACAGTGTAATCTACAACCTTCTCGATGAGGTTAAGCAGGCACTTTCTGGTATGTTGGCGCCAGAAACCAAAGAAGAAATTGTCGGTATTGCTGAAGTGCGAGACGTGTTTAGATCGCCTAAATTTGGTGCTATTGCTGGTTGTATGGTGACTGAAGGCGTTGTTTATCGCAACAAGCCAATCCGTGTGCTTCGCGACAATATTGTGATCTATCAGGGTGAGTTAGAATCACTCAGGCGCTTTAAAGATGATGCGCAAGAAGTTCGCAACGGTATGGAGTGTGGTATTGGCGTTAAAGATTACAACGATGTCAAGCCCGGCGATCAAATCGAAGTTTATGATATTACTCAGGTGCAGCGCTCTTTATAAAGAGTGCTAAATAGATGCCAAAAGAATTTTCACGATCTGAGCGTGTTTCGGATGCGGTTCAAAGAGAGCTGGCATCATTGATTCGTCAAAATGTTCGCGACCCGCGCGTGGGTATGGTCAGTGTTACCGATGTAACAGTCACCCGTGATCTTGCTATCGCCAAAGTCTACGTTGCTTTTGTTGGAGAAAGAACCTCAGACGAAATTAAACAGGGTCTCGATGCCCTTAATGGAGCCTCGGGATACCTGCGAAAGCTGTTATCTTCAAGTATTGCACTTCGCGCCACACCAAAGCTTAGTTTTTTCTATGATGAAACTGGTCAACGTAGCCAGCATCTTGATGCTTTGATTGACCTTGCCATATCTTCGGATAACCGTCAGCAAGAGGAATCCTAAATTTGGGTCGTCGTCGCAAATCTGGTCGATCAGTTAATGGAGTCTTGCTTCTCAATAAACCTATTGGCATGACATCTAACAAAGTTTTGCAAAAAGTTAGATGGATGTTTGATGCTAACAGGGCTGGTCATACAGGCGCTCTTGATCCGCTAGCCTCTGGTGTTCTTCCGTTGTGTTTTGGTGAGGCAACCAAATTTAGCCAATATCTCCTCGATTCGGATAAATACTATCGTAGTACCTATACTTTAGGTATCAGCACCGCAACAGGGGATAGCGAGGGTGAAATAATTTCGCAACAGGACGCGTCTAAAATCACTCGGCAACAGGTAGAAGATAAAATAAAGGATTTTCAGGGGGAGATAGATCAGGTTCCCTCAATGTATTCTGCACTTAAGCACAATGGTCAACCGCTGTACAAATTAGCCAGGCAGGGGATTGAGATCGATCGACCTGCACGTCAGATTACAATCTTTGATTATCAGATTATTGATTTTAGATCGGGTACTAATCCCGAAGTCGATGTTGAGGTTCACTGCAGTAAAGGGACCTATATAAGGACATTGGCAGAAGATTTAGGTGCCGCACTAGGTTGTGGTGCTCATGTGAGTGCATTACATCGTTTCAGAGCGGGTCCTTTTGATGAGCAGCAAACTATTACACTTGGTGAGTTAGAAAAGCTTAAAGAACAGGGTGCAGTAGAGCAGCTAGATCAGTTGCTAAAGCCAGTAGATACACCGGTTAGTGAGTACCCAGCTGTGGAATTTGACCCAATAATGGCTGGATATTTTCAATTAGGGCAGCCAATTAGCTCAAATAAAGCCTTTCACCAAAGCCAAGAAGGCGATATAGTGCGCGTCTTTCGTGAAGGTGGTACGTTCCTAGGTATTGGAACCCTGACAGAAGATGGCAAGATTGCCCCTAAACGATTAATTGTTGAGGACGCCTAATCTTAAAATTAGGCACTCTCGTAAAGAATTTGAGGTTGTCCAAGAGGACCCTCAAAAAATCGACTAAAAAGTCGGTACAGGTAGGTTGTCTGTAATTATGCACGGGCATCCTGAATTTAATCATTGCATATTGGAGTAATGACTATGGCACTAAGTGCAGA
>JBMZEV010000002.1:0-61371 GCA_049615065.1 Porticoccaceae bacterium | reverse complement strand
GGTGACATATTGCTTAGGCATCATAGATCCCTTTTGTTTGTTCAGCTAAACCAGAGCGTAAATCTGGCGCATACTTAATTTTAAGTTATGCTATTGTAACAAAATGTAAACATAAAAAATATTTAGCCATGCGCTCAAAATTATGTCGTTTCAAGCTAATCAGCTCAGCGAGTCTAATCATTGTTCTAGTCACGGGCTTGTCATCCTGCTCTAGGATTTATTTTGAGGCATTATCGTCCCCTGATGGCTATAAAATTTCTCGTCAGCAGTACCAAGAAAAGTTAGAAGGCTTTTGGCTGGGTCAAAATATAGCTAATTGGACAGGCCTAATTACCGAGATGGATAAGGTCGGCACGCCACAAACCATGCCTTTTTACACAGATAGTGATTGGGGTGGTAGAGATCAGCTAGCCATGTGGGGTGAGTATGTGCCTCATGCAACTCATATTAATTTTTTCTTCCAGCCTCAGGGTACACCCTGGGGTGCAGATGATGATACAGATATTGAGTATATGTACCTGCATTTGCATCATAGTTTAGGGGTAAGCAAGCTCAGTGCTAAACAGATTCAGCAGGGTTGGTTATCACATATCTATTCTGAAGAAGATGCGCCGCTATATAAAAAATTTGCCCACTCTAAACCACAAAAGGAGAATTTCCTTTGGGAATCAAATCAACAAGCTAGAATATTGATGGAGCAGGGCATGCTGCCGCCATACACAAGTGAGCTAGCTAACAACCCTAAATATACTATGATAGATGCTCAGCTAACTACTGAGGTATTTGGTCTGCTGGCACCAGGCAGGCCAGATATTGCCTTAGATATAGCACATCTGCCTATTACAACTACCGCTAGGTACGATGCGCAGTGGATTGCTGAATTCTATGTGGTGATGCACAGTTTGGCGGCTGTGGTTGATGGTAGTAAAAGTTTAAAACAACAGACTCAGTGGTTAGCTGAGCAGGCAAGTCAGCAATTACCTGAGGGTTCAACCGCGCAAGCGGTGTATCGCTTTGTTAAACAGCATTATCAGAATAACCCCAATAAAAACGATTGGGAATTAACTAGAGATGCGATTTATCAGCGCTATCAGCTCAATGCCAACGATGGCTATCAATATAATCAACCCTTTGATGCCGTGATAAATTTTGCCGCTAGTTTAGTTAGCTTATTTTATGGCGAAGGGGATATGGTGCGAACTGTTCAAATTGGTACTCTAGTGGGTTGGGATTCGGATAATCCAACCGCAACTTGGGGTGGTCTTTTGGGCTTTATGTTGGGTCATCAGCAAGTAAAAAAAGCCTTCAATGTTACAGCCGTTTCCGATACTTATTGGATACATAGAACGCGCAGAAATTTCCCCGATTTAACGCCCAGTCAACCTGGTGAAAATAGCTTTTCAAGTATGGCTAAGATGGGCATTGATGTGATTGATTGGTTGATTATTGAGCGTGAAAGCGGAAGGTACGATGCTGATAAAGACTATTGGTATATCAATAAATAACAAGTAAATCAACAATATATAATCATTATCTAAACAAAAATATAGTTTAAATTTTCGCTTATCTAAGACCGCCCAGTCATGGTTTTTAATTTACCGCCCTTATAAATTGGGCTTATGCTAGTTGCAATAGGCATAAGCTTTAAGGGGCAAGCCAGCATGACAATTTACAGGGTTCCTCAACAGGAATTACACTTTATTCTTGAGCATTTGGTCAACTATGCTGATCTCTGTTCTATGCCTGAATTTGAACAGGCAAGTGAAGAGATGGTTGCAGCTATTTTACCTGAGGCAGCAAAATTTTTTGAGCAGGTTGTTGCGCCGACAAATTGGCCATCCAATACTCAGCCGGCTTATCTTGATGGTGATAGGGTAATCACTTCTCCACCCCTAAATGGGGTGTATCAGCAAATGGTTGAGGCGGGTTGGTGTTCTTTAAGTGGTTCGCCTAGATATGGCGGTGCTGGATTTCCTGCAGTCATTGATGCAGTGGTACAAGAAATGCTGCAGTCAGCCAATGTCGGCTTTAGCCTTTTGCCAACATTAACACGCGGTGTTATTCATGCACTTAACCTGTATGGCTCTGACGAGCAGAAAGATCGCTATCTGCAAAAGCTAATTTCAGGTGTCTGGTCGGGTACTATGAATTTAACCGAACCTCAGGCGGGCAGTGATCTTTCAGCAGTTAAAACCAAAGCAGTTCCCAACGGTGATCATTACCTTGTAAGCGGTCAGAAAATCTATATTACTTGGGGAGATCATGAGCAAGCAGAAAATATTATTCATCTTGTTTTGGCCCGTTTGCCTGATGCTCCAGAGGGTAATGAGGGAATTTCCCTGTTTTTAGTGCCAAAATATATTGCTAATAATGATGGCAGTATCGGTGAAAAAAATGATGTAAAACCTGTGGGTGTTGAGCATAAGCTCGGTATTCATAGCAGCCCCACTTGCACGCTGGCTTTTGGTGATAATGGTGGTGCTGTAGGCTATCTTGTGGGGCCGCTTAATAAGGGTCTAATGTGTATGTTTAGCATGATGAACCATGCGCGTTTAGCGGTAGGGCATCAGGGGGTATCAGTCAGTGAGCGCGCCTATCAGCAAGCGGTTGATTATGCTTCTCAGCGGGTTCAGGGTGCAGTTCAGGGTGTTGAGGGTCGGGCGCCAATCATTCACCACCCAGATGTAAAGCGAATGCTAATGCAAATGCGCGCTTTGACAGAAGCCGGAAGGGCTATGTCGCTTTCCACCATTGCTGCCGAAGATCGTGCATCTCATCATGCAGATGCACAGGTCAGAGAGCTCTGCGCCCAGCGCGTTGAAATCATGACGCCTTTGATCAAGGGCTGGTGTACCGAAATGGCCATGGAAACAACCTCCCTAGGTGTTCAGGTGCATGGTGGCATGGGCTTTATTGAAGAAACTGGCGCTGCGCAACATATGCGTGATGCCCGAATACTGCCCATCTACGAGGGAACCAATGGTATACAAGCCTTAGATTTTGTTGGCCGAAAATGCCTTCGTGACAAGGGTAATGGTATTCAGAAGTTACTGGCTGAGATGACAGAAAGCGCAAATAACTGCGACTTTGGCTCAGCCGATAGCAAAATGCTTAAAGAGTGCCTTTTTAGCACTATTGATCAGTGTCAATCGGCACTTGATCATATTTTGCAGTTTAAACACAAGGCTAATTTTGTCGCCTACCAGTTTATGATGTTGTTTGGTAATTCAATTGCCTATTGGCAGCTGGTCATATTAGCTTGCGCCGCACAGAAAAAAATAGACGCAGGAGATAGCGATAGGTTTTTATTGCAAAAGGTGGCAACGGCTCGCTTCTTCAGTACGCAAATATTACCGCGTAATTATGCACATCTAGAGGCAATTGTTTGCAACGCTGATTTTGTTGATGATCTTAGTTTTTAACGCAGAAGCTTAACGGCTTAAAACAAAACCAACTACGGTTGCTACAGTGGCGATAAATAAAAGCGTAAAAACAATACCGCCAATAATAAATGCTAGCGGGCTTCCCTGTTCAAAATCGCGGGTGCGGTTCTTGTCAGTTTGAACACCAATTGCAGCGGCCAAAATACTTTTAACCACTGAAATTAGTCGGGGTTTTTGCTGGTTTGAAGGTTGCTTTGACATACTTAATCTAAAATTGGGCTCAACCAGCGCTCCAATTCATTGATGGGCATAGACTTTCTCTGCGCCAATGATGCCAATTGATCCTTATCAATTTTTCCAGTATTGAAATACTTGGCCTCTGGATGACCAAAATACCAACCACTAACGGCAGCAGCTGGGGACATAGCAAAGCTATCAGTTAGCGTTAGACCGGTGTTTTCTGTTGCATTAAGCAACTTAAATAATGTCGCTTTTTCGGTATGATCTGGGCAGGCAGGGTAGCCGGGTGCCGGGCGAATACCGCGGTATTTTTCTTTAATCAGTGCCTCGTTATCAAGCGTTTCATCAGCAGCATAACCCCAGTGCTCACGACGCACACGTTCATGCAAGTGCTCGGCAAATGCCTCAGCCAAACGATCGGCTAGAGCCTTGACCATAATAGCATTATAGTCATCCTGTTTAGCCTCATACTGCTCAGCTAATTCATCGGCACCAATACCGGTGGTAACAGCAAAGCCGCCAATATAATCCTTAATGCCACTGTCTTTTGGTGCAATAAAATCTGCTAGTGAAAATAGTTCTTCGCTAGCGCCGGGTTTTTGAATTTGCTGTCTAATATGATGAACAGTCGCCAGTGACTGGTTATTGCTATCATAGATTTCAATATCATCATGATTGACGCTATTGGCTTGCCATAAACCAAAGACAGCACGGGCTTTTAGTCGCTTGTTATCGATAATATCTTTTAATAATATCTGCGCATCTTCAAATAATGTCTTAGCCGCATCACCG
This sequence comes from Porticoccaceae bacterium, assembly GCA_049615065.1. Classification (GTDB taxonomy): domain Bacteria; phylum Pseudomonadota; class Gammaproteobacteria; order Pseudomonadales; family Porticoccaceae; genus HTCC2207. The sequence continues at coordinate 56,956 of JBMZEV010000002.1, read as the reverse complement.
ACTACTTCATCATCAAAAATGCGCGGGTATTTCCCGACTAAATCCCAAGTGATAAAGAAGGGTGTCCAATCGATATAGGGCACCAGTGTTTCCAACGGGTAATCATCTATAACACTAACACCCAGTTGTTTAGGAATATCAGGTGTATAGTCGCGCCAATTTATCTGTGGTTTTTGCTTAACTGCATCTTCGTAGGCAAACAATGTGCCGCGAGAAGTTCGATTAGCTGTGCGCAATCTAACTGCCTCGTAGTCCTTTTGAATATCCGCCACAAAGCCGTCACGACTGTCCTCGCTAATTAGTTTACTGGCCACACCCACAGCTCTTGAAGCATCAGATACATAAATAACCTGATTGCCCTCGTAAGTGGGGGCTATTTTTACTGCTGTATGGGCTTTTGATGTGGTTGCACCACCAATCAGTAAGGGCACAGAAAAGCCCTGACGTTGCATTTCTTTGCCCAGATGCACCATTTCATCAAGGGAAGGGGTAATTAGACCAGACAAGCCAATAATATCAACCTGCTCATCTTTGGCGGTTTGTAGGATTTTTTCAGCAGGCACCATCACCCCGAGGTCAATCACCTCATAGTTATTGCATTGCAGCACCACACCGACAATATTTTTGCCAATATCGTGAACATCGCCTTTAACGGTAGCCATTAATATTTTGCCATTACTGCTGGCAGACTCATCTTTCTCTGCTTCAATATAGGGCTGTAAATAGGCAACCGCTTGTTTCATTACCCGTGCCGACTTAACCACCTGCGGTAAAAACATTTTTCCAGCGCCAAATAGATCGCCGACAATATTCATGCCGTCCATGAGCGCCCCTTCAATCACCTCAAGAGGTCGATTGGCCGCAAGGCGAGCTTCCTCAGTGTCTTCTTCGATAAATGCAGTAATACCCTTAACCAGTGCATGCTCAAGACGTCGGTTAACATTGGCTTCGCGCCAGCTCAGATCTTCGGCATTAGTTTTCGCTTTGCCATCGCCGCGATAATCATCCGCAATTGCCAGTAAATTTTCCGTAGCTTCATCATTGCGGAACAGAACCACATCTTCCACCGCCTCGCGCAGTGCGCTGGGTAATTCGTCATATACCGCCAATTGACCGGCATTAACAATACCCATGGTCAGTCCTTGGCGAATAGCATAAAACAAAAATACCGAGTGTATTGCCTCGCGCACAGGGTTATTACCCCTGAAGGAGAATGATACATTAGAGATGCCGCCGGACACTAAGGCATGGGGTAGATTTTGCTTAATCCACCCAGTGGCCTCGATAAAGTCCAACCCGTAGCGATTGTGCTCTTCGATACCCGTAGCTACGGCAAAGACATTGGGGTCAAAAATTATATCCTCAGCAGGGAAGCCGACGCGATTCACCAGAATATCGTAGCTGCGCTGACATATCTGCTGGCGGCGCTCTAGATTATCCGCTTGACCCTGTTCATCAAACGCCATAACAACAATCGCCGCGCCATATTGCTTACAGAGGGTTGCCCGTTCAATAAATTCTTGTTCGCCTTCCTTGAGGCTAATTGAATTCACCACCGATTTACCCTGAATACATTTTAGTCCAGCTTCTATAACCTCCCATTTGGAGGAGTCCACCATAATCGGCACGCGAGAAATATCAGGTTCTGAGGCGATTAAATTCAGGAATGTCACCATGGCAGGAATGGCTTCCAGCATTCCCTCATCCATATTGATATCAATAATTTGTGCGCCATTTTCCACCTGCTGCAAAGCAACCTGAAGCGCCTCGTCATAGTTTTCTTCAAGAATGAGACGTTTAAATTTTGCTGAACCTGTTACATTACAGCGTTCACCCACATTCACAAAAAGCGAATTGGTATCGATTGTAAACGGCTCTAGCCCGGACAGACGACAGGCGGGGGCGATTTCAGGGATTTGGCGCGGCTTAATATCGGCAACTACCTTAGCAATCGCCTTAATATGTTCTGGTGTAGTACCACAGCAACCACCAACTATATTTAATAGCCCCGATTGTGCAAATTCTTGGATTGTCCTAGCCATAGGTTCGGGTCCAAGATCATAACCGCCAAACTCATTGGGTAAGCCGGCATTGGGGTGGGCGGTGACCAAGGTGTTGGCGACATTAGAAATTTCCAACAGATGAGGGCGCAACTCATCGGGGCCTAGGGCACAGTTAAGCCCAACGCTAATTGGTTGGCAGTGACGAATAGAGTTCCAGAATGCTTCGGGAGTTTGCCCCGATAATGTCCTGCCACTGGCATCAGTAATCGTGCCGCTGATCATTATGGGTAGTTCATTTTCGAGTTTTTCAAATACTTTTTGAACTGCGAAAAGTGCTGCCTTGGCATTCAGAGTATCAAAGATGGTTTCAACCATAATGATGTCGCAGCCACCCTTAATTAGCGCCTCGGTAGATTCACAATAGTTTTCAACCAATTCATCAAAGGTTACATTGCGCGCGCCAGGGTCATTAACGTCGGGGGATAGGGATGTGGTGCGACTAGTAGGTCCCAGAATACCAGCGACAAAGCGTGGTTTATCGGCAGTCGAAAACTCATCAGCTGCCTGACGCGCAAGCTTGGCAGATTCAAAGTTGATCTCCGCAGAGATTGACTCCATATTGTAGTCGGCTTGAGACACTCTGGTTGAGTTAAAGGTGTTAGTCTCAATAATATCAGCACCAGCCTCGAGATAGGCGCGGTGTATATCGAGAATAATTTGTGGTTGAGTCAGACTTAAGAGGTCGTTGTTACCCTTAATATCTGAATCCCAGTCGGCAAAGCGCTGGCCGCGAAAATCCGCTTCCTCAAGGCTATGTTGTTGGATCATAGTGCCCATGGCGCCATCAATCAGCAGAATTCTCTGCTGTGCAGCAGCTGCTAGGGATTTACTAACATTACCTGAACCAGTCATATGCATATTGTGTTCTAGCGCCTTTACTTGTTGCTTTATCAAAATATTTTGATGGATGCGCATCATACCAGTATTTTTGAAAAAGAAAAGTTTTGTTTAGATGTCGCATACCGTAAAATGGCAGTACATACATATCTCAAGGTTGGATCTCAATTCATGGTTAATGTCACTATCACAGAGTCAGCGCAGGAATACCTTGCAGGGTTACTTGAAAAGCAAAATTGCGAGGGTATAGGCATTCGTATGTTTATTTCCGATCCTGGAACTCCAAAGGCAGAAACCTGTATTGCCTACAGCAGGCCGGGGGAGCACAATGAAGAGGATGTGATTATTGAGTATGATAAATTCAATGCCTACTTCGAACAGCGTAGCATCCCATTTTTGGACGATGCTAAAGTGGATTTTGCCGAAGATAAATTCGGTGGTCAGTTGACTATTAGAGCGCCAAATTCTCGCGTGCCCAATGTGACTGATGATAGCCCCATCGAAGATAGAATTAATTACCTACTTCACAGCGAAATCAATCCAGGTCTGGCATCTCATGGTGGTAACGTTTCTCTTGCAAGCATTGAAGACGGCTTCGCGGTGCTGGAATTTGGCGGTGGCTGTCAGGGTTGCTCATCAGTCAGTTTAACCCTAAAAGAGGGTGTTGAAAAAACACTAATGGAAAAAATTCCCGAACTGAAAGGCGTCAAAGATTCTACTGATCATACAGATACTAGTAATGCTTATATGTAGGCTAAAGAGTTAAAATAAACAGGTAAAAAAAACCCCGCTTTTGCGGGGTTTTTTTGCCTGAGTAAAACTTACCTGACTTCAACAATCTGCTCAGCGGCAATGGTTTTGCCCTGCTCAGCGGACTTTTGGAATGATTCAATTTGATCAAAGTTCATATAGCGATAGATCTCATCGGCCATTGAGTCGATTTTACCCGCATACTGCATATATTCCTCAGGGGTAGGCAGTCGACCCAAAATACCGCCCACCGATGCAAGTTCGGCTGATGCCAAATAAACATTGGCGCCATCACCCAAACGGTTGGGGAAGTTTCGGGTAGAGGTTGATAATACTGTAGCGCCAGCCAAAACTCGCGCTTGGTTGCCCATACATAGCGAACAGCCGGGCATTTCGGTACGTGCACCCACTTTGCCGTAAATGTTGTAATAACCTTCTTCCATAAGGGTGTGAGCATCCATACGAGTAGGGGGACAGATCCAGAATCTCGAATCTACTGAGCCTGCTTCATCTAGCAACTTACCAGCGGCACGGAAGTGGCCAATATTGGTCATACAAGAACCGATAAAGATCTCGTCTACCTTGTCGCCGGCAACTTCAGATAGAAGCTTGGCGTCATCTGGGTCATTCGGGCAGCATACAATAGGCTCTTTAATGTCTGCTAAATCAATTTCAATCACCGCGGCATATTCAGCATTGGTGTCGGCAGACATTAGGCTTGGATTTTCTAGCCATTCTTCCATTTGACGTACGCGGCGTTCAAGGGTGCGCACATCGCCATAGCCTTCAGCAATCATCCAGCGTAGAAGGGTTACATTTGAACGTAAGTACTCAGCAACCGAATCTTCGCTTAGTTTGATGGTACAGCCGGCGGCTGAGCGCTCTGCTGAGGCGTCAGATAGCTCAAATGCTTGCTCGACGGTAAGGCTTTCAATGCCTTCGCCTTCAATTTCCAGGATACGTCCAGAGAAGAAGTTCTTTTTACCTTTCTTTTCAACGGTTAATAGGCCTTCTTTGATGCCGTAGTAGGGAATGGCATGAACTAGGTCGCGCAAGGTGATACCCGGCTGCATTTCGCCTTTAAAACGCACCAGAACTGATTCTGGCATATCCAAGGGCATAACCCCTGTAGCGGCGGCGAATGCCACTAGACCAGAGCCGCCAGGAAATGAAATACCCATCGGAAACCTAGTGTGGGAATCACCGCCCGTACCAACGGTATCTGGTAAAAGCATACGGTTAAGCCAGCTGTGGATAATGCCATCGCCGGGGCGCAGTGATACCCCGCCACGATTCATAATAAAGTCCGGCAGGCTATGTTGCGTGTCGATATCAACAGGTTTGGGGTAGGCGGCGGTATGGCAGAACGATTGCATGACTAAATCTGCAGAGAAACCAAGACAAGCGAGGTCTTTAAGCTCATCACGAGTCATTGGGCCAGTAGTATCTTGAGAGCCTACGGTAGTCATTTTCGGTTCACAGTAGGTTCCGGGTCTAACACCTTCGACACCACAGGCTTTACCTACCATTTTCTGGGCTAAGGAGTAACCAGCTCCGGAGTCTTCTGGTGTTTCTGGTTTGCGGAAAACGTCAGATGCAGGGAGGCCGAGATGCTCTCTCGCCCTTTGAGTTAGGCCGCGACCTACGATTAGGTTAATTCGTCCATCTGCTTGAACCTCATCTAGAATAACTTCTGATTTATGTTCAAATTCACAGATAATATCGCCGGCTTCATTAAGGATTTGCCCGTCATAGGGTCGAATCTCAATCACATCACCGTAATGTATGTCGTCTACTGGCGCTTCAAATACTAAGGCGCCAGCATCTTCCATCGTGTTGAAGAAGATTGGTGCTACTTTACTGCCAATACAGATGCCGCCAGAGCGCTTATTGGGCACCCCAGGCATATCTTCACCAAAAAACCACAATACAGAGTTAGTCGCTGATTTTCGCGAGGAGCCAGTGCCCACTACATCGCCTACAAAGGCAACCGGTAGGCCTTTAGATTTAATCTCTTCAACCTGTGCCATAGGTCCAATAACCCCATGCTCTTCAGGATTTAAGCCGTCACGAGTCATTTTGTACATAGCTTTCGCATGCAGTGGGATATCAGGACGTGACCAAGCATCCTGTGCAGGGGAGAGGTCATCGGTATTAGTTTCACCAGTTGCCTTAAATACTATGGCTTTGATGCTTTGTGGTACCGCATCGTTACCAGTAAACCATTCAGCATCAGCCCAGGATTGCATGACTGCTTGTGCCTGTGCATTGCCAGAATCAGCTTTTTCAGCCACATCATGAAATGCATCAAATACAAGGGTGGTTGCCTTGAGTTGGTTAGCGGCTAATTCACTCAGTTCGTTATCGTCTAGAAGCTCGACAAGGGTTGCCACATTGTAACCACCATGCATATTGCCAAGAAGCTCGACAGCAGAGGCTCGATCGATAAGAGGGGAGGTGGTTTCACCTTTTACAATGGCGCTTAAAAATCCGGCTTTAACATAGGCTGATTCATCAACACCTGGGGGTACGCGATTGGCGATTAAGTCGAGTAAAAACTCTTCTTCACCTGCCGGTGGATTCTTCAAAAGTTCAACTAAACCAGAGGTCCACTCAGGGGATAATGGCTTGGGTGGGATACCTTCTAATTGACGTTCTGCAACATGGGCACGATAGGCTTCTAACACGGAATACCTCATTAATAACAATAGGTTATAAGATTTAATTAGATTAAGTCTTAGGTTTCAGGGTTGGTATGTGCTGATTGTACAAGAATTTGTAGTTTTTTTACAGGAAGTTATGTGGACTCTGGACTTTTGAATGGCGCAGGCAAATAATAAAATGATTAATCGATAAAATAGCAACAGGTATTTGGTGCTAATTTACCCTGTTAGTTATGGCTATTAAGTCTTATAATTTGGGGTTTAAAATTAAGCCGATAATTCCTATGACAGTTCTGCAAGAAATTGAAGATTTCCTACCCTGTAAAACACCGCAATTATGGATAGAAAATGCCTTGGCTAATCCTGAGTTATTATTAATTGATCATGCCAATTGCGAGAAAAAAGCAGCGAGTACTGCGCTTAATTTAATCTATAGGTACGTTGATAATTTCGATCTTTTAAATAAGATGTCGAGGCTAGCCCGTGAGGAGTTGCGTCATTTTGAGCAGGTTATTGCCATTATGAAGCGTCGAAATATCGAATACCGTCAGATAACGGCTTCTCGTTACGCGGTCAAACTAAGAGAGGCGGTAAGGCCCAACGATCCCGATAAGCTGGTAGATATACTTATTGTTGGCGCACTTATTGAGGCGCGTTCCTGTGAGCGTTTTGCGCGAATAGCGCCTTTTCTCGATCAGGAGTTGGAAACATTCTATTTATCTCTGCTTAAGTCTGAGGGTAGACACTTTAAAGATTACCTTACCTTAGCCGGAACTGTTGCTTCTCAGCAAGAGGTCGACAAGCGTTTGACGTTGTTTTTACACATTGAAAAACAGCTTATAGAGTCACCAGATACAGAGTTTAGATTTCATTCTGGCCCTTGTGAATAACCCCTAAATTAACCATCGGTGTACCTGTATTGGAGGTTGTACGAACCGCCATTGGTACACTCTGCCTAGTTATTCAGCATTATTTATAATCACAATTATTTAGCACTTATGAATAATTGATTTATCCCTTCGGAAGAGGATAATCCCGATTTCTATCCAACATTGTCGGTAAGTATATTACTTACATTTTTTTCAAATTTAATCCAAGGAGTGGATTTATGTTAATGCAAAATTTTGCTAGTTATCTGAGAGGTCCCGCAACTAGTGTTCGAAGATCAGTTTGCGATTTAATTGGTTATCTTCAAGCCTTTAAATATATGCCTGTTTTAATCTGCATGGCGCTATTTTTCTCAAGTAATTCCCACAGTCATAATGGTCTTATGGAGCATGCCAGTTCAAGTACACAAGGCTCTTATAAAGCTAGCTTACACATTGATAATCCAGATTTAGCTATCTTAAACTTTTCGGGCAATACCCCAAGAAGCCTAGATGGGTATGATCGATATACAATTGAGAGTTTTAATTTAAAGATAGGTGTTAAGGAATATCCAGTTACTGAGCACGATCATTACACTCAAATAGTAAGGCATCTTAAGCTTGAAAATTTGAACTACCCTTTAGATGATTTTCCTCAGTCAAAATTGGTGTTTTCTTACAAATTATCATTCACTCAATATTTCTCAGAGTACATGAAATGTGTTTCAACACACTCAGGTTGGTTGTGGCAATGGTGGGATTTGTTGTTTAATTCTGATTTTAAAGCCTGTGTTCATAAGGCTAAGAGTGCATGGTGGAAAACAAAATACCACAGCATTGATATTACAGATTCACTTGTGAAGGCAGTTTCAAGTGTAGCTAAAAAAATAAATGATGATACAGAAAAAGTCTATGATGACGCCCTCTTGAAATATTCGTTTCTTTTGCATTATTTTGAAGATAATTTCCAGTCAGTCACCAAATCAAAATCTCTTTTACCTGAACATAAGCAATTTATCGTTACATATGGTGCGGCAACCCATGATTATTTCCATGAACGCCCAGGTTTAATTCTGGAGGCTTATGATCGGCTACAATTAATCAAAAATTTTGTTAAAACTTTACATGCTGCTTTTACAAGTGAAATGAATTTATCTGGCTCTTATGATGGAGAATTTGAACTTATACATAAATAAGTAAAATCATTTGAATCTAAAAATTGTGTGGATGATCTTGCAAATAATCTTCCTATCACTATGGATGACGAGAATCCGCGACTTTCATTATCCGCCAAAAATTACGCTACTAAAATTTGTCGATACAATCCAATTTCGTTTAATCATAGTGCAGCTATTCCCCCAGCAAAAAATGCTGGCTCAGATTTAGATCTAACCAGTTCAGCGTTTCTGCCCTATGCATTTTGCGACAAATACACCTGTATGATATATATCAGTGAGACTCATTATTATAGGATGTTCTTATCTGCGCAAAAAGAAAATAATGATATATTGACTTGGTGGGTTAGACCAATTCTAGAGCACCTGCGTTTAAATTCACGAGCTCCTGAAAATTTGTCTAAGTGTGTTGATTATTGTTCTATTGATGATATTGATCTGATGCAAAGTGCAATCAAAGAATTGGTGCAAACAATTTCTGAGTTAGGCTTTCTTCGGTCATATCAGGTAATCGAGTATAAAAAATAATCAAATTAATTGACCTTAAATTAAAAAAGGCAGCCAATGGCTGCCTTTTTTGTGTCTATCTAAGTTATTACCGTTTATCGAGCGGAACATAGTCGCGGCTATCAGCGCCAGTATAGAGTTGTCGGGGGCGACCAATGCGATAGGGGTTGGTTATCATCTCATTCCAATGAGAGATCCAGCCTACGGTTCTGCCTGTAGCAAACATAGCTGTAAACATCTCGATTGGAATACCCAATGCTTTAAGGATAATTCCTGAGTAGAAATCAACATTTGGATAAAGCTTTTTGCTGACAAAATACTCATCTTCTAGGGCAATAATTTCTAGCTTTTTGGCCAATTTAAATAGCGGGTCATTTTCAAGACCAAGAACCTCAAGTACTTCGTTGCAGCTTTCACGCATCACTGTAGCTCTTGGATCATAGTTCTTGTAAACCCGGTGACCGAAGCCCATAAGGCGAAATGGATCATTTTTGTCTTTGGCCTTACGAATATATTCAGCAATATTATCTTCGTGACCAATTTCGTTGAGCATAACCAATACGGCTTCGTTAGCACCACCATGAGCAGGGCCCCATAGTGCAGCAATACCCGCCGCAATACAGGAGAATGGGTTAGCACCCGATGAGCCTGCTAATCTAACTGTGGATGTTGAGGCATTTTGCTCATGATCAGCATGCAGAAGGAATAGGCGATCAATTGCCTTGGCAATTGCCGGTTCGATTTTATAGCTCTCACAGGGCGTACCAAACATCATATGTAAGAAATTCTCCGAGTATGACAGAGAATTATCGGGATACATAAAGGGTTGGCCCATAAAGTGTTTGTGGCACATCGCTGCAATGGTCGGCATTTTTGCGATTAGGCGATGAGCAGAAATTTTACGATGGTTTTCATCATTGATATCGAGAGAATCATGATAAAAAGATGACATAGCGCCGACAATACCGCACATCATTGCCATAGGGTGGGCATCGTGGCGAAAGCCGCTGATAAAGTTCTCAATCGAGCGGTTAACCATGGTGTGGTATTTAATATTGTTTTCGAAGTCCGCTTTTTGTTCAGCGTTAGGCAAATTGCCTTCAAGTAATAAATAGCAGGTTTCTAGATAGTCCGATTTTTCCGCAAGCTGTTCGATAGGGTAGCCGCGATGCAGCAGAATACCTTTGCCCCCGTCGATATAAGTGATGTCAGACTGACAGGCTGCAGTAGCTGAGAAGCCTGGGTCATAAGTAAAATAGCCATGGCCGCCAAGGCTGCCAATATCAATAACGTCCTGACCTCTAGTGCCCTTTAAAATCGGTAGGTCGACGGTCAATTCTCCGTCTATGGAGAGAGTTGCTTTGCGATTGGTCATGCATGATCCTCGAGAAATACTTGTGATGTGACAGGCTTAAGCCGAGCCGATAACTATAAATACTCTGATAAAATTGTCAACTTGAGAAGACAATTTACCTGTGCCATTTGGCTGAATTAGAAAAATATTTATAGATGTTTTTACAGTTAATTAAACTTTTTAACACTTTTTTCCTTTTTCGTAGGCAAAACCTTATCCGATTAACCCAGTTCAGATTGAATTAGCTGTGTGAACTATCTATAATGCCACGCCGTAGTGAGTGAGTGATCTGTATTCTTTGATCGTTCTAATTTTTCAGCTCTATCCAGTCGCCAATTTACGTCTTTTTAGAGTTCTTATTTAAGAGTTAGCCCACTGTGAAAACAAAAAGACCTGTTAATTTGGATATTGGCACAATTAAGTTGCCAATAACCTCCTATGTATCTATTTTGCACCGTGCTTCAGGTGTTGTTCTATTTTTTGCCGTTGCTGTACTACTTTGCGTTTTTGATGCCAGTTTAGAGTCAGAGCAAAGCTTCCAATCATTAAAGGAATGCCTTTCTAGTCCAATTTGGCAATTGGTTATTTGGGCCGCACTGGCTGCCTTGGCATACCATTTTGTAGCCGGCATTCGCCACCTAATAATGGATTTTGGTTTTGGAGAAGAAAGCTTTGAATCTGGTCGACGCAGTGCCTGGGTGGTTGTGGCTGTTGCTGCTTTAATTATTGCTTCTATTTCGGGGTGGATATTCCTATGGTGAAATCTGTAACTAGTTTAAGCAGCAGTGGGCTTTCCAACTGGATGCTGCAGCGTGTGTCAGCACTTATTATGACGGCCTACCTGATTTTTATGGTGGCATACTTTTTTGCTAATCCCAGTCCAAGCTATGACCAATGGTTGAGCCTTCACAGCTCGTTGGCAATGCGTATATTTAGTCTGCTCACCATATTGTCTATTGCTACTCATGCCTGGATTGGGGTTTGGTGCGTATTAACAGACTATATTACTGTGCGTTTAATTGGGCCGAAGGCAACGCCAATACGTATGTTTTTACAGCTAGCAATGATTGCAGTAATTCTTTTCTATGTAGTTTGGACGATCGATATTCTCTGGGGAATTTAATTAGATGGCAAATATGAGAACAATGAGCTTTGATGCGGTTATCGTTGGTGGTGGCGGATCAGGCATGCGAGCAGCGCTTCAGTTAGCTCAGTCAGGTTACAAAACCGCAGTCATTACCAAAGTTTTCCCCACCAGATCACATACTGTATCCGCTCAAGGCGGTATTACTTGCGCTATCGCAAGTGATGATCCAAATGATAAATGGCAGTGGCATATGTATGACACTGTAAAAGGCTCAGACTATATTGGCGATCAAGAAGCTATTGAGTATATGTGTAAGACAGGCCCGGAGGCAGTTTTCGAGCTAGAGCATATGGGGCTTCCATTTTCGCGCAATGATAATGGACGCATCTATCAGCGTCCTTTTGGTGGTCAGTCGAAAGAATTTGGTGAGGGTGGTCAGGCTGCAAGAACCTGTGCTGCTGCTGATAGAACAGGTCATGCGCTTTTACATACTTTGTATCAAGGCAACTTGAAAAACGAAACAGTATTTTTAAATGAATGGTTTGCCGTTGACTTGGTCAAAAACTCCGACAACGCTGTTGTAGGTGTGATTGCCATTAATATCGAAACCGGTGAAACCGTTTATGTCAAATCTAAGGCGACCGTTTTTGCCACCGGTGGTGCGGGACGTATCTATGCCTCAACAACCAATGCCCATATATGTACTGGTGATGGTATTGGCATGGCATTGCGTGCAGGCTTCCCAGTGCAGGATATGGAAATGTGGCAATTCCACCCGACCGGCATTCATGGTGCCGGTACGCTTGTCACTGAAGGCTGTCGTGGTGAGGGTGGTTATCTTATCAATAAAGATGGTGAGCGCTTTATGGAGCGTTATGCACCCAATGCTAAGGACCTAGCGGGTCGAGATGTTGTTGCTCGGTCTATGGTTCAAGAGATTCTTGCTGGTCGCGGCTGTGGAGAGAATGGCGATCATGTGTATTTGAAGCTCGATCATCTGGGTGAGGAAACACTCAATGCTAAATTGCCGGGCATCTTAGAATTGTCTCGCACCTTTGCGCATGCCGACCCAGTGGTTGAGCCCATTCCAGTTGTACCGACCTGCCATTATATGATGGGTGGCATTCCAACCAATGTTGATGGTCAGGCGCTAACCTTAGATGAGCAGGGCAATGAGCAGGTTGTAGAGGGTTTTTATGCCTGTGGTGAGGCCGCCTGTGTTTCTGTTCATGGTGCTAACCGATTGGGTGGAAATTCTCTGCTAGATCTTGTGGTATTTGGTCGCGCCTCAGGTCTGTTTATTGAAAAACAACTGCGTGAGGGTGTAGATCTTAAAGATGCCACGGAAGATGATATTGAACGGGCAATGACAGTCCTCAACCGTATTAATCATTCTCAAGAGGGTGAAAAAGCTTCTGTGCTGAGAGCGGAATTACAGACCATTATGCAAAATCACTTTGGCGTATTCCGTCGCGGCGACTTCATGAAAGAGGGTATAGAGAAACTTAAAGCCCTGCGCCCGCGCATTGAGAATGTTCAGTTAAGTGATACGAGTAATGCATTTAATACTGCAAGAATTGAAGCGCTCGAGTTGCAAAATCTGCTTGAGGTCGCGGAGGCTACGGCGGTTGCAGCTGAGTGGAGAACAGAAAGTCGCGGCGCTCATGCTCGTGAGGATTTCCAAGAGCGAGATGATGAAAATTGGTTGTGTCATTCAATCTACTTGCCGCAAACTCAAACCGTTGAGAAGCGAGATGTGAATTTTACCCCTAAAACCCGAGAGGCCTTTGAGCCTAAAGTTCGGACCTACTAGGAGAGACAGGCGTGTCGATGTTAGAAGTTAGTATTTACCGTTATAACCCAGAGATTGATTCTGAGCCCTATATGCAAGAGTTTTCTTATGATACTCAGGGTAAAGACGTAATGGTGCTGGACGTCCTTGAAAAGCTTAAAGCCGAGGATCCAACACTGGTTTTTAGAAGATCATGCCGTGAGGGGGTATGCGGCTCCGATGGGGTTAATATTTCAGGCAAAAATGGCTTGGCTTGTATTACGCCCCTGTCAGAAGTGGTAAAAAACAATAAGCTGATTATTCGGCCACTGCCGGGTCTTCCAGTTATTCGCGACTTGGTTATTGATATGACCCAGTTTTATGCACAGTATGAAAAAATACAGCCCTATTTGATTAACAATACGCCGGCACCAGCAATTGAACGATTGCAGTCGCCAGAAGATAGAGCCAAACTTGATGGTCTGTACGAGTGCATTCTCTGTGCCTGCTGTTCAACCGCCTGTCCGTCGTTTTGGTGGAACCCAGATAAGTTTATTGGTCCTTCGGGGCTATTGCAGGCCTATAGATTTCTTGCGGATAGCAGAGATACGGGTACAGAGGATCGTCTAACTAATCTCGATGATCCTTTCAGTGTTTTCCGCTGTCATGGCATTATGAACTGTGTTCAGGTATGCCCTAAAGGGTTAAATCCAACCAAGGCGATTGGTCATATTCGCAGTATGCTGTTAGCCAGTGCCGCATAATGGTAATGAGTTAGTTTTAAAAGGGGGCAATGCTCCCTTTTTTGTTTTTTGTCAGAGCTAATTTGTCAATGACATAGTTTAAATTTTTATTATTTTTGCAATAAAATCCAGTAGGGAACTGAAAAGCACCATGTTGGAACTTTTTTATTTAGAAATCACCAAATTGTGTCTTTTTTTGATCGAAAAACCTCTAAATATTAGCAAGTTAACACTGGTTGTTTGGCAAATAAAAGTCTAAAATGTGCGCCTTAATTTAGTGGATGCCGATGTAACCCAACGAGGATATAAACAATGGCAGATGGCTTAATGGAGCGTTTCTTAAACTCCTCCCACTTTTCTGGTGGAAATGCCGCATACATAGAAGAACTCTACGAGACCTATTTGCACGAACCCAATAACGTGCCAGAGGAGTGGAGCCGCTTTTTTGACTCTTTGCCGCGCACCAATGGATCGGTTACTCCAGACGTCTCTCACGATACCGTAGTGAAGCATTTTGAATTGCTTGGCCGCAGGCAAGCTCGTCCGACACCAGCACCAGGTTCTGGCGGCGTTCATATCGAACATGAACGCAAACAAGTAAAGGTTGTTCAGCTAATTAGTTCCTACCGCTTCCGCGGACACCAAAAAGCAAACCTTGATCCTCTCGGAATTATGAAGCGTGAGCATGTGCCTGATCTAGATTTGCACTTCCATGGTCTTACCAAGGCTGACTTGGATACAACTTTTCAGTCTGGCCCTCTTTATATGGGTAAAGTGGAAGCCACATTGCGGGAAATTGTTGAAACACTTGAAGAAACCTACTGTCAGAATTTGGGTGCTGAGTTTATGCACATTACCTCATTCGCAGAAAAGCAGTGGTTGGCACAACGTTTTGAGAGTCATAGATCGAAGCCCACTTATGGTGACGCTGCGCGAATGGATGTTCTTAGCCGCTTAACTGCAGCAGAGGGCTTAGAGAAGCATCTAGACTCAAAATTTCCAGGAACCAAACGCTTTGGTCTTGAAGGCGGAGAAAGCCTAATACCTTTACTAGACTGTCTTGTTCGTCGTTCGGGCGAATATGGCTGTAAAGAAATCGTTATGGCAATGGCCCACAGGGGCAGGCTCAATGTATTGGTTAATGTTCTGGGCAAAAACCCTACTGAGCTCTTTGAAGAGTTCGAGGGTAAACGAATGGTTGATACATCTGGCGATGTTAAATACCACCAAGGTTTTTCTTCTAATGTGATGACCCCCGGTGGTGAACTTCACTTGGCGCTTGGGTTTAATCCGTCTCACTTAGAGATTTCTTGCCCAGTTGTGATTGGTTCAGGCCGTGCTCGACAGGATCGTCGCAATGATGCCGAAGGTCAAAAAGTTGTTCCTATTTTGATTCATGGTGACGCTGCATTTGCCGGTCAGGGTGTCGTCATGGAAACTTTCCAGTTATCTCAGACTCGAGCCTACAAAACCGGTGGGTCTATCCATGTTGTAATCAATAATCAAATTGGCTTTACTACCAGTCGCCAAGAAGATGCGCGCTCAACGGAGTACTGCACCGATATCGCCAAGATGGTTCAAGCGCCAATCTTGCATGTGAATGCGGATAATCCCGACGAGGTGATGTTTGCTGCTATGTTGGCAATGGACTACCGCTATGAATTTGGTAAAGATGTTGTTATTGATCTGGTTTGTTATCGTCGTCGCGGTCATAACGAAACTGACGAGCCTTCGGCAACTCAGCCGCTAATGTACGATGTTATTCGCAAGCATCCTACGGTGCGAACCCTGTACGCCGAAAAGCTAGTTAAAGAAAATGTCGTGAGTCAGGCTCAGGCAGATCAAATGGCTAATGATTACCGCGCCAGCTTGGATCGCGGTGAGTACGTTGTTCACAACCTTGTAAGCGAACCTGATACCAGTTTATTTGTTAACTGGTCTCCATATCTTGATCATGGTTGGAGAACGCCAGCAAAGACTGGCGTTAAGCTGAAAAAGCTCCAAGAAATTGCCAATAAGATTTGCGTAATCCCAGACGGTATCAAAGTCCAGCGTCAGGTGGCTAAAATTTATGATGATCGCCATAAAATGGCCGGTGGTGCATTGCCTCTTAACTGGGGTATGGCGGAGCTATTAGCCTATGGCACTCTGCTTGAAGAGGGTTATCCAATTCGTTTGACGGGGCAAGATGTAGGTCGCGGTACCTTCTCCCATCGCCATGCTGTGGTATCTAATCAAAAAGATGGAAAAACCCATCTTCCGCTGAAATCATTATCGGATGATCAGCCGCGTTTTGATATCTATGACTCCATTTTATCGGAAGAAGCAGTTTTAGCCTTTGAATATGGTTATGCTACAACTGCGCCTAAGGGTCTGATTATTTGGGAGGCGCAATTTGGTGATTTTGCCAATGGCGCTCAGGTTGTGATTGACCAGTTTATAGCCAGTGGTGAACATAAATGGGGGCGTCTGTCTGGATTAACCATGATGTTGCCCCACGGTTTTGAGGGGCAGGGCCCTGAGCACTCCTCGGCACGTTTAGAGAGATTCTTGCAGCTCTGTGCTCAGCACAATATGCAAATATCTATACCCACAACTCCAGCACAGGTTTTCCATCTGTTGCGACGTCAGGCAATTCGACCCATGCGTCGACCGCTTGTTATTATGAGTCCCAAGTGGATTTTACGTCATAAGCTTGCCACATCATCACTGGAAGAGCTGGCAAATGGTGAATTCCAAAATGCAATTGGCGATAATGTTAAGCCAAAGGCTGTTAAGCGAGTTATTTTATGCTCAGGCAAGGTTTATTATCATTTGCTTGAAGAGCGTATGGCGCGAGGAATTGATAATATAGCGCTAGTTCGTATTGAACAGCTATACCCATTCCCTGATGATGAGTTGGAAGAAATCCTCGGTGCTTATACCAATATGGATTCGGTTGTTTGGTGTCAGGAAGAGCCAATAAACCAGGGTGCTTGGTATAGTAGTCAGCACCATATGAAACGTGTAATTCATGCTCTTAAGCCAGAGCTTACTCTGAGCTATGTAGGGCGAAAAAGTTTGGCAGCACCGGCTAGTGGCTATATGTCAGTGCACTTAGAAGAGCAACAGGCATTTATTGATGAAGCTCTAACTTTAGATAATTAAAATATTAGGAATAGATTAATGGCCATCGAAATTAAGGCACCAACTTACCCAGAATCAGTTCAAGAAGGCACAGTTGCTACTTGGCATAAAAATGCCGGTGATAGCGTAGCTCGCGATGAGCTTTTGGTTGATATTGAGACCGATAAAGTGGTTCTCGAAGTGGTTGCTTCCGCTAGCGGTACCCTCACAGAGGTGCTTAAAAATGAAGGTGATATTGTACTGAGCAATGAGGTTATTGCCCGTATTGAAGAGGGTGCTGTTGAAGCATCGACTGCCCCTGCGTCAGCAGCTGAAGAGGCAAAGCCACAGCAATCACCTGATTCAGACGCTCTAGTAAATCCTGCAGCCAATAAACTTGCTGAAGAGCGCGGCATCGATTTGTCACAGGTTAAAGGCTCAGGTAAAGGTGGGCGCATTACCAAAGAAGATGTGGTCAATTATACGCCAGCAACTTCAGCAGCTTCTTCATCAAGTGCAGTGGCAGATTCTCAGGAATCAGCTGAGCAACAAATTATGCAAGCCGGCGAGAGAGTAGAGCGCCGTGTCGCGATGACAAGAATGCGCAGTCGAATTGCTGAGCGTCTTCTTGAGGTTACTCAAACTACCGCATCTCTAACCACATTTAACGAAGTGGATATGTCGGCAGTGATGGGTCTGCGTAAGAGCTACCAAGATGAGTTTGTAAAGACTCACAATGGCACTCGACTAGGCTTTATGGGCTTTTTTGTAAAAGCTGCAGTTGAAGCGCTTAAGCGTTTTCCACTCGTCAATGCATCAATCGACGGTACTGATATTGTTTATCACGGTTACCAAGATATTGGCGTTGCAGTATCTACTGACCGCGGTCTGGTAGTGCCCGTTTTACGTAATGCGGAGAATATGAGTATTGCCACTATTGAAAATTCTATTGGTGACTATGCCGGTAAGGCACGCGATGGCAAATTAACCATTGAAGAGATGACGGGTGGAACATTTACCATTACCAATGGTGGAGTCTATGGTTCCCTGTTATCTACGCCAATTATTAATCCACCGCAAACTGCAATTTTAGGTATGCATAGTATTCAGCAGCGACCAGTAGCAGTTAATGGTGAAGTGGTTATTCGTCCAATTATGAACTTGGCTCTTTCTTACGATCATCGACTCATCGATGGTAAGGACGCGGTGCGATTCCTAGTGGCGATTAAGCAGTTAATCGAAGACCCAGCAAAAATTTTATTAGAAATTTAATCTTTAAGTTATCTCAGATAGGTCATTAAATGTCAGACAAATATGATGTAGTGGTAATTGGTAGTGGGCCCGCTGGTTATGTAGCGGCAATTCGTGCAGCTCAACTTGGTCTTAAAACCGCGTGTATTGAAAAGTGGAAGAACAAAGAGGGCAAAGGAGTCAACGGTGGTACTTGCCTCAATGTTGGCTGTATTCCTTCCAAGGCCTTATTAGACAGCTCACACAAGTATCACGAAGCTAAGCATGATCTAGGTATTCATGGTATTAGCGCCGATGGCGTTGGCATGGATGTTTCTGGTATGTTGGACAGAAAAAATAAGATTATCAATCAGCTTACCGGTGGGATTGCCGGCTTATTCAAAGCCAATGGTGTTACATCATTGTATGGCACGGGTAAATTATTAGCAGGCAAGAAGGTTGAGTTTACTAGCAATGAAGGTGAGGTAAGCGTTTTAGATGCAGATAACGTTATTCTCGCATCGGGATCTCTGCCCATCGCTATTCCAGTTGCTCCTGTAGATGGCGAGCTTATTCTCGATTCGACTGGCGCCCTAGAAATTGACGCAGTTCCCAATCGTCTTGGTGTTATTGGTGCTGGTGTCATTGGCTTGGAGTTAGGTTCTGTATGGAATCGTTTGGGCTCTGAAGTTGTTCTACTTGAAGCTATGGAAGACTTCCTGGCTATTATGGATCAGGCTGTTGCCAAAGAGTCTAAAAAAATCTTCACCAAGCAAGGCCTAGATATTCGACTTGGTGCTCGTGTAACAGGCACTGAAATCAAAGGTAAGCAAGTTGAAGTAACCTACCAATCAGTAGCTGGTGAAGAGCATAAAGAAACGTTTGATAAGCTAATTGTTTGTGTTGGTCGTCGAGCCTTTACCGATGGTCTTCTAGCAGATGATAGCGGTGTTCAACTCGATGAGCGCGGCACAGTATTCGTTGACGAGCAATGTGCAACCAATGCGCCGGGTGTATACGCTATTGGTGATTTGGTGCGCGGTCCTATGCTAGCGCACAAAGGTTCAGAAGAGGGTGTGATGGTGGCTGAAATCATTGCCGGTCATAAAGCACAGATGAATTATGACATCGTCCCTAACGTTATCTACACCCATCCTGAAGTGGCCTCTGTAGGGCTTACAGAAGAGCAAGTTAAAGCAGCGGGTGACGCTTATAATGTTGGTACTTTCCCCTTTGCGGCCAGTGGACGAGCTATGGCTGCCAATGATACCGACGGTTTTGTAAAAGTAATTGCTCATGCTGATACAGACCGTATTCTCGGTTGTCATATCGTTGGACCAAGCGCTGCTGATCTAGTTCAGCAGGTGGCAATTGCTATGGAATTTGGCTCCAGTGCAGAAGACTTGGGAATGACAGTATTCGGTCACCCCACGCTATCTGAAGCTGTTCATGAAGCCGCACTAGCTGTCAATGGCGGCGCTATTCATATAGCCAATCGCAAGCGTAAATAAATACTATCTTTTGCGCCCTGAATATTCTTCAGGGCGTCAATACACTTTAAAGTTACAGGAATAAACTATGAACCTGCATGAATATCAGGGTAAACAACTTTTTGCTGAATACGGATTACCTGTTTCCAAAGGTATAGCCGCTGCTACAGCAGAAGAAGCCGTGGCTGCCGCCGACAAAATTGGTGGCGATAACTGGGTAGTAAAAGCACAGGTACATGCTGGTGGTCGAGGTAAGGCCGGCGGTGTGAAACTGGTTAGTTCAAAGTCAGAAATTGAAGATTTTGCCAACCAGTGGCTAGGTAAAAACCTCGTAACCTACCAAACTGATGCCAATGGCCAACCCGTCAGTAAAATTCTGGTTGAAACCTGTACGGATATTGATCAAGAACTCTATCTCGGTGCTGTAGTTGACCGCTCTACACGACGTATCGTATTTATGGCATCCACAGAGGGTGGTGTAGAGATTGAAAAAGTTGCCGAAGAAACACCAGAAAAAATTCTTAAAGCGATTGTTGAACCAATGACTGGAGCTCAACCTTATCAAGGCCGAGAATTAGCCTTTAAATTGGGACTTGAAGGTGTTCAGGTAAAGCAATTTGTTCAGATCTTCCTTGGTCTAGCCAAATTATTCGAAGAGCGCGATCTAGCGCTTTTAGAGATTAATCCCTTAGTCATTACCAATGAGGGTAATCTGCATTGTTTGGATGCCAAAATTGTGATTGATAGCAATGCTATGTATCGCCAGCCAGCATTAAAAGAAATGCATGACCCATCGCAAGAAGACGCGAGAGAGGCTCATGCGGCATCATGGGATCTTAACTATGTTGCCTTGGATGGCAATATTGGTTGTATGGTTAACGGTGCAGGTTTGGCCATGGGTACTATGGATATTGTTCAGTTGCATGGTGGTTCGCCAGCAAACTTCCTCGATGTAGGTGGTGGTGCAACCAAAGAGCGCGTTGTTGAAGCGTTTAAAATTATTCTTTCTGACGATAATGTAAAAGCCGTTTTAATTAATATCTTTGGTGGAATTGTTCGCTGTGACCTAATCGCCGATGGCGTTATTGGTGCCGTTGAAGAGGTGGGTGTAACTATTCCGGTAGTTGTTCGCCTAGAGGGTAATAATGCTGATTTAGGTGCCAAAAAACTGGCTGAGTCTGGACTTTCAATTATTGCTGCTACCAGTTTGACTGATGCGGCAAAACAAGCAGTAGCTGCAGTGGAGGCTAAATAATGTCTATCTTAATCAATAGCGACACTAAGGTTATCTGTCAGGGTTTTACTGGTGGTCAGGGAACTTTCCACTCAGAACAAGCTATAGACTATGGTACAAAAATGGTGGGTGGTGTAACGCCAGGTAAGGGCGGTACTGTTCACCTAGGTCTTCCAGTATTTAACACGGTTGCCGAAGCGGTTGCGCAAACGGGTGCAGAGGCATCAGTTATCTATGTTCCAGCACCATTTTGTAAAGATTCAATTCTTGAAGCTGCCAATGCCGGCATTAAGTTAATTGTGTGTATTACTGAGGGTATTCCAACGCTTGATATGCTGCAATGTAAGGTTAAATGTGATGAATTAGGTGTGCGCCTAATTGGTCCAAACTGCCCGGGTGTTATTACACCAGGTGAGTGTAAGATCGGTATTATGCCCGGTCATATTCATTTACCAGGTAAAGTAGGTATTGTTTCGCGTTCAGGTACTTTGACTTACGAAGCGGTAAAGCAAACCACAGATTATGGCTTTGGCCAGTCAACCTGTGTTGGTATTGGGGGTGACCCAATTCCTGGTTCAAACTTTATCGATATCCTTGAGATGTTTGAAAAAGACTCTGCTACTGAAGCCATTGTTATGATTGGTGAAATCGGTGGTACAGCTGAAGAAGAGGCAGCGGCTTATATTAAAGCTAATGTAAGCAAGCCAGTTGTGTCCTATATTGCGGGTGTTACAGCACCTCCAGGAAAGCGCATGGGTCATGCCGGTGCCATTATCTCTGGTGGTAAGGGGACTGCCGATGAAAAGTTTGCCGCCCTGCAGGATGCTGGAGTAAAAACTGTTCGCAGCCTTGCGGATATTGGTGAAGCGTTAAAGGACTTGACCGGTTGGTAAGCTAACCGAGTAAGCATAAAAAAAGCGACCCTAGGGTCGCTTTTTTTGTATTACTGCAAAGTAATTTTATTTTGCCGCCTCTAAAGCCTGATCAATATCAGCAATAATATCAGCAACATTTTCGATACCAACTGATATTCGAACAAGATCAGAGCTGACACCCGCAGTTTTCAATTCTTCCTCATTCAACTGACGATGAGTTGTACTTGCAGGATGACAGGCTAGAGATTTAGCATCACCAATATTTACTAGACGCTTAATCATCTGCAATGCATCAATAAACTTAGCACCGGCCTGTTCACCACCTTTAATGCCGAAACTAATGATTGACGATGGCTTGCCTGATGTCATTTTTTTAGCCAGCTTATAATACTTGTCTGATTCTAAGCCAGCATAGTTCACCCAAGAAATCTGCGCATTATTTTTCAAGTGATTAGCTACAGTCATTGCATTTTCAACGTGACGATCCATGCGCAGCGCCAGTGTTTCTAGTCCTTGTAAAATTAAGAAAGCATTAAACGGCGATAGGGCAGCACCCATATTTCGCAGAGGCACAACACGCGCGCGACCGATAAATGGTGCTTCCAATGCCTCAGCGTAAATCACACCATGGTAAGAGGGGTCTGGCGTATTAAATTGTGGAAAGCGCGGATTATCTTTGAACGGGAATTTACCCGAATCAACAATAATTCCGCCAACACTAGTACCATGACCGCCAATATATTTAGTCAGCGAGTGAACAACAATATCTGCACCATGCTCAAAAGGTCGGCACAGGTAAGGAGTAGCAACTGTATTATCAACTACTACAGGAATTTGGTGCTTATGCGCCATCTCAGAAACAGCGGTAAGATCAATAATATTACCCGCTGGGTTGCCAATAGATTCGCAGAAAATGGCCTTAGTATTGTCATCGATCAATGCCTCAAGAGCTGCAATGTCATCACCAGATGCCATTTTTACTTCAATGCCCTGTTGCGGAAAAGTGTGAGCAAATAGGTTGTAGGTTCCGCCATAAAGCTGGCTTACACTAACAAAGTTATCACCAGCAGCACAAAGCGTTTGCATGGCAGCAGTTATTGCCGCCATACCTGAGGCAACACATAAAGCCGCCGCACCACCTTCCATCGCAGCAACTCTTTGTTCAAGAATATCGCTGGTTGGGTTCATGATTCTGGTATAGATATTACCCGCTTCGGCAAGGTTAAATAGATCCGCACCATGTTGGGTATCACGAAAACTATACGAAGTTGTTTGATATATAGGCGCTGCTACGGCGCGCGTTGTAGGGTCATCATCAAATCCAGCGTGAATAGCCTGAGTTTCGATCTTCATTATTTAATCCTGTCTGCTTATTTAAAAAGGGTATATAGTCTCCTACAAGATCGCCTTTAGATCAATCTAAATGCACAATTATGCGTTATCTAATCTTTGCAGATTGGTAATCCATACTGTTTGATAGGGGGATAAATCAATAATTTGATTAGATTCACCAAATTTTTCCCCAGAAATAAGATCAAACCAATCCTCAGTATCAATTAGATTTAAATCAGACAATTGAAGAGTTTGAACTTGATTGCTGATATTACTGACGCAAAAAATACTCTGTTCGCGATCCATACTTTGACGCCAAAAACCAAATAACTGCGAGCCAAGGTGCAAGGTAAATTGGGTGGCATTGGGGTGGAAAGCTGATTGAGCGGCGCGGATATTAAACAATGCTTTCAGGCTGTTATAGACTTGGTGATGGTTGCTCTGAGGATCAGCTAACTCAGATTGAAGAGCTGAGTAATCCCATTGATGGCGATTAATAGCGCGATTATGCCCGCTATTTTCTGCACGCTGATAGTCATTTCGGGTGCCAACTAAGCTATGAATATAAATGCCTGGAATTCCCTCTAGGGCAAGCATAATGGCATGTGCACATATAAAGCGCTGTAAACCATTGTTATCCACACCCTCTTTAGTGCCTTTAAGTGCATCAAACAGAGATATATTGATTTCATAAGGTTTGCGATTGCCATTTTCAGTATTACGCCAAGAAATTAAACCGCCAAAACTCTGCATAGTGGCGACCAGTGAATCGATTTCTTGTTCATCTAAAAGACCCTCAGCAGGCCGCAAGCCTATGCCATCATGTGATGCAATAAAATTAAAATAGGCAGTGCCATTGCGGGCGGGTGGCATACTCATCATCCACTGTTTTAAATAGTCACAGTTTCCGCTAACTAGGGTATTTACCAGTAGGGGTGGAAGAGAGAAGTTATAGATGCAATGAGCCTCATTAGCATTGCCAAAATAAGCTAGATTTTCACGGTTGGGAATATTAGTTTCAGTAATAATAATGGCATCAGATCGGGCCTGTTCTATCAATGATCGCAATAGCCTTACAACTTCGTGAGTCTGTTCCAAGTTAAGGCAATTTGTGCCAATTTCCTTCCATAAAAAAGCGACTGCATCTAATCTGAAAATTCGTACACCATGATCAAGATATTGACGAATAATACTGACAAATTCTTTTAAAACCTCAGGATTTTTAAAATTCAAATCCACCTGATCGTGACTAAAAGTGCACCATACATACTGAGTGCCTTCGCTGGTTTCTACTTCACGTAGAAGATCATTAGTTCGTGGCCTAACCACCGCGCTTAAGTCATCTTCAGGGCTGGCGGTAAAAAAGAAATTGCGTCCCGGATTACGGTTCTTTTTAAAGTTATCAAACCATAGGCTTCGAGCGGAGCAGTGATTAATTACCAAATCTGACATCAGTGAATAGTCTTTAGCGATAAGCTCAATATCATCCCAGTCCCCAAGACTTGGGTTTACTGTTGAATAGTCCAATACAGAGAAGCCATCATCAGTGGTAAACGGGTAAAAGGGCAGGATATGCACACCATCGATCATATCCTTGCTATAGCTATCCAAAAAGGATTTTAAGGTTTCCAAGGGCTTTTGATCTGGCTGTAAAACACTATCACCATAGCAGATAAGAATGCTGTCTTTTTCATCCCAGTGATTAATGTAACGATTTTTAATCGGTTCTATATGCTCAAGCCTCATCAGTTGAATGAGATCAGCGGCAAGTTTGCCGATTTCATCGACCTCAGTGCCACGATAAATATGCTCAAGGTGATGTTCAATTTGTTGAGTTAACGGGGATGACATAGTTTTACTCTTAAAAAATTATTGACTAAATTCTTTATGGTCTTCTTCAACTGCATGGACTAATCCATCAAAGATATCTGGCACTGCACTAACTACACGGTTCCAGCTAGGAATGAACGGGCGCTCCATAGGGCAGTTAAAAAACAACTCGCCGGCTTTCATAATATTTTCGGCAAACATTTCAACCGCCTGTTCCTCCTGGTGAACATCCAGCGATAAGCCATTCATAATGGCGTCGTTATGGCAGGTCTCAATGACATCCAATGCCATACGATAATAGGTTGCCTTCAATGAACGGAAAGCTTCTTGGCTAAAGACCTCACCCTGAGTGGCCAGTTTACGATACAGCGCTTTGGCAATATCAATCGACATCTTAGAAAGACCGTCAGCGTCATTGTTGAGCGACAGTTTCTGATGCTTATGGTCATAGGTATCGGCAATATCGACTTGGCATAATCTGTTATTGGCATAGTTGCGATACATTTCTGACAGAACACCAATTTCCAAACCCCAGTCACTGGGAATGCGAATATCATTTAGTACATCTCGACGGAAAGAGAATTCACCTGCTAGAGGGTAGCGATAGCTGTCCATATAATTCAAATAGTCAGTATGACCCACGGTTTTCTTCAGTGCTCGCAATAAGGGTGAAACAAGAAGACGCGATACACGCCCATTAATCTTGCCATCAGCGACACGAGCATAGTATCCCTTGCAGAACTCATAGTTAAAAAGAGGGTTTGCTACTGGATAAATCAGTCTGGCTAAGAGTTCGCGGTTATAGGTAACAATATCACAGTCATGAAGAGCGACTGATTCGGCTTTATTTGACGCAAGAATATAACCCATGCAGTACCAGACATTGCGCCCCTTGCCCATTTCCTTAGGCGCCAAATCTAAATCTTGAAGTTTCTTATCCAAAGCCCTCAGTCTTGGGCCATCGTTCCAAAGTACTCTAAAATCTTGTGGTAGCCCAGAGAAAAATTTCAGAGCATCACGATATTGATTTTCATCAGCGCGATCTAAACCAATCACAATCTGATTTAAGTAAGGGACTTTTTTTAGTTCTGAAATAATAAGGGGCATAGCTTCACCCTCAAGTTCAGAGTAAAGCGAGGGGAGAATCAATCCCAGAGGTCTCTTTTTTGAAAACTCAACTAACTCAGACTCCATATCCTCCAGCGGTCGTTTAGATAAGTTGTGTAATGTTGTAATAATGCCATTTTGATGAAAATCACCCATAATTTTTACTGCCTATTTCTAAAGAATCTGTAAGCCAAAAAGACACGGACTCAGCCCAACCTTCAGGTCCAAAAGCAGTGCTTTTAGTTAGGTTTTTATCTCGCTTTAAGCTCGGAGCTGCATGTGTTTTTGATCGAATAATAATTGCGCTAGTAGCAGCTTCAAGCATGCTGACATCGTTGCCACTATCGCCAATAGCTAAAGTATGAAATTCTGCGAATGAGTTGAACTGTTGATACATTTTGGTCAGTTGGAGTAGGGCACTGCCCTTATCAACTTGACCGCCAAGAGCAAGAAAGCGCCCACCCTGAAGCAGTGTTCCACCCGCTGCGGTTAATTTTTTTATAAACGCCTGTTTGCGTGGTTCGCTACCTACCCAATGAATCGGTTCGCTAAAGTCACGTTGATTGCTTAATTCAGCTTGATCTAGACTCAGCCCGGTAATCTCTTGGATACCCTTGGCACCCTTTGCGGCATAAATACTGCTAAAGGTTTCAAATTCACCCTTAAAGTCTTGGCTATTTTCTTCGAGTAAAGTATTCCAATGATGGCGTGGCTTACTATTGGCAACAATCCAAAATCCAGATTTTTCATAGCAGCCTTTTGGCATGCTGGGAAAGTAATTGATGGGGATGGCAATTGCTGCACCATTCTCGATAATAAAAGGGTGATGATTGTTTAATTTGATGCGAAGCCTTTCAACTTCAGCAAAGGTTTTGCTAGTGGTAGGAATAACTGGGATATATTCCATCTCTAAATGGTTTAATAATAATGCAGCGTGGGCAAAGCTGTAGCTATCATGATCTAACAAACTACCATCGAGATCAGTAAAGATTAACGCTGGACTTTTATCGATTATAGACACGACAGTAAGCTCCAGTATCGCACCATAATGGTGCGCCCGTTTAGGCGTAGGCTTTCCCTTTTGTGAACCTGGGTAGCTGTTATTAGCATCAATGCCCTATACGTTGATTATCAACGAGTAAATTACACTTATGTTTGGGTATAAAGCAGAAATCGTGCCAATTTTTAAGTAAGGACTGATTGGACAAAAAACAAAATTTAGCAAAAGATATTCAGCCTAAAATTTTGGCTGATGATAGTAGTATTAGCTGTGTAAATGTATCCAAAGAAATAGCGTTCAAGTAGAACATGACAGGTTAAAAAGCCACATCATTAGGTCAGTAAGGCACCTAATTTCATCGCCAAGCCCATTTCTCCTTTGACCTTGAGCCTACCGGTCATAAAAGCAGAAACTCCATCTAGTGACCCCTCAGCCATAGCCATAAAGTCTTCTATGCTAATTACCATGGTGCAGTCAGGGTCAGCGCCTTCTGTGGATACCATGTTAGGTACTTGCGAGGCATCTAAAATGACACTGCCTTGGTCGCCAAAATCAAATTTAACCACGGCTCCGAGACCGCAGTCTTCGCCGATTTTTTCCTGTAGACCATCAATGATTTTTTGTAATGTCAAAATTGCTTCCTAGTAAGTTAATTAAATAGTGCTTATGCCTCAATAATGGCGGTTACACCTTGACCGCCAGCAGCACAGATAGAAATTAAGCCGCGACCACCACCATTTTGTTGAATCATTTTTGCTAATGTAGCAAGAATTCTAGCACCTGTTGCGGCAAATGGGTGGCCGGTAGCCACACTTGAGCCTTTAATATTCAATTTACTGCGATCAATACTGCCAAGCGCCTTATCCAGGCCGAGCTTGGTTGTGCAAAACTCTTCACTTTCCCATGCCTTCAGTGTACACAGAACCTGAGCGGCAAAAGCTTCATGAATCTCATAAAAGTCAAAATCTTGTAGGGTTAATCCAGCGCGCTCAAGTAGTCTGGGTACAGCGTAGGCAGGGGCCATCAAAAGGCCTTCGCTTTTGTCAGCTTGCGTGTGAAAATCTACAGCCGCAACTTCACTGTGAGTGAGGTAAGCCTGAACGGGAATATTGCGCTTCTCAGCCCATTCTTCAGTGGCTAGTAAAACTGCGGCAGCACCATCGGTTAGTGTGGTTGAGTTAGCGGCAGTTAGGGTGCCTGATTTTCGATCAAAAGCAGGTCTTAGTTGGGCTAGTTTTTCCAGCGGAGTGTTGCGCATAATACCATCGCGATCTACACCATTGAACGGCGATAAAAGATCATTAAAAAAACCATCCTCATACGCTTTAATTAAATTTTGATGGCTATTAAAGGTAAGTTGATCCTGCTCCTCGCGGCTGATATGCCAGTTTTTAGCCATTATTTCGCAGTGTTGCCCCATAGACAGGCCAGTTCGGGGCTCAACATTGGCAGGCAGTTGGGGAAAAATAAAGCTGGGTCTAAAACGAGTGAGGATTTTAAGTCTCTGACCCATTGTCTTGGCTCGATTAAGAGCGAGTAGCATCTGTCTATAGGACTCATTGATAGCAATAGGAACATCGCTTGCGGTGTCAGCGCCACCAGCTATAGCACAATCTATTTGCCCCAAAGCGATTTTATTAGCTACTAGGATAGCTGCTTCTAATCCAGTGCCGCAGGCTTGTTGAACGTCATAAGCTGGCGTTCTTGGTGACAGTTTGGAGCTCAGGGTCGCTTCTCGAGCGAGATTAAAATCTTTAGTGTGCTTCATAACGGCGCCTGCGGCCACCTCACCCAAACGCTCACCCTCTAAATCAAAGCGTTTAACCAGTCCCTTTAAAGAGGCAGTCAACATATCTAAATTAGATGCATTTTTATAGGCTGTATGACTGCGAACAAATGGGATTCTGTTGCCCCCTAAAATTGCTACTTTGTTTATGCTTTCCATAGATTTTCTTCTCATCTTTGAGTCAATTTACTGGCATATATTACCTAAAGATTAACAGTAGATAATTTAAATAACGATTTCATTGGTAATTTCACGAATAAAAATGGCATTTGGGTCAATTCTCTTCAGCTAAACTTTGTTAAAGTAGTAGCTATAAAAAAGGCTGTCACTACCAAAATAAGGAGTATTGAATGAGTGATAAATATCTGGAATTTGCTAATTCGACCATCGGCAAATCTATAGTGTCTATTTTGGGTTTACCCAAGCCACCAAGATTAGCTAGAGAGAATGCCGATAACCCACATTATTTGTCTGGCAGCCTGTTATTTGGATCCACGACTGGCGCGCTCTATGGAACCCAAGTCAAACAATCCCTTGCGGCAACAGCGTTAGAATTTGTTAATCAAGATACCCAGTCTTGCCATCTAGTATTTGATGCCAGCGGTATTCAAAGTACTGATCAGGCAACAGAGCTGTATCAATTTTTTCACAACAATATTGCAAAACTTCCTCGTTGTGGGCGAGTGGTTATTATTGGCCAGCAACCCAGTAATATTAATAATGTAGAGCATGCTATTGCTCAACGCGGATTAGTGGGTTTTATGAAATCTGTAGCCAAAGAAATAGCCCGTAAAGGAGCTACGGCCAACTTAATTTTTTTGAACGGTTTTGGTCATAAAGGTCTAGCTGCACCATTAAGATTCTTGTTATCAGCAGGCTGTGCCTATACCAACGGTCAGATTATTGACTTAACCACGCCAGTATCAGATATTTTGCCAGAAAATAATTGGCAGCAACCTCTGGCAGGTCGATCGGTCGTGGTGACAGGCGCTGCCAGAGGTATTGGCCTAGCGATGAGCCAAGTCTTGGCTAGAGATGGCGCAAAAGTTATTGGCGTTGATGTTCCTCAGGCGTTAGAACAGCTCGAGAAGGGGATGTCAGATATAGATGGTATAGCCCTGGCACTAGATATTACCGCTGATGATGCCCCTCAGCGATTGGTCGATTGCTGTGCGCAACAGCAGCAAAGACTATTGGGTTTAGTGCATAACGCAGGAATAACAAGAGATAAGATGTTATCCCGTATGACAGAGCAACAATGGCAGCTTCTGATGGATATTAATATAGGTAGTATCCAAAAAATTAATCAAGCATTCCTGGCAACTCAGATGTTGGATCAGGGTGGCAGAATCATTGGTGTGGCATCAATTAGTGGTATTGCCGGCAACCTTGGGCAGAGTAACTATGCCTATTCTAAATCTGCAGTTATAGGCATGGTAGATAGCATGGCGTCTGTTTGTGCCGAACGCGGGATAACCATTAATGCAGTGGCGCCAGGCTTTATAGAAACCAAAATGACCGCAGCAATCCCTTTTGCTACTCGTCAATTTGGTCGTCGACTATGTTCGCTTAGCCAGGGTGGACTACCGCAGGATGTAGCAGAGGTTGTTGCCTTTTTCGCCAGTCCACAAGCATCAGGCGTTAACGGCAATACAGTCAGAGTATGTGGGCAGAACCTAATGGGCGCCTAAGCTACGCCCACTAGTAACCGAAAGATTAGTTAGATGCGTGAAGTTCGTGATTGAGCTCAACAGCAGATTTATTGGTTAGGCATTCAACTGTTCCGGTGACTGAATTCCGTCTGAACAGTAGATCGCTTTTACCTGCTAGATCACGTGCCTTCACCTTGCCAGTCGGCTGTTTATTTTCATCAAGCATGGTAACAATGGTGCCGGCGGTAATATATAGACCTGCTTCAAGGGTGCAGCGATCACCTAAGGGAATGCCCAGACCTGAGTTAGCGCCTAATAGGCATTTCTCGCCCATTGATATCACCATGCTGCCACCACCTGATAGGGTGCCCATAATTGAGGCGCCACCACCTACGTCAGAGCCTGCACCACAGAAAACACCGGCAGACACACGGCCTTCAATCATATTGGGCCCTTCGGTGCCGGCATTAAAGTTAATAAAGCCTTCATGCATAACCGTCGTTCCCTCGCCGACATAGGCGCCAAGGCGAACTCGAGAAGTATCGGCTATACGTACCCCAGAAGGCACAACGTAGTCGACCAACTTAGGAAACTTATCGACGCAGTCAACGCTCAAATGGCGGCCGGAAGCACGAGCTTCAAGCATTCTTGCGGGAAGGTCATCAATGTCGATGGCGCCTTCATTGGTCCATGCAACATTCTTAAGGGCGCCAAAAATACCGCTTAAGTCAGTGCCATGAGGTTTGACTAGTCGATGGCTAAGAAGGTGCAGTTTGAGGTATCCCTGTGGCACCGATGTAGGTGCACTGTCTTGTTTTAAGATCACCACAACCAAGGGACGATCGCCGCTTTTTAGCGTATTAACCGAGGCCGCTAAATCGCTGTAGCCATTTTCTTCCAACGCAGTTTGCAGTGCAGTTAGCTGATCGCTACTGGGCTCAAGTTCGGTATTTTCGCCAAATATGCTAGTGAGTAATTTCGCCAGTGTAGGCTCTGGATTAAGTGTTGGAGTAGGGTAAAAAACTTCTAGCCACTCACCGCGACTATTTTTAGTGCCTGCGCCAATGGCGAAACTGTAAAGGTTACTCATAATGTGACTCTTTATCTTAAAATTATCTTAGTTAAAGATACCTTCATAGGCATCCGAATTAAATCCAATGGTAATTGTATCATTTACATCTATCACAGGTCGCTTAATCAATGTGGGGTTTTCTACTAGCAAATCAACTATAGTGGTTGCGTTTACAGTCTGCTGAATAGAGGCATCTAAATTTCGCCAGCTGGTACTGCGTTTGTTAAGAATTTTATCCCATGAGACAGTTTGCAACCAACCATTAATAATTTTTTCGTTGAGACCCTGTTTGCGAAAATCATGAAATTTGTAGTCTATATTGCGGCTATCAAGCCAGTTTTTTGCTTTTTTAACACTGTCGCAATTACTTATGCCGTAAATAATCATTAATGATCCTAGTTTTAATCTGTGTATTTAAGCTTTTTTAGCCTTAAAGGGTTTTTTTCGGTTGGGATAACAGCTGGTACAGATGTCGCATACTCGTCCGTCGCAACCGCGAGCACTACAGAATTCTCGCCCATAAAAAATTATCTGTAGATGGAGGCTATTCCACGATTCTTTAGGGAAAAGTTTTTTCAAGTCTCTCTCGGTTTGGTTAACGTTATTACCCTTAGTTAAACCCCAGCGTTGTGCTAAACGATGTATATGGGTGTCTACGGGGAAAGCTGGGTGTCCAAAACCTTGCGACATAACCACGCTGGCAGTTTTATGGCCAACACCGGGGAGGGTTTCTAGTGCTTCTATATCTTCTGGAACTTCGCCGTTGTATTTATCAACGAGAATTTTTGAGAGATTTGAAATTGCTTTAGATTTTTGTGGTGCTAGTCCACAGGGTCTGACAATTTTGTAAATTTCTTCAACGTCAATATGTTGCATGGTTGCGGCATTATTAGCTAGAGCAAATAGGGCAGGTGTGACTTGGTTAACTCGTTCATCGGTACACTGGGCGCTGAGAAGAACAGCTACTAATAATTCAAAGTGGTTGCTGTGATCTAGTGGTACTGGTGTTTCTGGGTAGAGTTTATTGAGTCTTTCCAATACCAGTTGGGCACGCTGTTTCTTTAGCATAGCGAAAGACTCTTAGTTATAGACGTTGTGTAAAGCGCGCGATACGTTCCGCGGCTTCTATACAGTCATTAAGGCCTGGAACTAGCGCTAATCTAATGCGATTCTTTCCGGGATTGCCGCTTTCAGTTTCACGCGCTATAAAGCTACCGGGCAGTACTGTTAGATTTTCTTGGGCATAAAGATCTCTGACAAAGCTAATATCATCAATAGGTGTTTGTGGCCATAGATAAAAGCCTGCAGATGGCACATTAAAGTCTAAGATACCATTGAGTATATTGCTTACAGCATCGAATTTTTCCCTGTACAAATCGCGATTTTGTAACACATGACTTTCATCATTCCAGGCGGCAATAGAGGCGCGCTGTACCGGTAAAGACAGAGCGCAACCATGATAAGTTCGGTAGCGAAAAAAGTATTTAATTAGCTCGCTATCACCCGCTACGAACCCCGAGCGCAAGCCGGGGAGATTGGATCGCTTTGATAGGCTGTGAAAAACAATACAGCGTTCAAATTTGTCTCTTCCAAGTTGTTGACAGGCATCCAATAATCCAAGAGGTGGGTTGTTCTCATCTCTATATAGTTCGGAATAGCACTCATCATTGGAGACAATAAAGTTATATTGATCTGCAAGCTCTAATGCCCTTTTATAATAGGCGAGTGATAATGTTGCCCCAGTTGGATTGCCAGGAGCACAGAGTTGAAGTAGTTGGCAGCGTTTCCAAACATCCTCTGGGACTGCATCCAGATCAGGGTTGAATTCATCTTCAGCATTGCAATTCAAGTAGTGAGTATCGGCGCCGGCAAGTAGGGCAGCACCTTCATATATTTGATAGCAAGGGTTGGGGCATACCACTAAGGGTTTTGTATTATCAGAGGCATCAACTATAGCCTGTGTAAAGGCAAATAGGGCCTCTCGGGTACCTGCTACCGGAAGCACGTTGGTTTCTGCATCTAATGCAGATGTTGCTAAATTAAAACGTTTTGTTGCCCATTTGGTAATGGTCTGTCTTAGCTCTAAAAGACCTTTTGTCGAGGGGTAGTTGGCAAGCCCATCAATGGCATTACACAGAGTCTGTTTGACAAAATCAGGAGCAGGATGTTTAGGCTCACCAACCGACAGCATAATGGCCTCAAGATCAGAGTTTGGTGTCACCCCATTTTTTAGCTGTTTGAGCTTTTCAAAGGGATAAGACTGCAGATCCTTAAAATAGGGATTCATAAAATTTATCGCCCAATAGTGATAGATTGAAAAATTGACTCTTGTTCGGATTCCTTGATACGAGAGTCCAGCTCATCGCGGATTGTTTGCTTGAGATTTTCACTCAAGTCTTGATCCTCGATGGGCTGATTGTCAGCGTTTCTTAGATAAAAAGTATCCTCAACGCGTTCGCCTAATGTTGAAATTCTTGCATTGTATAAGACTAGATCAAAGCGCGAAAAGATGTTGGCAATTGTTGCCAAAAGACCCGGACGATCTGGCGTAATAACCTGCAAAATACTGGTATTTGTTTCGTTGTCGTTGCGCAGTGATACCTTGGTTTTCATGGTAAAGTTTTTTAGCCGCCTTGATGTACGACGAGAAATATTTAGGTTAATCTTTTCCGGCGATTGTATAGCTGTTTTTAAATTATCAGATATACTTTTACAAAGCTTCTTGTTACTTCCAACCGGAAGATCCTTATCATTTAATACATAGAATACATCAAAGGTGCGATTATCGTTGGTTGTCAGTAATCGAGCGTCCTGAATGGTTAATCCCATTTTATCCATAGTTGCAGCGACGATAGAAAATAAATTCTTTGTACTTTTGGTGTGCAAAAATATCTGTGTAGCAACTGGAATTTCAACCCCTACATCGCGAATTTGAATAACCGGTTGATTAGCATCATTCTCAAGAATACCTTTGGTAAAGTAGGCTATATCCTCAGCGCGTTCACGAAGAAAAAACTGATCATCAACATCTCCCCAGACTTGGTTAGCCTCAACGTCGCTAACAGATTGCAGTTCTAGTATCTTAAGTACTGAGTTTTTAGCATCGCTTACCCAGGCGTCTCGGTTGGTTGGTTGATCGAGACCAGACTGTAATACTTGTTTGGTTTCAAAGTAAAGATTGCTCATTAGAGCACCTTTCCACTCAGTCCATAGCCTAGGATTGGTTGCATTGATATCAGCAACAGTTAGCACCCAAAGATGATCAAGATGCCGTTGATCGCCGACATGCTGGGCAAATTTATAAATTACATCGGGGTCTGAAGTATCTTCTCGTTGAGAAATAGTCGACATCAAAAGATGATTTTCAATTAACCACTGCAGAAGAGATATCTCTTGAGTTTGAAGGCCGTGACGCTCACCAAACTCTGCCACATCAACTGCGCCTAATATTGAGTGATCGCCACCGCGCCCTTTGGCAATATCATGGTACAGGGCGGCAATGATAATGAGTTCAGGTTTGGGAAGGTTTTTAAAGATATGCGATGAAACAGGGAACTTAGCAGCCTCCTCTGGCTGCACTAGGCGACGAATATTGGTGATTAATTCTAGCGTATGAACATCTACAGGGTAGATATGAAACAAATCATGCTGTGTCTGACCAACAATTTTACCAAATTCTGGTAAATAACTACCTAGAATGCCGTAGCGATTCATTAGTTTTAAATGAACCGATAGCTTGTAGGGCGACCGCAGTAAGCGCATAAATAATTCGCGATTAACCGGATCTTGTCTAAATTCTTTATTGATTAGCTTTCTATGTAATCTTAATTGGCGAATGGCTGAGGCACGAATGCCCTTAAGGCTCTCGGTTTCCCCCAGTATGACAAAAAGCTCAAGCAGGGCAGATGGATGTTTGGTAAATAAATCGTCATCTACGGTGTCAAGGTAATCATCTTTGATAACAAAGCGCTCATTCACCTGTCTTACCACTTTGGTTTTATTTTTGCGATAGATAGCTTCGTCCAAATACTGCAGCAGTACATCAGTTAATTCGCGAATAGATAAAACCGTTTGATAATAACGCTGCATAAACTTCTCAACAGCAAGCTTGCCATTGCCATCTGAATAGCCCAGAAGAGTGGCTAGTTTACGTTGATGATCGAATAGTAGTCTTTCCTCTGGGCGCTCTGCTAAATAGTGAAGCCCATAGCGTACTTTCCATAAAAATTCCTCATCTACACGGAGGGTCAGATACTCCTCTTCGGAAAGAAACTCTTTATATACCAATTGTGAACGGCGATGAACATCAAAGTGTCGTTTTGCCGTCCAATTAATAAGCTGAATATCCCTAAGTCCACCGGGAGCCTCTTTTACATTGGGTTCTAGATTGTATTCAGTATCCTGATGTTTGTGGTGGCGAGCAATTTGCTCATCAATTTTACCTTTGTAAAACTTTGATGAGCTCCAGATTTTTTTTGGCCCAGTTTTCTTTAGCATGAGTTGCAAAAGATCACTATTGCCACAAATCAAACGAGTTTCCATTAAATTTGTAGCAACAGATATGTCAGCTTTGGCCTCGTCTACACACTGGGAAATAGAGCGGACACTATGGCCGATTTTAAGCTGTATATCCCACAGAAATGTAATAAACATTTCAATGCGTTCTCTGTATTTTTTGGATAAATCCTTGCGCATTAAAATCAGAAGATCAATATCAGAGTGCGGGTGAAGTTCACCCCGACCATAGCCGCCAACAGCCACAAGACTTACGTCCTCATCCCATGGGTATTGATGCCATGCATGCCAGAGAATAATATCGGCAAATTGCGATGCTTCACAGACTAATGATCGAGCATCTTCACCCTCTAGAAAGCGGTTATCAAAATGATTTTTCGCTGCACTTAAAGCGTCCTTGAATACATTTATGGGATTCTTAGATTGCACATCGGCAACAAAGCGTTTTTGATCAAAAAAAATAGGTGCCCGATTGGTTGGCAGCAATGGCTGATCAGAGGAAATACTTGGCATAAAAGATCACTGTGATTTGGCAGTTTAATTAATTTAAATGAACATTTTTAAGCAGGCTAAAAATGTTCATCTTGTCTTGCTGTAAAGACTTCTACACCATCATGTGTGACAAGCATGGTGTGCTCCCACTGTGATGACAGGCGGCCATCTTTTGTTTCAACCGTCCAACCATCTCTCTTAAGTTTGGTTTGATATCTGCCTGCATTGACCATGGGTTCAATAGTAAATGTCATGCCTTCTTTTAATTCTAAGCCAGTCCCTGGTTTTCCATAATGTAGAATTTGTGGTTCCTGATGAAATTCATCGCCAATACCATGCCCGCAATAATCTCTAACTACCGAATAGTAGTGGGCTTCTGCATGGGTTTGAATGGCGTGGCCAATATCGCCAAGCCTTACGCCAGGTCTTACCATTTCGATACCCTTGTACAAGCATTCTTGTGAAACTTTGATCAGTCTTTTGGCATGTTCTGGGGCGTCGCCGACAATATACATCTTGCTAGTATCGCCATACCAACCATCTTTTATAACCGTAACATCAATATTAACAATATCGCCCTTCTTTAAAATCTTTTTCTCAGAGGGGATGCCGTGACAAACAACTTGATTAACAGAAGTGCAAATTGATTTTGGGAAGCCTCTATAGCCAAGGCAGGCGGGTATGGCTTGCTGTTTCTGTACTATATGGTCGTGACAGATACGATCTAAATCCTCGGTTGAGGCGCCAGCAACAACATACTCTCCAATAAGTTCAAGTACCTCTGCAGCGAGCTTGCCAGCGATGCGCATTTTAGCGATTTGCTCAGGTGTTCTAAGATTTACAGACATTGCAATACTCTTTAGTTTGATCTCCGCTATTGTAACCAATCTAAAGACAATTGCGGGAGTTGATATTAAAAAATAATCGCTACTAATGCAGGTATATTTTAAGATTTGCTGCTTTTTGCCTATAAAGCAATTGAAATCACCATTTTTAGTGCTTTTTTCTTTATATAAAATAGTGGTTATGGTATAAAGCGCGCCGGAACGCAGTTAGCGTATCGATTTAACTAATTAAGTAACACTAAACGACACACACATGTCGACACAGTAACCTGGGTGCTCAGCGATTTTTTCAACGGGTTGGTTATTGGGATATGTGGAGGCTTAACCCCAAAAGGAAAATATTATGTCAAAAGTAAGTATGCGAGATATGTTGCAAGCAGGTGTCCATTTTGGTCACCAAACCCGTTTTTGGAATCCAAAAATGAGCCAATACATTTTCGGCTCACGCAACAAAGTTCATGTTATCAATCTAGAAAATACCGTACCTGCATTTAATGAAGCACTTGATGTTCTTCGCGTTGAAGCGTCTAAGGGTAATCAGGTTCTTTTTGTTGGCACCAAGCGAGCAGCTAATAAAATTATCAAAGAGCAAGCTGAGCGTTGTGGAATGCCCTACGTTAGCCATCGCTGGTTAGGTGGA
This sequence comes from Porticoccaceae bacterium, assembly GCA_049615065.1. GTDB lineage: Bacteria > Pseudomonadota > Gammaproteobacteria > Pseudomonadales > Porticoccaceae > HTCC2207. The sequence continues at coordinate 18,935 of JBMZEV010000002.1, read as the reverse complement.
ATGCTAACAAACTACAAAACAATTAGAGCGTCAATTCGTCGCTACCGCGAGCTTGAAAAACAGCAAAGCGATGGTACGTTTGACAAACTAACTAAGAAAGAAGTCCTAATGCGTACGCGCATGAAAGACAAACTAGAAAATTCTATTGGCGGTATCAAAGATATGAACGGACTACCGGATATTTTATTCGTGGTAGACGTTGATCATGAGCGTATCGCTATTAACGAAGCCAATAAGCTTGGCATACGAGTTGTTGGTATTGTCGATACCAATAGTGATCCAGATGGCGTTGATCATGTAATTCCAGGTAATGATGATTCCATTCGTGCAATTAAGTTGTATGCGGCATCTGTTGCTGACGCTATCTTAGAGGGCAAGGCTCAATCTGCATCAGTAACCAGTAAGGATGAGTTTATTGAAGTTGATGAAAAGCCTGCTGAAAAAGTTGAAGCTGAGCCAGAAGCTGAAGTTGTTGCCGAAGCGCCTACTGCTGAAACTGCGCCAGAACCAGCAGAGGAAAAACCAGCAGCCAAGAAAGCACCAGCTAAAAAAGCACCGGCTAAAAAAGCTGCTGCTAAGAAAGCACCAGCTAAAAAAGCACCGGCTAAAAAAGCTGCTGCTAAGAAAGCACCAGCTAAGAAAGCACCAGCTAAAAAGGCTGCAGCAAAGAAACCAGCTGCTAAAAAAGAAGCTGAGTAATTTTAAGATCGACCCATTGGGCGGTTATGTAACAAAAATTACGGGGGCCATTTGCCCCCTTTTTTCTAACTAATTATATGTTTGAGAGAGGAATACAATGTCACAGGTAACTGCGTCCCTAGTTAAAGAACTTCGAGATAGAACGGGTTTAGGCATGATGGAGTGTAAGCGTGCACTAGCTCAGTCTGAGGGCGATATTGATAAAGCAATTGAAGATTTACGCAAATCTAGCGGAATGAAAGCAGCTAAAAAAGCCGGTAGAACAGCCGCTGACGGTGTAGTTGCCTTTAGCGCTGAGGGTGGTTATGGTCTACTATTAGAGGTTAATAGTGAAACTGATTTTGTAGCCAGAGATGAAGGCTTTCAAGGCTTTGTTAACACTGTGCTAGGCGCAGCATTCAGTGCAAAACAAACTGATATTGCAGCTTTGATGGCAGGTGATCTTGAAACTGAGAGACAAGAATTAGTGCAAAAGATTGGTGAAAATATTTCGCCGCGAAGAGCCGACAGCATTGAAGCGCCTGTCGTTGGTGGTTATGTCCACAGCAATAGTCGTATCGCTGTATTGGTTGGTCTAAGTGGTGGTTCTGAAGAACTTGCAAAAGACGTTGCTATGCATGTTGCTGCGGTTAACCCAGCGGTGGTTAATTCTGACGATATGCCTGCAGACTTGGTTGCAGCTGAAAAAGAAATTTTTGCTGCGCAAGCAAGAGAGAGTGGCAAGCCAGAAGAAATTATTGAGAAAATGATTGCTGGTCGCGTTGCTAAATTCTTAAAAGAAAGTAGTCTTGTAGATCAGCCTTTTGTAAAAGACCCTGACATCACTGTTGGCAAGCTGGTTAAAGCCGAGGGTGCTGAGGTACTATCTTTTGTTCGTTTCGAAGTTGGTGAAGGAATCGAAGTGGAAGAAGTTGATTTTGCTGCTGAAGTAGCGGCTCAAGTGCAGGGTGCAAGCAATTAATTAAGAGGAAAAACTATGGCGTCAACGGTCAAAGAGAAGCAGTATAAGCGAATCTTGCTCAAACTCAGCGGTGAAGAGTTGATGGGAGAGGAGGGCTTTGGAATTGATCCAAAAGTTCTCGATCGAATGGCGCTAGAAATTGGTCAGCTGGTAGGTATTGGCGTTCAAGTAGGCTTGGTTATTGGCGGCGGCAATCTGTTTCGTGGCGCCGCTCTCAACGCAGCTGGTATGGATCGGGTAACTGGTGACCATATGGGCATGTTGGCTACTGTAATGAACGCATTAGCCATGCGCGATGCTCTTGAGCGCACCAATATATCCACTCACGTAATGTCATCTATTCCTATGAGTGGTGTGGTCGAGCACTATGATCGTCGTAAGGCCATTCGCTATCTAAAGGGTGGTGATGTGGTCATTTTTGCCGCAGGTACAGGTAATCCTTTTTTTACTACTGATTCAGCCGCCTGTTTGCGCGGCATTGAGATCAATGCAAATGTGGTCTTAAAAGCGACAAAGGTTGATGGGGTTTTTTCTGCAGATCCAATGCTTGATCCCACAGCTACGCTTTATCAAAGCCTTACCTATGACGAGGTTCTTAATAAACAGCTCGGAGTTATGGATATGACGGCTATCTGCCTATGTCGTGAACACAGAATGCCACTAAGGGTGTTCCGTATGTCAAAAGCTGGCGCGTTACTTAATTTAATCGTGGGTGGTGACGAAGGCACACTCATTGATGAAAAATAAAGAGGTTTCAAGTGATAGAAGATTTTAAAAAAGATGCAGAGCAACGAATGGCCAAGACCGTTGAAGCGCTTGGCGTTGCATTTAATAAAATTCGAACAGGCAGGGCGCACCCAAGCCTTCTAAATGGCCTATCTATTGATTACTACGGAGTCAATACACCCCTTAATCAAGCTGCTTCTGTGACAATTGAAGACTCTCGTACACTATCTGTTTCACCCTATGAAAAATCATTGGTGCCCGAAATAGAAAAAGCGATTATGAAATCAGAGCTAGGTCTCAATCCAAGTACTGCTGGCGCTGTTATTCGTATACCCTTGCCTCCACTAACTGAAGAAACCAGACGAAGCTATGGTAAACAGGCGCGTCATGAAGCAGAGGGTTCGCGAATTGGTATTAGAAATATTCGACGTGATGTACTTTCAGATATCAAAGATCTGTTAAAAGAAAAAGAAATCAGCGAGGATGAGGAACGCAAAGCGCAGGACGATGTCCAAAAAATAACTGATCGATTTATCGCAAAGGTTGAAGAAGCTTTAGCCGCCAAAGAGAAGGACTTGTTAGAGATCTAGAATCTCTAGGTCAAACATGAATAGTAAAGCCAAAACTGCGTTACATCCGCTCAAGCATGTTGCGATTATTATGGACGGCAATAATCGCTGGGCCAAGCAGCGTGGGCTATCTGGAATAGCGGGTCACAGAGCGGGTGCAGAGCGAATTCGTGATCTATTGCCATCCGCCCGCAATTTAGGCATCGAAACTGTCAGTTTATTTGCTTTTAGTAGTGAGAATTGGCACAGGCCAGCCATTGAGGTTCGAGGTCTAATGTCATTGTTCTCCACCTATCTCAAACAAGAGGCTAAGTTGTTACGCGATGACGGTATTAAGTTACGAGTGATCGGCAGTAAAACACGCTTTAGTGACCGCCTTAATAAGCAAATCAAAGAGGCTGAAAGTCTTACCAAGTCTGGCGAACTTAATTTACATCTTTATGTCGACTACGGTGGACGTTGGGAGATTGCTCAAGCTGCGAAAAAAATGGCAGAAAATATTGCAGAGGGCAGCCTGTCTTCAGAAGATATTTCAGCGGAAAATATTGATAATTATTTTAGTCATCAAGGGTTAACATCACCGGATTTATGCATTCGAACTGCTGGTGAGCAGCGAATTAGTAACTTTATGTTATGGCAAATGGCATACACTGAGTTATATTTTACTGAGTGCTTCTGGCCAGACTTCGATGAGAATGCATTTGAGCATGCGGTAGAAGACTATTATTCTAGACAAAGAAGATTTGGCACTAGATCCTCTACGCAAAAAACAAATAATAATTAAAAAATAGGGCTGTATAAGGGACTGTATGTTTAAACAACGTTTTGCAACGGCTTCGGTTTTAGCTTTTCTGTTTATTTCTGCTTTGTTGTTTCTTTCAACATCAGTTTTTATAAGCTTTATCATGCTGATAGTATTAGTTGCCGGCTGGGAATGGTCAGATCTAGCCCGAGTGAAGACAGTGGTCGGGAAAGTATTATTTGTCTTAGCGCTTTTACTTTCAATACTTGTGATAGCGGCTTATGTAGGGATCTACACTCATCTTGAACAATCTTTAAGCTATCAAATCTGCTTTGCAACAACGGCTCTATGGGCAGTCATTTTCCTGTGGCTGCAGGGTTATCCTTCTAGTGCTATTTTATGGTCTTCACAACCTATAATGCTGGCCTTAGGTATAGTTTTACTGACTGTCACATGGTTGGCTTTGGCATCTATAATCTCTCTTGAAAATGGTCGATATCTTGTATTATTGGCCATGGCTATTATTATTTTGGCTGATATTGGCGGCTACATAGCAGGTAATTTGTTGGGTAGGCATAAATTAGCGCCAACCATAAGTCCCGGTAAAACTTGGGAAGGACTGCTGGGCGGTCTGGCTCTGCAGGTTTTATTAGTCATGAGTTTGTTAACATATATCTCTGAAATTAATTGGCTGAATCTGTGCTTGCTTGTTTTCCCTGTGGCATTATCATCGGTGATAGGCGATCTGTTTGAAAGCATGTTAAAACGTCATAGAGGCATCAAAGACAGTAGCAATCTTTTGCCGGGTCACGGTGGATTCCTTGATCGTTTGGATGGTGTTATGGCCGCCTTGCCGTTATTTTTTGTTATTTTATCTAAAGCTAGTCCGTTCTAAATGAATTATTCAGTGACCGTATTAGGTGCAACGGGATCCATTGGTGAAAGTACCCTGGATGTAATTTCCCAGCATCCTGAAAAGTACTCAATATTTGCATTAACCGGTTGCCGCCAATTGCAAAAGCTGGCTCATCAATCTGTTCAATACAGGGCAAAATATGCAGTGGTTAATGATGAGTCTTCTGCAGAGCAATTAAGTGTAATGATTAATGATCTTAACGGTTCCACAGAGGTGATTTTTGGCGCGGATGCATTGTCCGAAGTTGCCAGCAATAATCAAGTGGATATTGTAATGGCGGCAATTGTTGGAGCGGCAGGACTGTTACCCACACTGTCTGCTGTAAATGCCGGTAAAAAAGTATTATTAGCAAATAAAGAATCCCTCGTTATGGCGGGACCAATCTTTATGGCTGCGGTAAAGAAACATGGTGCGACATTATTGCCTATTGATAGTGAGCACAATGCGATTTTTCAGTGCTTGCCTCACAACTATAGTGATGCCAATCAATCATCCATTAAAAAGCTTATTTTGTCAGCCTCTGGAGGCCCCTTTAGAGGCTGGAGTGCAGAGCAAATTGCTGCGGCTACGCCGGCCCAAGCCTGCGCGCACCCCAATTGGAGTATGGGTAATAAAATTTCCGTTGATTCCGCATCCATGATGAATAAGGGTCTCGAGTGCATAGAGGCAAGATGGTTATTCGATACCAGTATGGATAAAATTGAAGTACTTATTCACCCACAAAGTATTATTCACTCTCTGGTGCAATATGTAGATGGTTCGGTGTTGGCTCAGCTTGGTAATCCTGACATGAGAACACCTATTGCGCATGGTTTAGCTTGGCCGGAAAGGTTGTCCTCAGGTGTGGCTGATTTAAACCTTAGCGAAATAGCTCGGCTATCCTTTGAGCAACCGGATTTGGTCAAGTTCCCATGTTTACAGCTAGCCTATAATGCGGCTGAACAGGCCGGTGACGCCCCGGCGGTACTGAATGCTGCCAATGAAATAGCCGTTCAGGCATTTTTAGATGGCAGAGTTGGTTTTTCAGCTATAGCGCCAATTGTTGAGCAGACCTTAGAGTCCTTTGATTTTTATGAACCAGAATCACTTGCCGCTGTCCAAGAGTCAGACAAAAGGGCAAGAGTCACGGCAGAATCTGTGATTAAACAATTAGAGTTCTAACTCATGGCACTAATGCAGACATTATTTTATACCTTTATAGCTTTTGGCATATTGGTAACCTTTCATGAATATGGCCATTTTTGGGTGGCTAGGCGTTGTAATGTTCGAGTAGAAAAATTTTCTATAGGCTTTGGTAAAAAACTTTTTTCTTGGCGCGATAAGCACAATACAGAATTCGTTTTGGCAGCTTTGCCCTTGGGTGGCTATGTAAAAATGCTCGATGAAAGGGAGGGTGAAATTAATGAAGAGGATCGTCCCTTTGCATTTACCCAAAAAACAGTACTTCAACGTATGGCCATTATCAGTGCCGGTCCAATAGCTAATTTTTTACTGGCAATTGTTGTTTATTGGTTTCTTTTTCTAGGTGGAGAAAAGGGATTGGCACCAGTGATTGGCGATGTTGCTACAGAGTCTTTGGCAAGTCAGGCAGGGCTTGAGGTCGGCATGGAAATTACAGCAGTAGATGGTATTGAAACCACTACTTGGGCATCGGTTAATCGACAGCTTTTTGATTTTATTGGGACTACAGGAGATATACCGCTTAGTGTCCGTTACGCAGACTCTAGCTCAGAGTTTCAGGTACTTGTTGCAGTCACTAGCTGGTTAAGGGATGCCGATAACCCTTCACCAATCAGAGAGCTTGGTCTCCAACCGACCTTTGAATTTGAAGCGCTTATATTGGGTCCAGTTTCAGAGAGCGGATCTGGCTTCAAAGGTGGTTTGCGTGAAGGAGATAGTTTGCTAGCCGTCAATGGTATAGAGATTGAAAGTGCTGATGGCTTTATACAGCAAGTCTCTAGTGCCATTGATCAGCCCTTGATTATTGATCTTGAGCGCCCTGATAAAGACAGCGCTGGTAGTCGTTTTTTGGTGGTTGAAGTCACGCCTGAAAAAGTTTTAAAAAATGGTGCGTTCGTTGGTCAGTTAGGTATTCAGCTGGGTGTTAAAGGCTCGTATCCTGAGCAATTAATACGGCAGGTCAAACATAGTATATTCAGCGCCTTTAACCGAGCTGTCGACGAAACAGTATCAACTGCCGGTTTTATTCTCTCTTCAATGGGAAAGTTACTGATTGGCGAGTTGTCGGCAAAAAATTTAAGTGGCCCAATTACTATTGCCAAAATGGCTGGTGATACAGGCAAGGCAGGCGTGGAGAATTTTATTCGTTTTGTGGCTATTCTAAGTATAATGCTTGGGGTTATGAATTTGCTGCCTATCCCGGTGCTTGATGGGGGGCATTTAGTATATTGTGTGGTCGAATGGGTAAAAGGTTCTCCAGTCTCTGACCATGTACAAATAATTGGTTATAAAATTGGCTTTTTCTTGTTGATTGGTTTGATGATCTTTGCCACATTTAATGATCTTACCCGACCGTTTTGAGTCTCTAAATAATAGTATAAATAGGCAAAATTTAATTACATGAAACGACTCTTTTTAGGCCTCTGCCTTACTTTTCTTAGCGCTTTATCATTAGCTTCTGAGGCGCTTTTTCAAGTCTCAGATATACGAATTGAAGGCTTGCAACGTGTTTCTGCGGGAACGGTTTTCTCGGCTTTACCTATTAATGTGGGTGATCAAGTCGATCAGGCTTCAGTCAGAGAAGCTTCAAGATCGATTTTTTCCACAGGTTTTTTTGCTGATGTCACAATGGCTCAAGAAAACGGCGTTCTTGTCATTGTTTTGACAGAAAGGCCGGCTATCACTGAAATTAATCTCGAGGGCAATAAAGCCATTCAATCCGAACAGCTTCTTGACGCATTAACAGATAATGGTCTTTCAGAAGGACAAATTTTTCGTCAATCTATATTGGAAGGTATGGCTCAAGAGCTTCAGCGACAATATGTCTCTCAAGGTCGTTATGGTGCATTGGTAACGACTGATGTTCAGGAGCTACCAAGAAACCGAGTGGCTATTAATATTGATATCGATGAGGGTAGTGTTGCTAAGATTAGGCACATCAATATTATTGGTAACAAAAGTTTCTCTGAAGATGCGCTGCGTGAGAACTTTGAGTTAAATGAAACGGGTTTTTGGTCATGGTTAACCAGTAATGATAAATATTCTCGTGAAAAACTCACCGGCGATATAGAAACCCTTGAAACTTGGTACCTAGATCGTGGTTATTTAGCCTTTGAAATCAAAAATACTCAGGTCTCGGTTAGCCCCAATAAAGAATCAGTTTATATTACTATTACTGTTGACGAGGGTGAGACTTACAAAATTAGCGAAGTAGAGCTTTCTGGCGAACTAAAAATACCAGAATCTGAAATCCGTTCGATGATTCTTATGCGCAAGGGTATGAGGTTCTCACAAGCTTTGATGACTACAAGTAGTGAGTTAATTACTCGCCGTTTTGGTAATGAAGGTTATACCTTTGCCAAAGTTGAAGGTTACCCGGAGCTCAACAAAGAAGATAAAACCGCTAAGGTAACCTTTGTGCTTATGCCAGGGATGCGCGCCTATGTGCGTCGCATTGAGTTTAGAGGAAATACCAAAACTCAAGATGAAGTTCTTCGTCGTGAAATGCGGCAAATGGAAGGATCCTCGGCTAACAATTCTTTAATTGATTTATCCAAGGTTCGCTTAGAGCGATTGGGATACTTTAAAGGGGTTGAAGTTGAGACAGTTCCAGTTCCTGGAATTAACGACCAAATTGATGTGGTTTACACAGTTGAAGAGCAACCCTCTGGTTCTGTCGGCGCTAGTATTGGCTATGCTCAGGGTTATGGCATGGTACTGGGTGTTAATCTAAGTGAGAATAACTTCTTAGGTACCGGCAAAAAGGTTACTGTGGCGGTTAATCGCAGCACCTATCAAGACTCTCTAAATTTAAGTTTTTCCGAGCCCTATTTTACCGTTGATGGCGTCAATGTCGGCTACAGTATTTTTGCTCGTGAGACTGATTACGATAAGATTAATGTATCCAGCTTCTCTACTAACTCTAAGGGTGCAAATGTAAGTTGGGGCTATCCTGTTTCTGAAGTTGAGCGTATTGGTTTTGGTGTTGGTTTTGAGAGCCTTGAAATTCGCTCTGGCAATTATTCTTCTCGAGAAATAAGAGATTTTATAGCGGCCAATGGCGACAACTTTGATGTATTTAATTTGAACCTTAACTGGTCTAAATCAACATTAAACCGAGGTATGTTTGCAACCCGAGGTGCTTCGCAAAGGATGGCATTAAACCTTGCACTGCCAGGTTCTGGCTTAGAATATTATAAGATGACCTACAGTGGTCAATATTTGCGAGGTTTGACTCGTTCACTAACTCTGAAGCTGAGAGCCGATCTTGGGTTGGGTGAAAGTTATGGTGACACTACTCAGCTGCCATTTTTCAAAAATTTCTATGGTGGTGGCTTTGGTTCAGTAAGAGGCTTTGAACGCAATTCCCTCGGGCCTCAGGATACGCCCTGTGCTGGTGGCGACGAATCATGTACAACATCCTCTATTTACAGCAGACCCGACCCAATTGGTGGCAATGTGCAGATAGAATTTGGCGCTGAGATTATTTTCCCAATGCCATTTATCAAGGATACTCGCTCTATGCAATCTGCATTCTTCCTTGATGTGGGTAATATTTTTAATACCAAATGTGGTGAGACGCAAATAAACTGCTTTAAACCTGATGCAGGTGAGTTAAGATACTCTGTCGGCATAGGCGCAACATGGTTAAGTGCTATGGGGCCATTAACATTTAGTTTTGCCAAACCATTGAATTCTAGCGATTATGATGAAATTGAGATGTTTCAATTTTCGCTGGGTAATCAGTTCTAAAATAAGTTAAGGTTAAAACACTATGAAGGGTAATACGTTTAAATTTTTTGGGTTGGTGACGATTGTCGCTTTAATGATTTCCCAATCTTTGGTTGCATCAGCTGATACCGCCTCTGCAAAGATTGCGGTAGTTGATGCTAGAGTCGCTATTTTTAGTTCTGCAGCGGCACAAAGTGCGCTTAAAACCTTTGAAGAAAGTGCTGACTTTATTAGTCTTAAAGCAAAATATGAGAGTTCATCAGCGGATTTTCAAGCCATGGCTAAAGAAGCTGAAACCAAGCGTCTTACTTGGTCGCCAGAAGAATTGGCCGAGCATCAGAAGAAGATGAGCTATGTTAAGGCAGACGCTGAATTGGCAATACAGAAAATCTCATCGGAGCAAAAGCAATTAGAACAACGTGTGTTACAGGATTTAGCCCCTCTGGTTGAGGAAGCGCTACAAGAAATTGTAAAAGAAGAGGGCATCACTGTGTTACTTAGAGCAGAGTCTGTTCTTTTAGCAACACCTGAGGCATCAATTACCGAAAAAGTAGCTAATCGTATTGATGCTAAATCCATCCCTCAATCTGAGTCAGAGTAGTTTTCTGAGTGGATGCTTCTATGTCGTTTTCTTTTAGCCTAAAAAAAATAGCGTCTTTTCTTGATGCTGAAATTGTGGGCGATGATTCGACAACGATTACTGGTTTAGCCACTCTTGAGTCGGCTAAGGCGAATGACATCGCTTTTTTAAGTAATCCAAAATATGCAAAGCAGTTAGATGATTGTCAGGCAGGGGCTGTTATTTTACAGCCTGCTCAGGCACAGTTCTTCAGTGGCAACTGTTTGATTGTCAATGACGCCTATCTTAGCTATGCCAAAATCAGTGCATGGTTTGATAAGGCACCGGCAGTGGAAAAAGCTATTCATAGTAGTGCCTTTATTGATCCAACAGCTAAGGTTGGTGATGGAGTATCTATTGGCCCCAATGTCGTCATTGAGGCCAATGTTCAAATTGGCTCAGGCACAGTGATCAAAGCAAATACAGTTATTGGTGCGCGGTCTGAATTGGGTGATAATTGCGCCATTGCAGCTAATGTTGCTATTTATCATGATGTTCGTATCGGTTCAGGTGTAAGAGTGCATAGTGGTTCGGTTATAGGTGCTGATGGCTTTGGCTTTGCCTCAAAGGGTAAAGATGGCTGGCAAAAAATCAGCCAAATTGGTGGTGTGATAATTGGCGACAATGTTGAAGTTGGTGCCTGTACTACCATTGATAGGGGCGCTATTAATGACACTATTGTTGGCAGTAACGTTATCTTAGATAACCATGTGCAGATAGCGCACAACGCGGTAATTGGTGACAATACCGCAATGGCAGCTTATGCGGGGGTAGCGGGTAGCACGGTTGTAGGTCAAAATTGTGTTCTTGCCGCCGGTGCCCATGTGGTTGGTCATGCAAGCTTATGTGACAACGTTCAGGTAATGGCGCATAGTTTGGTATTTAAAGATATTAAGCAGCCTAACTCATATTCAAATGCTACTATGCCGTTAATGACTACTGCTGAGTGGTCGAAAAATTCTGTACGAATGGGGCAGTTAAACCTGATTGCGCAGCGATTAAAAAAATTAGAACAAAAAGACTGAATTGTTAAAGATAACAACTTATCTGGATAAATGGACTAAGTAATGAATGTAAATGAAATAATGAAGCTTCTCCCGCATAGATACCCATTTTTATTGGTAGACAGGGTGGAAGAGATCGAAGCTAATAAGCGTATTGTTGCCTATAAAAATATCACCTTTAACGAAGATGTTTTTAATGGTCATTTTCCAGGTGCTCCAATTTTTCCTGGGGTTATGATCGTTGAAGCTATGGCTCAAGCATCAGGTATTCTTGGCTTTTATTCATCCGAAACTACCGCAGAGGATGGTAAATTGTTCTTATTTGCTGGCGTTGATAAGGCACGTTTTAAAAAGCCTATAGTCCCTGGTGATAAGTTGGTACTAACCTCAGAGATAGATACGGTAAAACGCAATATGTGGCGTTTTAACACCAGTGCATCTGTGGACGGCAAGGTTTGTTGTGAAGCAACGTTGCTTTGCGCATTTCAGGATAGAGATAAAGTAGTGTGATTGATTCTAAAGCAATTATAGATCCCAAGGCGCAAATTGGCGAAAACGTCAGTATTGGCCCATGGTCTGTTATTGGTCCCGATGTACAAATAGGAGACAATTCTACAATTGCCTCCCATGTAGTTATCCGTGGGCCGTCAGTGATTGGCGCCAATAATAAGATCTATCAATTTTCGACAATTGGCGATGACACTCCTGATCTTAAATATAAAGGTGAGCCAACCAAATTAATTATCGGTGATGATAACGTTATCCGTGAAGGTGTGACCATTCATCGCGGTACTGTTCAAGATAAGGGTGAAACCATAATAGGCAACCATAATCTATTAATGGCCTACGCTCATGTGGGGCATGATTCGATCATTGGCGACCATGTGATTATGGTGAATAACTCCAGTCTTGCCGGTCATGTGACTGTGGGTGATTGGGCAATACTCTCTGGTTACGCGCTTATTCACCAATATGTTTCGGTTGGCGCACATAGTTTTATTGGCCCTGCAGCCTTTAGTTATCACGATGTTCCGGCTTTTGTTACAGCTTTTGGCAGTCCAGCAGAGCCAAGAACAATCAATAAAGAGGGATTAAAACGCCGCGGTTTTACCTCAGAGCAAATCTCTCTGGCCAACAAAGCCTATAAGTTACTCTATCGTCGAGGTCTTACGCTTGACGAAGCCATAGATGCAATTACTGAGTTGGGTGATGACACTGTTATTACTACCCTTGTAGACTCTCTTAAAGCCTCAACGCGCGGTATTATCCGCTAAGTTATGCTGGATCAAGCGCCTGTTTTTGCCATTGTTGCGGGTGAAGCATCTGGTGATTTACTGGGTGCCGACCTAATGCAGGGATTAAAAACGCAATATCCCGATGCTATTTTTGAGGGTATCGGCGGGCCAAAAATGCAAGCTCTGGGGTTTAACTCACTGTTTGATATGGAACGGCTATCAGTCATGGGGCTTTGGGAGCCGCTAAAACGCTTGCCGGAGTTACTGTCTATTCGGCGCTCCATAATTAAGCGTTATTCAGCCAATAAACCTGTGGTCTTTATCGGTATAGATTCGCCAGACTTTAATGCCAAAATAGAGCAAAAATTGCATATAGCAGGGGTTAAAACAGTACATTATGTCAGCCCATCTGTTTGGGCTTGGCGTCAAGGACGAATCAAAAATATAAAACGTTCAGTCGACCTAATGCTAACACTCTTGCCCTTTGAAGCGGCTTTTTACCAGCAGCACCGGGTGCCGGTTTGTTATGTGGGGCATCCACTGGCGAAGCAATTTCCTAAACAGCCCAACAAATCCGCAGCAAGGCAAGCATTAGGGCTTGATGCCGATCAGCCGACACTCTGTATTATGCCCGGAAGTCGCAGTGCTGAAGTTGAATTAATGGCGGAGCTGTTACTGGATGCAGCGGCTATAGCATCTCAACAACTAGGCGTTGAATTACAGCTGATTGTGCCCGCAGCTAACTCATCAAGATATGACCAATTAAACAAGATCTTAGAAGCCAGGTCAGACAAAGTAACACTGCTTAAACAGCAATCTCATCAGGCGATGGAGGCAGCAGATGTGGTTTTACTCACATCGGGTACAACCGCATTAGAAGCTATGTTGCTTAAAAAGCCGATGGTGGTTGGCTATCGCATGAATGCACTATCATTTAAGTTGCTATTTCCACTGATCAAAACAGCCTATGTTTCATTGCCAAATCTATTGGCCAATAAACCTCTAGTGCCAGAATTACTTCAGGATAAGGCAACGGTTGATAGTCTATCTGTGCAGGTCGTTAAACTTTTTAAAGCCAATAATGCTGAGTTAATTGAACAGTTTGATCAATTACATCAGCAGTTAACGCTAGATTCAGCCAGTTTGGCAACAGCTGCCATAGCAAAGCTGATAGCGAGTAAATAGGGTGGTAGATAAATGGCAACCGCCAAAAAATATTACGTGTCTGGCAGGTGTTGATGAAGTCGGCAGAGGCCCGCTTGCCGGCGATGTCGTGGCTGCTGCTGTAATATTGCCGGCCAAGCATAGTATTCAGGGGCTAGCTGACTCTAAAGCGCTTACAGCCCATCAGCGTGAAGCACTGTACAAAGACATTATAGAACAGGCCATAGACTACTCTGTGGCTCGCGCATCAGTGGCAGAAATAGACCAGTACAATATTTTGCAATCAACCATGATGGCAATGCGTCGCGCGGTTATGGGTTTAAAAATAAAGCCTGATTTTGTCGCCGTAGATGGCAACCGACTGCCAAAATGGGAATACCCAGCAGAAGCTGTGATCAAGGGTGATGGTCGCGTTGAGGTAATTAGTGCCGCATCTATCATTGCCAAGGTTGTGCGCGATGCCGAAATGGTTAAATTTGAAGCTAAATATCCAGGCTACGGGTTTGCTAAAAATAAAGGTTATGGCACGGCGCAACATTTAGAGGCATTACAGCGCTTGGGGGCAACGCCAATACATCGGCGATCGTTTTCTCCTGTGAGTGAAAATTTGCTTCCGCAACAACAATCTTTGTTATAAAAAAATAATTTTAAACGCTTTAACTTGAGTTAATTGGGTTGAAGCTATACATTAAATTCTATGATTAGTTTTCTTTTAAATGCTATTGCAAGTGTCCAATTATGACCTCTGAGTTTGTTCATCTTCGCTTGCACTCCGAGTATTCATTGGTCGATGGGTTGGTGCGTATTAAACCCCTAGCGGCGAAAGTGGCCGATATGGGTATGCCAGCGGTAGCATTAACCGATTTTAATAATTTCTTTGGTCTTATTAAATTTTACAAAGCAGTTCAGGCTGTTGGGGTAAAGCCCATACTAGGTGCCGATGTTTTACTCTCCGATCAAGACGAAGGTGGAGTCACGCAATTGGTTTTGTTAGCCGCTGATTTGAACGGCTACAGAAACTTAACTCAGCTTATATCCCGTGCCTATTTAGAAGGGCAGCGTCAAGCAGTACCGATAATCGATAAGTCATGGCTAACAACACATAATGATGGCCTTATTGCTCTTTCTGGAGGGCGCCAAGGAGAGATTGGTGTAGCACTAGTCTCAAGTCGTTATGCCGAAGCTGAAACAGCTTTGCGGCAGATGATGAGCCTATTCCCCGATCGCTTTTATCTTGAATTGCAACGAACCAGCAGAGCCGATGAAGAAGACTATATTCATGCTGCAGTGACCTTGGCCGAGCGCTGTGATTGCCCAGTGGTAGCAACCAATGATGTGCGTTTTATCGAATCCAGTGAGTTTGAAGCCCATGAGGCCAGAGTTTGTATCCATGAGGGGCGCGCACTAGACGATCCCCGCCGTGAACGCCGCTACTCAGAAAGCCAGTACCTAAAAAGCCCTGAAGAAATGGCGGAGTTATTCAGTGATATTCCAGAGGCGCTACAAAATACCATCGAAATTGCCAAGCGCTGTAATGTCGATCTAACATTTGGTGAGTACTTTTTGCCCGATTACCCGATACCAGAGGGTATGACCATTGATGAATTTTTGGTTCAGGTGTCAGAAGAGGGCCTGGAGCAACGCTTACACAGTTTATTTGATACCAGTGCAGAGGATTACCCAGCAAAGCGTGAAGCCTATTACCAACGTTTAAAATTTGAATTAGATATTATTATTCAAATGGGTTTTCCCGGGTATTTCCTGATTGTGATGGATTTTATCCGTTGGGCCAAGGACAATAAGATTCCGGTAGGGCCAGGGCGAGGTTCTGGTGCGGGTTCCCTGGTAGCCTATTCATTAAAAATTACCGATCTAGATCCTATTGAATACGATCTACTGTTTGAGCGATTTCTTAATCCAGAGCGGGTTTCTATGCCCGATTTTGATATTGATTTCTGTATGGATGGCCGCGATAAGGTAATTGCCTATGTTGCCGAGCGCTATGGTCGAAGTGCGGTATCGCAGATCGTTACCTTCGGCACCATGGCGGCCAAGGCGGTGGTGCGCGATGTAGCACGAGTACAGGGCAAGTCTTATGGCCTTGCCGATAAACTCTCAAAGATGATTCCGTTTGAAGTGGGCATGACCCTAGAAAAGGCAGTTGAAGAAGAGGAGTCGCTGCAGGAATTCCTCAAACAAGATGACGAAGCCTCAGAAATTTGGTCAATGGCACTCCAGCTCGAAGGTATTTCTCGAAACTGTGGCAAGCACGCCGGTGGTGTGGTTATTGCACCCACAGAAATCACCGATTTCTCGCCGATTTATTGTGATGAAACCGGTTCGGGTATGGTTACCCAATTTGATAAAAATGATGTAGAAGAAGCTGGTCTGATTAAGTTTGATTTCCTCGGTTTGCGTACCCTAACCATTATTGATTGGGCGGTACAGATGATCAACCGTGATCGCGCTGAGAATAGTGAAGAACTGCTCAATATTGATCATATTCCGTTAGATGATGAGCAAACCTTTCAGCTGATGCAGCGCGCAGAAACAACCGCGGTATTTCAGCTGGAATCGCGCGGCATGAAAGAACTTATTAAAAAGTTGGGGCCAGACCGTTTTGAAGATATTGTCGCATTGGTGGCGCTATTCAGACCCGGTCCATTGCAGTCGGGAATGGTTGACGACTTTATCAATCGTAAAAAAGGCCGCGCTGAGATTAGTTATCCGCATTCACAATATCAGCATGAGAGTCTAAAGCCCGCACTAGAGCCAACCTACGGCATTATCCTCTATCAAGAGCAGGTAATGCAGATTGCTCAGGAGATGGGTGGTTACACCCTTGGTGGTGCGGATCTATTGCGTCGCGCTATGGGTAAAAAGAAAGCCGATGAAATGGCAAAGCAGCGTGAGTTATTTGTATCTGGTGCTATCGAAAAAGGCCACAGTGAAGCACTGGCTTCAAATATTTTTGATCTGATGGAAAAATTTGCTGGATATGGCTTTAACAAATCTCACTCCGCAGCCTACGCTCTGGTTGCCTATCAAACAGGCTGGTTAAAGACCCATTACCCTGCACAATTTATGGCCGCCACCATGTCCTCGGATATGGATAAAACCGATAAGGTGGTCACCTTTATTGACGAATGTCGATCTATGGCGCTAGAGCTATTGCCGCCCGATGTAAATCGCGGTCGGTACCCATTTAGCGTTGGTGATCAGGGGCAGGTTATCTATGGTTTAGGCGCCATTAAAGGTTTAGGTGAGGGTCCAATTGAAAATATTATTCAATCGCGAGAGCAGGGTGGAGCATTTACCGATCTCTTTGATTTTTGTGCCAGAGTTGACGGCAGAAAAGTAAACAAAAGAACCCTAGAGGCATTGATTAGAAGTGGTGCCCTCGATGAAATTGGTCCCGAAGGTGAAATGGGCTATCGCCGAGCAGTGATGCTTGCCGCCATGGATCAAGCCCTAAAAATGGCCGAGCAACAGGCACGTGATGTGAGTAGCGGTATGACCGACCTATTTGGCGGGGCTATGGTTGAAAGCAAAGAGCAAAATCCCTATCAAAGCTTCCTAAAAACCAAACCATTTACCGTTAGAGAACGTCTGGGTGGTGAAAAAGATACCTTAGGGCTATACCTTACAGGGCACCCGATTGATGAGTACGAAGATGAATTAAAGCATATGCTACCTCAGCGTATTGTCGATCTGCGTGCCGATAAAGAAAAGTCTACCGTATATGGCATGGTCGTGGGTATGCGCGTGCTAAAAAATAAGCGCGGTGATAGTTTTGCCTTTATTACCCTCGATGATAAAAGTGCTCGCTTAGAATTATCCGTATGGGCTGAACAATTTGATATGTACCGAAATATCCTCAACAAAGATGCCTTGCTTGTGGTTAAAGGAGCTGTTTCTGAAGATAGTTATACTGGTGGCTTAAAAATGGTAGCCGAATCAATACAGTCAATTTATGAAGCCCGCTGTAGCAAACTCGAAAAGCTTCGAATATCGGTGGCTAAAGCGGATATAGGCAATGGCTGGGTAAACGATTTTCATAGCTCTTTAAATGACTATAAAGATGGCTCATGTCCAGTGGTCCTAGACTATGCACATCCCACAGCGGCAGGGCAGTTTACTTTGGGTGAACAATGGCGTGTTCAACCAAAAGATGAACTTATAACTCGTCTTAAAGAACAATTTGGCAGTACCAATGTCAATTTGGACTACGGTTAAGCGTAATCTACAGCCAGTGGATAACTAACCTCATAAATATAGAAAACTAGGCTGGCGATAATTGCACTAGACGTTTAAAATAGCGCATTGTAAAAATAACTGCCCCAGGCCAACAGAGACAGAGAAAAGTATGAATCTAAATTATTTATCTTTTGAACAGCCGATTGCTGACTTAGAAGGAAAAATTGAAGAACTACAGTTGGTTGGCAACGACAGCGATATCAATATTGCTGAAGAAATTTCAAAATTGCGTGAAAAGTCGCGCAAACTAACCGAAAGCATCTATTCAAAGCTAACCCCATGGGATGTAGTGCAGGTGGCAAGGCATCCGCAAAGACCCTACGCTCTAGACTATATTCAGCGCATCTTTACCGACTGGGAAGAAATGCATGGCGATCGTCATTTTGGTGATGACAACGCTATTGTCGGTGGTGTCGCTCGTCTAAATGGCAAGCCAGTGATGGTGATAGGCGAAGAGAAGGGCCGCGGTGTCAATGATAAGGTAATGCGCAACTTTGGTATGCCCAAGGCAGAGGGCTATCGTAAGGCTTTGCGCCTAATGGAACTAGCCGAGCGTTTTAACCTGCCAGTGATTACCCTTATTGATACGCCGGGAGCCTATCCGGGTATTGATTCCGAAGAGCGCAATATCTCGGAATCTATCGCGCAGAATCTAGCGGTTATGTCGCGCCTTAAAACACCTATTATCTGCACTGTTATTGGTGAAGGTAGTTCAGGTGGTGCCTTGGCTATTGGCGTCGGTGATAGACTGAATATGTTGCAGTACAGCACTTACTTTGTAATCTCACCAGAAGGCTGTGCCAATATTATCTGGAAAACCAGCGAAAAAGCCCCTCAGGCGGCAGAAGCCATGGGCGTAACCTCAGATAATCTTGAGCAGTTAGGTATTGTGGATGAGACCATACCCGAGCCATTGGGTGGCGCTCATCGTGATATAGATACCATGAGTGAAAATCTCAAGCAGCATCTAATTGGGCAACTTGAAGAGTTGCAGAAGATACCCACAGAACAGCTGTTAGAACAGCGCTATCAGCGGGTTATGTCCTACGGTAACTAAATCTTAGTTACGCGTCTTTTAACAGCGATATCGCCGCCAATGCCTCTGGGTCATTAGACTTAAGCTTGTTGGCGA
>JBMZEV010000001.1:0-93505 GCA_049615065.1 Porticoccaceae bacterium | reverse complement strand
GGCGATTTTCCGACAATATGCTGATAAAGTTTTGACAGGCTGTTGCCAGCTCATCACCACATATATCCTGCACAGCTTCGGCTTGCATTGCCGCGGTGGCGCTCGGCGAGCTCAGCAGTTTTTCAACTGCTGATTGCTGAGCTACAGATGCCGCTAGAGCAAGACTATCAGACCAACCCTGAAGATCTTTTGCTTCAGCAGCATATTCAAACGCTGCTTTAGCATAGGGTCGAGCTAATGTACTTAATTCTGCCATATCAGACCTCGATTACAGCTGGGCTGCCAATTTGTCGACGATTTCCTTGTTGGCTTTATCGTCAATTGAAGCTTCGAGTACTTTTTCTGCACCCGCAATAGCAAGCCCGGCAACTGTGGCGCGCAGTTCTTCTTTTGCACGGTTCACTTCTTGCTCGATTTCAGCTTGGGCAGCAACCTTAAGTCGCTCTCCCTCTGCTGTGGCTTGCTGTTTCGCTTCATCTACAATTTGGTTAGCGCGCTTGTTAGCTTGATCTATAATGCCAGCTGCTTCTTGCTTGGCCTCTTTTAATTGGTCAGAGACTTTGCTTTGAGCGGCATCTAGATCACGCACTGCGCGGTCAGCTGCGTCTAGACCGTCGGCAATTTTTTGCTGACGCTCTTCCATAGCTTGCAGAATAATCGGCCATACAAACTTCATGCAGAACCACACAAAGAATGCGAATGTTACCATTTGGCCAAAAAGCGTTAAGTTAATATTCACGCAATCACCTCATAAAGGCTAATTTAAAAGTTGCTGTTATGCGCCAACGCCTGGAGCAACAACAAAGATAAGGTACATAGCGATACCAACACCAATAATAGGCACAGCATCAATAAGACCGGCTAGCAGGAACATTTTGCCCTGAAGCATAGGACCAAGCTCTGGCTGACGAGCAGTTCCTTCAATTAATTTTCCGCCAAGAAGACCCATACCAACAGCGGCTCCTAATGCGCCCAATCCGAGCATAATTGCCGCAGCAATGATAACAAGTTCCATCGTAGACTCCCGATTTCAGTGGTTTAAAAAAAATTAGTGGTCTTCATGCGCCATACTTAAGTAGACGATAGTAAGAACCATAAAAATAAATGCTTGCAGGGTGATAACCAAAATATGGAATACCGCCCAACCCCATTGCATCAAGCCACCAGCGATAGCAAATATGCCGCCACTGAGTGTCATAATGATTGCTGCGATAAGGACTGTTTTACCCGTCGATATCTTGCCTTTAAGATTTAACCAGCAAACCCCGCAGACCAATGCAAACACCGCCAACCAAAATATAAAGTTGGTGTGTTCACCGAAGATTTGCGCATGAATACCACCAGTAGCTATACCGCCACCAGCGCCTGCAGCAAACATCATTGCAATTAGAATAAAAATCATCTCGCCGGCATACATATTTCCGAATAATCGCAGACCTAGAGAGAATGGTTTTGCCAAAAAACCCACAGTTTCCATAAAGAGGTTCACCGGAATAAATGCCCAGTGGTTAAATGGATGCATAGTAAGCTCTTTGATAAAACCTGTGCCTTTAATCTTGATCGAGTAGTAAAGCATCAAGACAAATACGCCCAACGCCATACCCATAGTGATATTAGGATCGGTTGAGGGAACAATTTTTTGGTAGCCAACACCCGCTTTAGCTAACAGGTAGGGGATGAGGTCAACTGGGATAAGATCCATAAGGTTCATTAGAAACACCCAGACAAAAATGGTTAGCGCTAAGGGGGCTACCATTTTGTTTACGCCATGAAAGCTATCTTTCACAGAGCCATCAATAAATTCTACTATCAATTCTACAAAATTTAGGAAACCAGAGGGTACGCCAGTGGTGGCGCGCTTTGCTGCATAGCGGAACATCCAACAAAATAGAATACCTAAGCCTAGGGACCAGGCTAATGAATCGACATGGATTGCCATAAAACCCATTTCGGCAGCTTCTTGTGCGCCATGGGCGAAACTCCATCCATTTTCAGGGTGGTTACCATAAACTAGGTTTTGGAGGTGATGCTGAATATATTCAGTAGTGCTTGCGGGGTTTTCGCCGGCCATCTAGTGTTCTCTACTCTGTATTCCAACAAACTGTCTGGTTAGTGCCGCAGTGCTTTTTTGGTTAAAAACCACTGCAACGGTATCATTGCAAGAAATGTAGTAAACAAAACAATGTAATTCCACTGTTTGTCGACGGTAAACAATATTGCGAACAATGTTGCCGTCATTACTACTTTTCCGAGTTCTCCGCGATACATGGATCGCACAACCTTATCCACATTGCTCGCGCCGGCATATTTAAAGGCCTGCCATGAGAACCAAGCCTGAGGTAGGATCTGAATTAAACCACCCATTAACGCTGAAACCGCCATCAGTTTGTCGGTTGTACTGATCATAGCAACCAATAGCAGTAGCACTGCTAATTGATAAATGGTTGCTTTCAGTAATTCAGGCTTTGGAATGGTTGTCACGGTATTCTCAATCCACCTTTTCCGAACCGAAGGAGATCG
This sequence comes from Porticoccaceae bacterium, assembly GCA_049615065.1. Classification (GTDB taxonomy): domain Bacteria; phylum Pseudomonadota; class Gammaproteobacteria; order Pseudomonadales; family Porticoccaceae; genus HTCC2207. The sequence continues at coordinate 90,985 of JBMZEV010000001.1, read as the reverse complement.
AGATCAATCACCGACAATGGCACGGATCGGCATTATAGGTATAGTGTCGTCGATATTCAACTCAACCAACATAAAATTAGCAAGTATTTTGCAGTTTATGGGATTTTAGCGATTATTTAAGGTGGCTAAGAATACCATCAAGCTCATCAACACTGTTGTAACCTATGGTCAACTTGCCAGCACCTTTTGAACCATGTTGTATTTTAACTGCCGCACCGAGCTTTTCTGATAACTGATTTTGTAGGTTTAGGATATCTTGATTTGGCGTGGTTTTGGTTTTAATTGGAGTATCTGGTGACTGCAGTTTTTTTACTAAAACTTCAGTTTGGCGAACGGTTAAACCGTCACTGGCAACTGTGCGTGCCGCTAAAATTTGAGTTTCACCTTCCAGCGCTAAAAGACATTTGGCATGACCCAGCTCTATGTCGCCGCGCTCTAGCTGTTGCTGCACCATCGGCTGTAGAGATGCTAGGCGCATCAGATTGGTGACGGCGGATCGCGATTTGCCAACAGCCTGAGCTACCTGCTGCTGGGTAAGGTTAAATTCATCCTGTAAGCGAATTAAGGCTTGGCTTTCTTCAATAGCATTAAGGTCTTCGCGCTGAATATTTTCAATTAGCGCCATGGCGATTGTTGCCTGATCTGAGATTTCTCGAACAAGCGATGGCACTGTATCTAAGCCTGCTAGCTGTGCTGCTCTCCAGCGTCTTTCGCCGGCGATTATTTCGTATTTATTCTGTGTTATTTCACGCACTACAATTGGCTGTATCAGACCTTGGCTGGCGATAGAATCGGCTAACTCTTGCAAGTTATCTGAGTTAAATTCTCTTCTAGGCTGGTATTCCCCGCGCTGGAGAAACTCAACAGGGATATACTTCAGCGCGCCATCGGACGCTGTTTTTTCATTGTTGGCCAGCTCTTGATCTGCATTGATATCCTCTGCAAGTCCCAACAGCGCATCTAGCCCCTTACCTAAGCTCTGTCTTTTTGTGGCCATGGATTATTATCCTTTATTCTCATTTAAATTTTGTTGTTTACGCAATATCTCACCGGCTAATGCTAGGTAGGCCAGAGAGCCTTTTGCATTCTTATCGTAGGCAAGCGCTGGCTTACCATGGCTTGGCGCCTCCGCTAGTCTGACATTTCGTGGAATACTAACGCGGTAGACTACATTGCCAAAATATTTACGCAGCTGCGCCGACACCGCATTTGTTAATCCATTGCGAGGATCGTACATGGTTCTCAGTATGCCCTCAATTTTCAATTTTGGATTTATTAGTTTAGCAATCTGCCTGATGGTATTGTTAAGAGCAGATAAGCCCTCCAGTGCATAGTATTCACATTGCATAGGAATAATGACACCATCACTTGCTACAAGAGCATTGACCGTGAGCATATTTAACGAGGGCGGGCAGTCGATAATAATATAGTCGTAATTGTCAGCGACACGCTGAAGCGCATACCTTAAACGAGTTTCACGACCAATTTCTTGAATCAACTCTACTTCAGCAGCAACTAGGTCTGCATTTGCTGGCAATAGATGGTATTTACCTGTCTCAGAGGGAACTATACAGTCTTCTATCGGTTTTTTTTCCGTGAGAACATCGTAAACACTGTGTTCACATTTTTGTTTGTTAATTCCAGAGCCCATAGTGGTGTTACCCTGAGGGTCTAAATCTAATAACAATACCCGTTTCTTATAGGCTGCAAGAGAGGCGGCAAGGTTTATACTGGTGGTGGTCTTTCCAACCCCGCCTTTTTGATTAGCAATTGATAATATCCGAACCACTGGTAAACCATTTCCCTTTAACTAATTATACCGAGTCACCTGTTTTTATTATTTTTATCAGGTGCCTCTCGCTGTCAATTTTAGGCACATTTACCTCTGACAATTCAACGACCTTATAGTCTTTCGTGATTTGGCTCAACTCTGAATCAGGTTTTTTTCCTTTCATCGCCAAAAAACAACCATTATTAGACACTAGGTGATCACATTGATAAAGCATATCAGAGATAGAGCTAAATGCGCGGCTTAAAATAATATCAAAGGTGTTTTCTGGCTGATACTTTTCTACCCGCTGATTTATTTCTCTAGCGTTAGAGAGAGATAGATCATTGATTGCTTGAAATAAAAAACGCGTCTTTTTGCCATTGCTGTCCAAAAGGGTAAAGTTTATATCGGGATTTAATATAGCCAAAGGTATTCCGGGAAGACCCGGGCCGGTGCCAACATCGATAATATCTTTTACGCCCTGAATAAAGGGGTGAATCGCTAAACTATCTAAAAGATGCAAACGAATCATTTGTATTGGTTCACGAATAGCTGTGAGGTTATAGGCTTTATTCCAGCGCTGAAGCATTTCAAGGTAGGCGAGCAATTGCTCTACTTGATGGGATGAATAATTAAGCCCAAGGGTTTTTATCCCTAACTCCAACTCTTGCTGGTTTGGTGAAAGCGACATAATTAAGCTGCGTGTTTCTTTAGTGACACCAATAGAAGTGATATGGCTGCTGGCGTAACACCAGGTATTCTTGAGGCGCGAGCAAGGGTTTCTGGTTTAGCGTCATTTAATTTTTGCTTTACCTCGTTGGATAAACCGCTAACTTTGTCATAATCAAATGAAGTTGGAATTACAGTGTTTTCGTGGCGGCGCAATTTATCAATATCTTCCTGCTGACGCTCAATGTAGCCAGCATATTTAACATCGATCTCAATCTGCTCAGAAACCTGACTATCAATATTTAGATCCGGTGTTAGCGCGGATATATCTCTATGAGAAACCTCAGGGCGTTTGAGTAAGTCAAGCATAGAGTATTCCCGCGCTAATTTATTTTTAAACAGCGGCTCCAACTGTTTAGCTTGACTTGAATCAGGTTGGATCCAAGTGGATTTTATTCGCTGTCGCTCTATTTCAATCGCCTCTCTTTTTTCACAGAACTGTTGCCAATGGCTATCTGTTACCAAGCCTAACTCTCGACCTTTTTCAGTCAAGCGAAGATCGGCATTATCCTCGCGCAAGAGTAATCTATACTCTGCGCGACTAGTAAACATTCGATAGGGCTCGCTAGTGCCCATACTGATAAGATCATCAACTAAAACACCGGTATAGGCTTGATCCCTACCAGGGCACCAACTGTCTTTATCTTGAGCTTGGAGTGCAGCATTTGTTCCTGCCAATAACCCCTGAGCAGCAGCCTCTTCATAACCAGTCGTGCCATTTATTTGCCCAGCAAAAAATAACCCCTGTACCGCCTTTGTCTCAAGGGAGTATTTTAAGTCTTGAGGGTTAAAGTAATCGTATTCTATAGCATAGCCTGGACGCATAATATGGGCGTTTTCAAACCCCTGTATTGAGCGCACTAAGTTTAACTGAACATCAAAGGGTAGACTGGTTGAAATACCATTAGGGTATAGTTCGTGAGTGTTTAAACCCTCGGGTTCAATAAACACCTGATGCTTATCTTTATCCGCAAAGCGAACAACCTTATCTTCAATGGATGGGCAGTATCTAGGGCCAATACCATCAATTACGCCGGTATACATTGGTGATCTATCCATGCCGCCACGAATAACCTCATGGGTTTTTTCATTAGTGTAAGTAATCCAGCAACAGGTTTGTTTTGGGTGGTCGGATAATTTTCCAAAATAAGACATTAGGGGTTCCGGTTGATCTCCCCATTGCTCCTGAAGACCGCTAAAATCAACGCTGCGCGCATCAATTCTTGGAGGTGTACCGGTTTTTAGTCTTTCAATCCTAAATGGTAGTTCTCTAAAACGCTGTGCTAGTTGTTCTGCTGGGGGGTCACCGGCGCGTCCTGCAGCATAGTTTTCCAATCCGATATGTACCTTACCCGCCAAAAAAGTACCAGCGGTCACTACCACTGTTTTGGCGTAAAACTCTAAACCCATCTGGGTTGAGGCACCAACTACCCTATCACCCTCAATTATTAGATCGTCTACAGCTTGCTGGAAGATACTAAGGTTGGGCTGGTTTTCTAGAAAACGTCTAACAGCGGCTTTATACAGGGCTCGGTCGGCCTGAGCTCTAGTTGCCCTTACAGCTGGGCCTTTTCTGGCATTGAGTACTCGAAACTGTATACCACCTAAATCTGTTGCTCGAGCCATAACGCCGCCCAGGGCATCTACTTCTTTGACCAGGTGGCTTTTCCCTAATCCGCCAATAGCTGGGTTACAGGACATCTGCCCTAAAGTCTCAATATTATGAGTAAGAAGAAGTGTTTTACAGCCCATTCTGGCAGCCGCAAGACATGCCTCGGTTCCGGCATGACCGCCGCCGACAACAATGACATCAAACTGTTCACTATAACGCATATCTAATATTGAGCCTGTTTTAGCCCGCTGAAAAATTGTGGCTATTATACGTTGCTTTGGTTTTTTTTCTAAATCGTTTATTTATAAATATATATAGTATTAATTTACTTAATATATATATGTAGATTTATTATTGTTGTTATTAGGCCTTATGTTTTTTGTTGATTACTTCGTATTATTAAATAATATCAATAAGTTAAACTAAAAAAACACAGTAATAACTAGTGGTTTAAAGGGACTGAAAAAAGGTTTATTGTGTGGGGATGGATTGTTAATTAATCTGAGTAAACCGCAATAAGCGGTATAAAAGAAGCTAAAACAGAGTATTTTTTTTATTTAACCATAGGTTTTCTACAGCTTTTTACTAAAAAGCTATAAATCAACCAAATTCCATTAAATTTTTAACTTAGTGCTGAATACTTGTTTGTTTATACTGTTTACAGGCTGTTAATAACTATTGATTGTTAATTGTTTGAAGAAGTTTATTGATCTGTAGCAATAATTTCTTTAGAATCGCGCGGCTCGGAAACATGTACACAAACCTATTTGGATTTTTAGGCCATGAAAAGAACATTTCAACCCAGTAATTTAAAACGCAAGCGCACACACGGCTTTAGATCACGTATGGCTACACGTGGTGGTCGCGCGGTTATTAATCGCCGACGCGCTAAAGGTCGTAAGCGTCTAGCTGCTTGAGGTATTGGGCCCAGTGCCCATCTTCAAATTTAAAAAGACTCAGCGCCTATTAAATGCCTCTGATTATAAGCAGGTGTTTGATGATAATAGGGTTAAAGTAGCAAATTCTTCCCTTCTCATTCTCGCTAAACCTGCCGATGGCCTTACGTCACGGCTGGGTTTGGTTGTTGCAAAGAAAAATATCCCCACGGCTGTGCAGCGCAATCGAATCAAAAGGATTGCCAGGGAAACATTTAGAAAAAACCAATTTCACAGGCCTTTAGATATAGTTTTTATGGCTCGACAGGATGCGGATAAACTTTCTACTCAAAAACTAACGGGTATATTGGAAAAGTCTTGGGCTAAGCTTGATCATCGCTGTAAGATGCTTGGTGATCAAAGTGCGTAGTCTAATAATCGGTCTTATAAAGTTGTACCAATACCTTTTAAGCCCTTTTTTAGGTCAAAACTGTAGATTTCACCCTACTTGCTCTCAATATGCTGTTGAGGCAATTAATGAGCATGGTGTGTTGAAAGGGGGTTATCTTTCTATGCGAAGAATTATAAAATGCCACCCTTTTAATGAAGGCGGGCTCGATCCAGTCCCGAAAAAGCAAGACAAACCATTAAATATTGATAAAAACTGAGAGATTAAAGTATGAACTGGCAAAAGAATGTGATTTTAGCCGCAATTGGTGTTGTTGTTTGGCTGCTTGTGGTGCGCTGGAGTGGCTTTCAGGCTCAATTTGAAACTGTAGCAGTTGCTGATCAGGAGTTGCAGATTCCCGCAGAACAACTTTACAGCCCAAGCACACCTGTTAGTTCAACACTTCCTACATTGGTAGACGATCAACCTCAAATTACGGAGCTTTTGACAGCTGATCAGAAAATAGTGTCGATTACCACAGATGTAATAAAGGTCAGTATCGATACTCTAGGTGGTGATATTGTTGAAACTAAACTTTTAAATAATCTGGATAAGATGGCAGATCAAGGCGGTAAGCCTATTTCTATATTTACCCGTTCAAATGGTAATGAGTTTATTGCTGAAAGTGGGTTAATTGGTACTAATGGCACAGATACTGCTGCGGGTAGACCGGTATTTACTACCAGTGCAAACAGTTACGAATTAGCCAGTGGACAGCAAGCGCTGGATGTTGATTTGGTTTACAACCAAGGTGGTGTTGAGATTATTAAACGCTTTGAGTTTAATGCCTCTGATTATCGTATTGGTATTCGTTATATTGTTCGAAACCTAACAAATGAGCCCTGGTCAGCGACTTTCTTTGGTCAATTTAGACGTGATTCTCATCAACTGGAAACAGATTCTTCAACAGGAATGAGACCTTTCTTGGGTGCTGCCTTGCGTGAGACTGATAAGAACTATTCTAAATATGATTTTTCCGATATTGATGATGAATCAGTCAAAACGTCACTTCAGGGCGGGTGGCTGGCATTTGTTCAGCATTATTTTGTTAGCGCTTGGGTACCACCACAGGAAAGTAAAAACCGCTATTCTTTAAGAAAACTTCAAGGTGATGATATTTATCTTATGGCGGTAACAGGAGAGAAAATAAATGTCCCGGCGGGCACTAGCACTGAGTATAAGGTTGACCTCTATGTTGGCCCGAAAAATCAAGATGTACTCAAAGAACTTTCTCCATACTTGGATTTAACCATTGATTATGGCTTCTTATGGATGCTGGCTAAACCAATTTTTGCAGCTTTGCAGATGATTCATGGCTTTTTGGGTAACTGGGGCTGGTCAATTATATTGTTGACTATCTTTATTAAAATTTTGCTTTACCCTCTTTCTGCCGCAAGCCTAAAATCTATGGCTAAGATGAGAACATTACAACCAGAAATGGCTCGAATCAAAGAGCTGTATGGTGATGATCGTCAGAAAGCAGGTCAGGAACAAATGGCGTTGTTCAAAAAACATCGTGTAAACCCGCTAGGCGGTTGTTTCCCAATGTTGTTGCAGATGCCGGTATTTATTGCGCTGTATTGGGTGTTGTCAGAATCAGTTGAAATTCGTCACTCACCCTGGATTATTTGGATTCAGGATCTGTCGGCCAAAGACCCATTGTTTATATTGCCGTTGATTATGGGTGCCAGCATGTTCTTGATGCAAAAACTTCAGCCAGCACCAACAGACCCTATGCAGGCAAAGGTATTCCAGTTAATGCCGATTGTATTTACATTCTTTTTTCTAATGTTCCCAGCAGGTTTGGTGTTGTACTGGACGGTAAACAACCTATTAAGTATTTTGCAGCAATGGTTTGTTAATCGACAAATAGCGGCCGCAGCAAAATAACAAAAAGCCTCTTAGGAGGCTTTTTTTTCGGGCATAATATTATTATGACGTCACATACTCTAAAAAATAATACTGACACCATTGTCGCTATAGCCACAGCATCCGGTAGGGGTGGTGTGGGCGTTATACGTCTCTCTGGTGCAGATTTATCTGTCTATATAAGCGGTTTGTTAGGTGGCGATAGGGGGCTTAAACCAAGATATGCCCATTATGCTTCCTTTTATGATTCCGAGGGCACGGTTTTGGATCAGGGGTTGGTGTTGTCCTTTCCTGCACCCAACTCCTTTACCGGCGAGCATGTTTTAGAGCTCCATGGACACGGCGGCCCCGTAGTTTTGGACTCTTTGGTAAACCGCTGTATCGAGTTGGGTGCTAGGCTTGCCCGTCCAGGTGAGTTTAGTGAAAGGGCTTTTTTGAATGATAAGCTAGATCTTGCTCAAGCAGAGGCGGTGGCCGACCTTATTGATGCTAGCTCTTCTCAGGCGGCTAAATCTGCAGTGCGCTCTTTGCAGGGAGAGTTTTCCTCTAAGATACACGATTTTGTTGAGAGGATGATTGCTATTCGGGTTTTTGTTGAGGCAGCGATAGATTTCCCGGAAGAGGAAATTGATTTTTTAGCGGATAAAACGCTGCGCGATAAACTTAAATCATTAAGCACTGATTTAAATGGGTTTTTAGCGACGGCTGAGCAGGGTGCACTTTTAAGAGAGGGTATTACCCTGGTGTTAGCAGGAAAACCCAATGCGGGTAAATCCAGTCTGTTAAACGCTCTTGCTGGGCAAGAAACCGCTATAGTTACAGCCGTTGCGGGAACCACTCGAGATGTGCTTAGGGAAAAGATCAACCTTGATGGTGTGCCGCTTAATATCGTCGATACCGCTGGCTTGCGTGAAACGGACGATGTGGTTGAGCAGCAAGGAGTGTTAAGGGCTTGGGGCGAAATTGAAAAGGCCGATGCAATTCTGTATGTGGTTGACGCTACCAACCAGAGTGGCGAAAGCTTAGAGCAAATATGGCCGGAATACTTCAAGCGTTTTTCTCACCAACCGCACAACATAATTAGTATTTTTAATAAACAGGATTTAATCCAAGACACTGAGTTGAATTTTTATTCGACCGACCAATCTATTGGTGTTTCAGCTAAAACGGGTGACGGCTTAACGGATCTTAAGCAGTTGATTTTACGTTCTGTAGGCTATCAACAGCAGGCTGAGGGTGTTTTTTCTGCTCGTCGTCGACACCTCAGCGCAATTAGCAGTGCTACCGATTTGGTTCGCCATGGAATAAAGCAATTAGAGCAATCTAACGCTGGCGAGCTTCTGGCGGAGGACTTGCGTGAAGCTCAGCGCTATCTATCTGAAATTACTGGTGAATTTACATCAGATGATTTGTTGGGTGTTATTTTTTCATCGTTCTGTATTGGAAAGTGACCGCTAAAAAACTTTTGGTCATTATAAGCTAAAGCAGTTTTTGAATTATCCCGTGGTTTGCCTTTTTTTGCCGTTAACCACGGGTTTTTTACCGTATATTAACAGGTTATCCACAATAATTGATCAAATTTTGAGCAAAATTATTTTTATTGCTGTTGATAATAAATTTCTTGAAAATATATAACTAATTGATTTAAATAAGATTTTATTTCCCTGTTTTTTTTGCTGGTTTTTTTAAGGTGTGGATAGTTTTTTTTACAGGGTATAGACTCACTTAAAAATGAGATAAAAAAGCTCATTGTTGAAAATAAACAATTTGGCTGTTGTAAATAAAAATTTTGCAGTCACTCTTAACGTCTTAATAAGGTATGAATCATGGGGTTTGATGCACCCGAAATCGTTTGGTCCCAATGCCAAACACAATTGCAAAATGAATTGCCTGAACAGCAATACAATACGTGGATTCGCCCGTTAAAATTAAAGTATTTCGATAGCGACAATGATCGCTTTAATGACCCTTCGAGTGATGATGTTATCGAACTGCTGGCTCCTAACAGATTTGTTGAGGACTGGGTTAAAAGTAAATTTCTTAACCGTATTGAGGAGTTGTTTCATCAGCTCAGCGGCAGTGGCGTTGTTCTAGGTATTTCTGCTACACCAGCTAATGCCCCACAATATAAGCAGCAGGCCGATTTTACCCCTGAGCCTAAAAATGAATCTGTGCTTGCTGAAAAGCCTTCAGCCCACATAGACTTGGCTAAGGTCTCAAAAGATGATGTGGAAGCACCAGCAATTATTCGTTCAGCAGCAGAAACAAGCCTAAAAACCAATCTTAATGATGAATTTACCTTTGATAATTTTGTTGAGGGGAAATCTAATCAGTTAGCCTTTGCTGCTGCGCAACAGGTAGCAGAAAATCCAGGTGGTTCCTATAATCCACTGTTTATATATGGCGGTGTTGGTCTGGGTAAAACCCACTTAATGCATGCGGTAGGTAATGCCCTTCGAGCGAAAAAGCCAGATGCAAAAATCGTTTATTTGCACTCGGAAAGATTTGTTGCGGATATGGTTAAGGCTTTGCAGCTTAAGGCAATTGATGAGTTTAAACGCTTTTACCGCTCGGTTGATGCGCTATTAATCGATGACATACAGTTTTTCTCTGGTAAAGAGCGCTCGCAAGAAGAGTTCTTCCACACCTACAACGCCTTGCTAGAGGGTGGTCAACAGATGATTCTAACCAGCGACCGCTATCCAAAAGAAATTGATGGTGTTGAAGAGCGGCTTAAGTCGCGTTTTGGCTGGGGTTTAACGGTTGCGGTAGAGCCGCCTGAGTTAGAGACAAGAGCTGCAATTTTAATCAATAAAGCTGAGCAGAGCGGTGTGCATTTATCTAAGGATGCGGCGTTCTTTATTGCCCAGCGTATTCGTTCCAATGTGCGTGAGCTTGAGGGTGCGCTTAAGAGGGTTATGGCTCATGCCCAATTTACCCGTCGCCCGATTGATATTGACCTTATAAGAGAGTCGCTTAAAGATCTTTTGGCGCTTCAGGATAAGCTGGTAACTGTTGATAATATTCAGCGTGTTGTTGCCGACTATTATCAGCTAAAGATGTCTGATTTGCTTTCCAGGCGCCGTAGTCGCTCTGTAGCAAGGCCAAGGCAGGTTGCGATGTCTATTGCCAAAGATCTAACCAACCACAGTCTTCCTGAGATTGGCGAGGCTTTTGGTGGTCGCGACCATACCACCGTCCTGCATGCTTGCAGGAAGGTTAAGGAACTAGAGGGCGCTGACAGAGAGGTACAGCGCGATCTTAAGAATCTTTACAGAACACTTTCAACCTAATTGTTATAATTAGAACAACATTATTTCCGGAGAAATAACATCATGAAATTCAGCCTTTCTCGAGAAGCTCTTCTCAACCCCTTACAGCTAGTTGTGGGTGTGGTGGAGCGTAGGCAAACGCTGCCAATTCTTTCTAATGTGCTGTTGCGCCTTGAGGGTAATCAGCTCTCAATGACAGGAACTGATCTTGAGGTTGAGATTAAGGGTTCAACTGAAGTGGTTTCAGCTTCCGAGGCTGGTGAGATTACGGTTTCGGCGAGAAAATTTCTTGATATTTGTCGCTCTTTGCCAGATGGCGCCCAAGTTGACTTTTCAAGTAGCGAGGGCAAGGCTCAGATTGTCAGTGGTCGCAGCCGCTTTACGCTGGCTACTCTACCTGCCAACGAATTTCCTAGTGTTGATGAGGGTGAGCAGACGGCTCAATTTAGCGTTCTTGGCAGTATGATAAGAGGGCTTATTGAATCTACATCGTTTGCCATGGCTCAGCAAGATGTGCGCTACTATTTAAACGGTATGTTGTGGGAAGTTACTCAAAACCAATTGAGAGTGGTCGCGACTGACGGGCATCGTTTAGCGCTTTGTGACGGGCCGTGCGAGGTTGCCTTAGAAGACAAGATCTCTGCTATTTTGCCGCGTAAAGGGATTATAGAGCTTTCTAGGCTATTGGCTGATGATGAGGTTAGGGTGTCTATCGGCTCTAATCACATTAGGGTGACAGGTGCAGATTATTGCTTTACCTCTAAGCTGGTTGATGGTGCCTATCCGGATTACGATCGTGTAGTGCCCAAAGGTGGCGACAAGCTTGTGGTGGGCGATCGTGAACAATTAAAGCAAGCCTTTGGTCGAACGGCAATTCTCTCGAATGAAAAATACCGCGGTGTCAGAATTGAGCTGGTTAATGGCGCAATGCATTTAGTAGCTAATAACCCAGAACAAGAGGAAGCTCAGGAAGAGGTCAGTGTGGCTTATTCGGGGGATTCTTTAGAAATTGGCTTTAATGTTAGCTACTTGCTAGATGTACTTAATGTCCTCAAGTGCTCAGAGATACGCTTCACATTGGCGGATTCCAATAGCAGTGCGCTAGTTGAAGATGCTAGTGGCCAAAGTAAAGCGACCTATGTTGTTATGCCTATGCGTCTGTAGGCTAGTGGCGTATGGCCTGCTTGAGCCGGTAATGTGTTTTTAAACAGTATCGAAATATCTAAGGTTCGTAACCTTGTGGCAGTCAGTTTTGACTGCCACTCTAAAGCTAATATTATCTATGGCGCTAATGGCAGCGGTAAAACTAGTCTTTTGGAGGCTATATTTCTATTGGGGAGAGGGAAATCCTTTAAACATCGGGATCTCCGCCTGGTGGTCAATCGAGGTCAAGATAGTTTAATTGTCTCTGGCAGAGTAGTTAGGCCTACTACTAATACAGAGCACCAGTTAGGAGTAATGCGCTCAGTTAAGGGAGGCTTTGAGGCTCGCTGTGATGGAGCAAGCTTATCTTCAGCGGGGCAGCTTGCTTCTGAGCTACCCATTCAACTTGTAGATGCCCATAGCTTTTCCCTTTTGGAGGGCGGCCCACTACAAAGGCGTCAGTTTATTGATTGGGGTGTGTTCCACGTGGAACATGGATTCTCCGATCTTTGGCGGCGCTTTCAAAAAGCATTAAAACAGCGCAATCAACTGCTTCGTCATGGTAGAATAGATGAAGATTTATTAAAGCTGTGGTCACAGGAGTTAGCGCCTCTGAATGAGATGATAACCGAACAGCGAAGAGAGTATATTGCACAGCTGGATGGTTTTATATCGCCGGTAGTGAGTGCTTTTAGCGGCCTTGGCTCTGTTAGCATAGAGTATAATCAGGGATGGCCAGAGGGGCAGTCAATTTTGGAGGTATTGCTTGCCGATAAAGATAGAGATATTGCTACTGGCACGACCTCTCATGGCGTGCAGCGCGCAGATGTACAAGTGTTTGTTGATGGTGTTGCGGCGGCGGACAGTTTGTCGAGGGGGCAGTCAAAGCTTTTAGTTTATGCTCTTAAGCTGGCTCAGGCTGAGCATTATCAGGCAACAACAGGCCATAGTTGTGTGTTTTTGCTTGACGATCTGCCTGCAGAGTTGGATTATGATAATCGCAAAGATGTGTTAGCTTATTTGGATCATTTACAGTGTCAGTACTTTGTAACTGGGGTAGATAAGAAAGATTTTGATGGGATTGATAAAGAGTTAAGTCAAATGTTCCATGTGGAACATGGTGTTTTTTCTAAGGATTAAGAATAATAGGAACTGTATAGTTTATGAGTGAAGAAGCCAATTATGATTCGTCGAGTATTAAGGTACTCAAAGGGTTAGACGCAGTTAGAAAACGTCCTGGTATGTATATCGGCGATACTGACGATGGAACGGGGCTCCACCATATGGTATTTGAGGTGGTCGACAACTCCATTGATGAGGCTTTAGCGGGTCATTGCTCGGAAATACGCGTGGTTATTCACCCTAATGAAACCATTTCTGTATCAGATAATGGCCGTGGTATACCTACAGAAATGCATGATGAGGGTGTTTCTGCTGCAGAGGTTATTATGACTGTTCTGCATGCTGGCGGAAAGTTTGATGACAATAGCTATAAGGTGTCGGGCGGCCTTCATGGCGTCGGCGTTTCAGTTGTTAATGCACTTTCCACTCGTATGCGGCTTACTATCCGACGCAACGGTAAGGTTCATGAGCAAACTTACTCTCATGGTGTTCCCGATGGTCCTCTTGAGATAATCGGAGATACCAAAGAATCTGGTACCGAGGTGTTTTTTGAGCCATCTCCAGAAACATTTACCAATATTCGCTTCCACTATGATCTTTTGGCCAAACGATTAAGGGAGTTATCTTTCCTAAATTCTGGCGTATGTATTGTTTTGGCCGATGAGAGAACGGGCGAAGAAGAAAAATTTGCCTATGAAGGCGGATTAAGCGCCTTTGTGGACTATCTAAATACCAACAAGCAAACAATAAACAAGATCATGCATTTCAACACCGATAGAGAAGATGGTACCAGTGTTGAGGTGGCATTGCAGTGGAATGATAGTTTCCAAGAAAATATTCTTTGTTATACCAATAATATCCCTCAAAGAGACGGCGGCACTCACCTTGCTGGCTTTAGGTCGGCTTTGACGCGCGGGCTTAATACCTATATTGAAAAAGAGGGTATTGGCTCCAAGGCCAAGGTCAATACAACCGGTGATGATGCTAGAGAAGGCTTAACGGCAATTATCTCGGTTAAGGTGCCAGATCCTAAATTTTCATCGCAAACTAAGGATAAGCTTGTAAGCTCTGAGGTTAAGTCTGCGGTAGAGCAAGAGATGGGCGAAAAATTCAATGATTACCTACTAGAGTTTCCTCAAGAAGCTAAAGCGGTAGTCAATAAAATGATTGATGCAGCCAGAGCGCGTGAAGCAGCTCGCAAGGCGAGAGAGATGACCCGCCGCAAAGGAGCCCTTGATATAGCAGGGCTTCCAGGCAAATTGGCAGATTGCCAAGAGAAGGATCCTGCGCTTTCTGAGCTATACCTTGTGGAGGGTGATTCTGCGGGTGGTTCGGCCAAACAGGGTCGGGCGCGAAAAACACAAGCAATCCTGCCATTGAAGGGTAAAATCCTTAATGTTGAAAAAGCGCGTTTTGACAAAATGCTATCCAGTGCCGAGGTTGGTACGCTTATCACTGCTCTTGGCTGTGGTATTGGTGTGCATGAGTTTAATCTGGAAAAATTGCGCTATCACACCATTGTTATTATGACTGATGCTGATGTTGATGGTTCGCATATTCGTACGTTGTTGCTGACATTCTTCTTTAGACAGATGCGAGAGCTGGTCGAAAATGGCCATATATTTATTGCCCAGCCACCACTTTATAAGGTGAGCAAGGGTAAAAATGAGCAATATCTGAAAGATGATGATGCGCTTGAAGCTTATTTAACACAAAAGGCGCTTGAAGAAGCCAGCTTGCATGTTAATGAAACAGCGCCAGCAATGCAGGGCGCTGCATTAGAGGAGCTAGTTGGCCAGTATAGAGAAGTAGCAGATTTGATCGCTAGAATGTCACTTGTATATCCAAAACAAGTACTTGAAACCTTAGTCTATACATCTGCGTTAAGTGCCGATCTCCTTGGAAAACGCAAGGAAGTTGAGGCCTGGTGTGCCGATCTCCAAGAAAGTCTAAATAAAATAGCAACTGGAACACACAGCTACAAAGTGTTGGTTGAAGAAGACAAAGAATGTAATTTACTCACTCCGATAGTAGAGATTACCGCGCACGGTGTTCCGCATAAGCATTCTTTTGGTAGAGACCTATTCGGCTCTGCAGAATATGCCAAGATTGTTGATTTAGGCAGCAAATTACAGGGTCTTTTGGAAGATGGTGCCTATGTTCAGCGCGGTGAGCGTACTTTAGAAATCAGTTCATTTGCGCAAGCGCTAGATTGGCTTATGGTTGAGGCGCGACGCGGCATTAACACGCAGCGCTATAAGGGATTGGGCGAGATGAATCCAGAGCAACTATGGGAAACCACCATGGATCCAGAGTCGCGTCGTATGTTGGTAGTAACAATTGAGGATGCGATTGCCGCTGATCAAATGTTTACAACATTGATGGGCGATCAGGTTGAGCCTCGTCGAGACTTTATTGAGTCCAATGCGCTATCAGTTGTAAACCTTGATGTTTAGACCAATCTAGTTGCTATGCTAGCCTGCAGTTAGTTAATTTTTTAGTTGACTGTAGGCGGTTTATTTCAAGCTTTGTGCAATCCATTCGCGCGCACTTTCTGTTATTTCTCGCGCTGTGAAGGCCCCGCTATCAATTGCTGGCCCAATCTGCAGATGTATTGTCCCTGGAGGCTTTAAAAAGCTACTGCGCTTCCAGTGCTCACCGCTATTGTGAGAAACCGGCAACACTGGTACTTGCGCCTGTTGTGCCAGTGCAGCGCCACTGGTTTTAAACTCACCTAGCTGGCCATCCCTAACCCTGGTACCTTCTGGATAAATTACAATTCTGTTTCCCGCCTGTAGGCGTTTGGTGCCTTGTTTTAACACATATCTAATAGCCGACGAGGGTCTGGATCGCTTGATGGCAATGGGCTGCATCAAAAAAAGCGCCCAACCAAAAAAAGGTATCCACAGCAGTTCACGCTTTAAAATAAAATTTGCCGGCTGAAAGAACCATTGCATATAAAAGGCTTCCCAGGTGCTTTGGTGGTTACTTAATACCACACAGGCTCCGCTGGGAATATTTTCTTTGCCAGTGACCACAATTTTTATATTACAGGTCAACCTTAACCATAGCATAACTAGGTAGTTACCAGTGGTAGCAATGCGCTGTAAAAGCCTAAAGGGTAAAAGGAAAAGCAGGCAAGTAACTATGCTTGCAGAGATGGTAATCACTACAAACCCTGCATAAAACAGGGTTGTGCGGAAAGTGGCTAGCAAAAATTTAATCGGGCTATACACTCTAAGTGCCTATTATTTTGCTGGTGCTAGTAATGATATATCAGCTACATTCATAAACAGTTTTTGTAGCTTATCAAGCAGTGCCAATCTGTTATGACGCAGTTCGATATCATCTGTCATAACCATTACATCCTCAAAAAACTGATCGATAGGCTGTTTAAGGTCGGCTAAGTTCTCCAATACAGCATAGTAATCTCGAGTTTCCAGCATAGGCGCAATAAGTTTCTCCAGTTTGTTCAAGTTTGCTGCAAGCTGTTTTTCAGCCTCTTCTTTTAACAGGTCAGTAGCAAGGGCTGGCGCTGTTTGATCGGACAACTGCTTGGTTAAAATATTGGAAACCCGCTTGTTGGCGGCGGCTAAGGAGGCAGCCTCTGGAAGCAGGGTAAATTTGTGCACTGCAGAAACCCGGGCATCGATATCCAGAGGATTATCAAGCTCGAGGGCTGCAACAGATAAAAATATCTCCGCAGGTAAGCCCTTTTCTTTGTACCAAGATTTAAAGCGGTCTATAGCGTAAGTAAGTACTTGCTTTTCAAGCTCGTCGCCAGATACTTTGGCATTCTTACCTATATTCAATTGCGCGTTGCAATAACTGAGAACATCTTTTAAGTTAAGGTCTATTTTTCGTTCTAACATTATGCGCAACACACCTAAACTAGCACGTCTTAAAGCAAAGGGATCGCGCGAGCCCGATGGCTGTTGACCAATGCTAAAAATCCCCATAAGACTGTCAAAGCGATCAGCGAGGGCGAGCGCAGTACCGGTATTGGTGCTGGGCACAATGTCGCCAGAAAATCGTGGGAGATACTGCTCAAATAATGCTTCAGCAACTTCTGAGTTTTCACCATCATTTAGAGCATAGTCTCGACCCATAACGCCCTGAAGATCGTCAAATTCGCCAACCATATCGGTTACCAAATCAGACTTACTTAATTGTGCCGCTCTGCGAGCTAAATCTTGCTGCGCACCAGTTTCACTCGCTAAATACTCAGCAATTGCGGCAACACGTTCGGTCTTATCATAAACAGAACCTAAATCAGCCTGAAATACGATATTTTTTAACCCATCTCTGCGGCTTTCTAGACTGCTTTGTTTGTCATTAGTATAAAAGAAAGCAGCATCAGCTAGGCGCGGGCGTATTACACGCTCGTTGCCATCAATTACCTGAGCGGGATCGGTGCTTTCTATATTAGCCACAGTAATAAAAGCAGGGAGTAGTTGGCCCTTAGCATCCAGAACATGGAAGTACTTTTGATGCTCTTTCATTGAAGAGATAAGTGCTTGAGCAGGTATGGATAAAAAGTGCTGATCAAATTTACCCATCAGTGGTACAGGCCATTCATTAAGTGCCGCTACCTCATCAAGAAGATCATCCTCAACTACAGCTACGCCATTAATTTCATTAGCTAGGCTTGCAACACCTTTGGCGATTAATTCTCTGCGCGCATTAAAATCGGCTATTACATAGGCATCGCGCAACTGTTGTGGATAGCTGCTCGGGGATTCGATCACGATTTCGTGATTTGCATGAAATCTATGTCCGCGACTGGTATTGCTTGCAGCAATGCCAAGCACAGGGTCATTGAGAATTTCATTGTTATATAGCAGGACAACCCACTGTGCTGGACGCACAAATTCTTCTTTTTTATAGCCCCAGCGCATACGTTTGGGGATTGGAAGCTTGGCTAGGGACTCGTTAACAATATTGGCTAAAAGTGATTTTGTTGCTATGCCATGCTCTGTGCGTCTAATACAGAGTTTGTCTTGCTGGCCATCGTTTTCAACCAGTGAGGACAATTGATCTACGCTTACGCCGTTCTTGCTGGCAAAAGCTTCAGCTGCACGCGATGGGGTACCATCTTCTGCAAAGGCAACCTTAGTTGGCGGCCCCCAAATCACAAGATCCTTATCGGGAGTCTGTGTCTCTAAGGCACTAATAGTAATCGCTAAACGTCGTGGTGCAGCATAAGAAACTACGCGGTCAAAATTTAGGCCAAGATCGCGTAAACCCGCAACAACACCATCGGTAAAAGCACTAGAGAGTGATTTTAAAGCCTTGGGAGGAAGCTCTTCAGTTCCTAATTCAATCAGAAAGTCAGCGCTCATTATGACTCTCCCTGATGTTTGGCTATAACTTCTTTGGCAATAACTTTATCCGCTAGAGGGAAGCCGGCTTCAAGTCGAGAATTAAAATAACTTTGGGCTACACCGCGAGCAAGGGTTCTAACGCGTAAAATATAGCGTTGACGCTCGGTCACTGAAATTGCTTTGCGTGCATCCAATAAATTAAAGGTATGTGAGGCTTTCATCACCATCTCATAGGCTGGTAGTGGAAGCTTTTGATCGATCAGATGCTCGCCATCTTTTTCGTATTGATCAAAGGCTTTAAATAAGAAATCCGTATCCGCATGTTCAAAGTTAAAGGCGGATAATTCGCGCTCATTTTGCAGGAAAACATCGCCATAGGTTACGGTGCCAGCAGGCCCTTTTGACCATACCAGATCATAAATACTGTCGACCCCTTGAAGATACATAGCAATACGCTCAAGGCCATAGGTTATTTCACCCGTCACTGGGTAGCATTCAATACCACCTACCTGTTGAAAGTAGGTAAATTGGGTGACTTCCATGCCGTTTAACCAAACTTCCCAGCCCAGACCCCAGGCCCCAAGGGTAGGTGATTCCCAGTTATCCTCAACAAATCTTATGTCATGAATAGCCGTATCTATACCCAAGTGACGCAACGAATCCAGATAAATATCCTGAATATTATCTGGCGATGGCTTGAGCGCTACTTGAAACTGGTAATAGTGCTGTAGACGATTTGGGTTTTCGCCATAACGCCCATCAGTTGGTCGGCGCGAAGGCTGAACATAGGCGCAATTCCAAACTTCAGGCCCAATGGAACGCAGGAAAGTCGCCGGATGAAAGGTTCCAGCCCCCACTTCCATATCCAGTGGTTGCATAATTACACAGCCCTGTTTGGCCCAAAAGTCCTGTAGTGTCGCAATAAGCTCCTGAAAGGTTTGAGGAGCAGCCGTCATATTTCCCACAAAAATCACCAAATTGTTAACTTCATCTATAAGAGCGCAATTATAAACGTGCAGACTGATAAAGATAGGGGCAAAAAAGCTTTAAAACTGATAATTTGAGCCCCTTAAAGGCTTAGATCAATATATAATGTTGTTAATATGCATAAATTTGTCTCGATGGAGTTTTAAATGAAACATATCAAACGCGGCGATAAGGTTCGCAAAGCAGTATTCCCGGTTGCGGGAATGGGATCGCGATTTTTGCCGGCAACGAAAGCTAATCCAAAAGAAATGATGCCTGTAGTTGATAAACCATTAATCCAGTATGCTGTAGAAGAAGCGGTTGAAGCGGGCATTACCGAAATGATTTTTGTCACTGGCCGTACCAAGCGTAGCATTGCTGATCATTTCGATAAGGCCTATGAGCTGGAGCATCAGCTGGAACAGAGAGGCAAAAAGAAGTTATTAGACATCGCACAAAATGTTGTTCCCAAAGGCGTAAGCTGTACCTATATCCGACAAAATGAAGCCTTGGGGCTTGGGCATGCGGTAGCAGTTACCTCACATTTGGTTGGCGATGAACCCTTTGCGGTTATTTTAGCCGATGACCTGATTCACCATAAAAAGGGTGCCGTCAAGCAAATGGTGGAGGTGTTTGATTATTATAAAAGCTCTGTCATTGCGGTGCAGAAGGTTGAAGGCCCAGAAATATCTTCCTATGGGGTGATTAGCGGCAATAAGCAGTCTGATCATGTCCATCTAATTGATAATATTGTTGAAAAACCAGCATTTGAAGATGCACCCTCCGATATGGGTGTTACCGGTCGCTATGTATTCACACCACAAATCTTTGAGCACTTGGCTAAACTAAAACCTGGTGCCGGCGGCGAGTTACAACTTACTGATGCCATTCAAACACTATTAAAAGCAGAGCAGGTGTTGGCCTATGAATATCAGGGCATTCGCTATGACTGTGGTAGTAAAATGGGCCTTCTCAAAGCTAATATTGAATTGGGCCTAGAGCACAGCGAGATTGGCGATGAGCTGCGACAATACCTAGCGAATGAGCTGCCTACTAAACTATGAAGTCAGCCTTAGCGCTTGGTCTAATGAAAATTATCTCGCTGCTACCTCTGAGTGCGGCGAGATTGTTAGGCAAAGCTATGGGTTTTTTAATGGTGGCCGTCAGGGCTAAGTCCTTTAACATTAGCCAGCGCAATCTATCCCTTTGCTATCCCCAGCGATCACCGCAGGCGAATAAGCAACTAGCAAAAAATAGAATGTGTCATTTAGGCCAGGCTTTTTTTGAAACCCCGGTATTGTGGCGTAGATCATCAAGTTGGTTGCAAAGCAAAATTATTGCTGTTGAAGGCGAAAGCTGTCTGCGTGAGGCGTTAGACAATGATAGGGGAACTATTTTATTGATCCCCCACCAAGGTAATTGGGAAGTTATTGGGCTGTGGATTTCTGCCCAAACTGCAATGACTTCATTGTATCAGCCCCCTAAGTTGCCAGCACTTGATCAGTGGATTAAGCATTCTCGTGAAAAAGCCGGGGCGCATTTAGTGCCAACCAATATCAGCGGTGTAGCGGCACTACTGAAAGCGCTAAAAAAAGCTGAAACTGTGGCTATTTTACCGGATCAGCAACCGCTTAAATCCGGTGGTGATTTTGCTCCTCTGTTTGGGGTGCAGGCGCTGACAATGACCCTCACCCATAATTTATTAAATCGTTCTAATGCTCAGGCTATTTTTTGTAGCGCCCTGCGTGAGGCAGGGGGGTGGCGATTGCATTTCGCACCGGCAGCTCAGTCTATTTACAGTGCCGATCAAGCTACAAGTCTCCAGGCTATGAATGCGGGTGTTGAATCCATTGCAGCGCTAGCTCCAGAACAGTATCAATGGGAATATAAACGTTTTCGCGCCCAGCCTGAGGGTGCGCCGAAAATTTATACATAGAGAAAGAGAGTTTTGCTACCACAACGATTTCATGATTTAAATGCTGCCGAGCCCGATTGGCGCTCTATGCTGTCAAAGGCAGATAGCAGAGTGCCAAAAATATGGCGAGATTGGCTCGCAGATTCTGGATCCTTAACCGAGCGCTTAATGAATGCCAGCGATGGCAACTTATCGGTTAGTGTTCTAAAACAGAGCCTAGAGGTTCCCAGGTTTTCAGAAAGGCAGTTATTGGGTTTGGGTGATAGACGAACAGCCATGGTTAGGGAGGTAGTGCTGTATGGAAATGCGCAACCCTGGGTATTTGCTCGCAGTATATTGCCACTGACAACTCTGACGGGCAGGTTAAGGAAGCTCAGACAGTTGAGCGATCAGCCGCTGGGTGAGCTGTTATTTAAAGATCCAAGTATGCGCCGCGAGCCCGTTCAATTCGCGCGCTTTTTCTCAGGTAGCCCATTACTTCCGGACTCGGCGACAAATACCAATCAATCAAGTTGGGGCAGGCGATCGGTTTTTAGGTTAGATAATAAACCGCTACTAGTGGCTGAAGTTTTCTTGCCAGACTTCAATCCCTATAATTAGGTTAAAAAGCTAGTGAGATACATATGAAATATACAGACGCCTTTTGGAGCAATCCATGGGTGCGGCTAATGCGTTTTGATAAGCCTATTGGCATCTATCTTTTACTATGGCCAACCTATTGGGGGCTATGGTTTGCATCCAATGGTCAGCCAACATTAAAAAATTTTATAGTATTTACCCTTGGGGTTTTAGTTATGCGAGCCGCGGGCTGTGTTATCAATGATTATGCGGATCGCGATGTGGATGGTAGTGTAGAGAGAACGAAAAGTAGACCCATCCCCGCTGGCGAAATTGCCCCAAAACAGGCATTAGTGCTTTTTTTAGTACTACTCGTTGGCGCATTAATACTGGTGTTACAAACTAACCCGCTGACGATTATGCTTGCCATAATCGGTTTGCTTTTAGCGGTTGTATATCCATTTTTAAAGCGATTGACCAATTTGCCGCAGCTGGGTTTAGGTATTGCTTGGGCTTGGGCGGTACCCATGGCATTTGCCGCGGAACAGCAAGCACTGCCAGCGGGACTATGGTTAATTTCTGCAGCTATTGTGCTGTGGACCATAGCTTTTGATACCTATTATGCAATGGTTGATCGTGAAGATGATTTAACCATAGGGATTAAATCGACAGCGATATTGTTTGGCAAACAAGACCTTTTGATTATTGCTATTTTGCAAATATTGGCGCTGATTCTCTTGACCCTAGCGGGCAGTTATTTTCAACGCGGCTGGATTTATAGCTTGGGCTTAATTATTGCTGCGGGCTATTTTATTTCACAGCATCTGCTGGCGCGAACGCGTCAAACCGAGGGCTGTTTTAAGGCATTCTTAAATAACCATCGCGTGGGCATGGCAATATTTCTCGCTCTGGCTTTAGACTTCAGCTTGCAACACTAGGATTCAGCTCGGCAAAATACCCACTTGTTGCCGTCACTCATAGCGGAATTAAAACTGTAGCCATCGACATTGAAGGTTTTTAATTGCTGTGCGTCAGTGATTTTATTTTTAATAATAAATGCACTCATCAGTCCACGCGCACGCTTGGCAAAGAAACTAATAATCTTATATTTATCGCCTTTTTGATCCATAAATACCGGTGTGATAATTTCTGCGTTAAGATTATTTGCTTGAACAGATTTAAAGTATTCATTGGATGCCAAATTAATTAACACAGACTTAGGTGAAGCTGAAAGCAGCTTATTGAGCTGATTGGTAATAATATCACCCCAAAATTGATAGAGATTTGCGCCGCGCTGGTTGGCAAATTTAGTGCCCATTTCAAGACGGTAGGGTTGCATTAAATCAAGAGGGCGCAGCAGCCCGTAAAGTCCGGACAAAATACGCAAATTATCTTGCGCCCAGTTCAGTTCATCGGCATTCATATTATCAGCATCTAATCCCTGATACACATCACCTTTAAAGGCAAGGATTGCTTGCTTGGCATTATCGGTAGAAAATGGCGTCTGCCACTCTTGAAAGCGTTCATAATTTAGCGCTCCCAGCTTGTCACTTAGGCCCATTAGTGAGCAGATATCTTTTGGCGACAACAGTCGCAAGTCTTTTAAAAGCTGTTCAGAGTGCTCTAGAAGAAGTGGCTGAGTGTGTGCCCGATCCTCTGAAAGCTGGCTGTAATCTAATTTTTTAGCTGGAGAAATAATAGTCAGCATCATATGGATAATCGCCCTGTTGAGATTTCTGTATAAGTATCGCTATCTATATTACTGCAAAAAGTTATTTTTGGTCTTATTTAAAAATAGACCGCTATTTTAAGCTAATCGCATAAAAAATTTAAAATGAATTTACCTAAGCTACAGCAGATTAAAAATTATCAGGTAGAATAGGCAAATGAGCTTATTATTAAAAATTGCAAAGTGCATTAACCAACTAAATGATAGAGTTGGACAAATGATTTCATGGTTAACCCTACTGTTGGTTGCGCTAGTTATCACAGTGGTGCTATCCCGATATTTATTGGGCATTGGTTCAATCGCTATTCAAGAGTCCGTAAGCTATGTTCACGCCATTATCTTTATGCTTGGCTTGGCTTTTACACTGCAGCGTGGCGGCCATGTTCGGGTAGATATTTTTTACCGTGAATTTTCACCACGGCGCAAGGCATTAATTGATCTGATCGGTGCGACTTTATTTCTTTTACCTTTTTGCGGCTTAATTCTATTGGGTAGCTGGGACTATGTTATGGCCAGCTGGTCAATTAAAGAGACCTCATCTGAAACTGGCGGCATAGCGGCGGTGTACCTGCTAAAAACCCTAATGGTTATTATGCCAGTTACTCTGGGATTACAGGGTGTAGCGCAAATTATAGAAAGTATTGCAGTACTAAAAAAAGCGAAAATTAGCACAGCCACTGAGGGAGCAAATTAATGGCTGAATGGATTCCCTTTATTATGTTTTTAACCGTTTGCGCGGTTTTGATGGCAGGCTACCCTGTGGCATTTTCCCTAGCCGGCATAGCCTTGTTATTTGCTTTTGCCGGTATGTTCGCGGGGCATTTTGATCCAGCATATTTACAGGCTTTGCCCAATCGTCTGTTTGGCATAATGCAAAATGGCACCCTGATTGCGGTGCCGCTGTTTGTTCTTATGGGCATTATGCTAGAAAAATCCCGCTTAGCAGAAGATTTATTGGGGAGTATGGCTGCCTTATTTGGCAGATTTCGCAGTGGCTTAGGTGTTTCGGTAGTTTTGGTTGGTGCTCTGTTGGCAGCCAGCACCGGTATTGTTGGTGCCACTGTGGTGACTATGGGTCTTATGTCATTGCCAACTATGTTGAATAGGGGCTATTCATCCTCTCAGGCCACAGGCATTATTGCTGCCACAGGAACCCTCGGGCAAATTATTCCGCCCTCTATAGCCCTAGTTTTGTTGGGTGATACCCTGTCCAGTGCCTATCAGCAGGCGCAGTTAAATATGGGGATCTTCACGCCAAAAACTGTATCCATTGGCGACCTATTTGTGGGTGCGATTATTCCAGGATTAATACTGGTTATTTTTTATATTAGCTATGTAGTTTTAATGGCGCGGCCTAAACTGGAAATCCCGCAGACTAAAACAAGCAGTCATGATAAAGCTCAATTTTTAAAGCTACTGCAGGATTTACTGCCGCCGGTGTGCTTGATTATTGCTGTGTTGGGATCAATCCTTGCCGGTGCAGCCACGCCCACAGAGGCGGCCGGAGTAGGTGCATTTGGTGCTATTGTATTGGCTGCATTCAAGGGCCGCTTAAACCTGTCTCGATTGCGAGAAGTAGCTCAGGGTACGGCACAGGTCACCTCAATGGTATTTTTGATTTTAATGGGTGCAGCGGTATTTTCTCTGGTATTTCGCGGGTTTGGCGGCGAAGAAATTGTTGAGCAATTTTTTGCCAGCCTTCCTGGCGGCGTTGTCTCTGCCACTATTTTGGTGATGCTAGTTATTTTCTTATTGGGCTTTATACTTGATTTTATTGAGATTACCTTTGTAGTAGTGCCCATTGTCGGCCCAGTTCTTTTAGCCATGGGGCTTGATCCCATTTGGCTTGGGGTGATGATAGCGATTAATTTACAAACCTCATTTTTGACCCCTCCCTTTGGCTTTGCGTTATTTTATTTGCGTGGCGTAGCTCCTGCGACAGTGGAAACTACAGCTATGTATCGCGGGGTAATCCCATTTATCTTTATGCAGCTCGTATTAATGATAATGTTGGCAATTTGGCCGCAGATAGCAACATGGTTGCCGGAGCTGGTATACGGACGCTAGAAGATATCTGTTATCTAAGGTCTATGGCATTAAAAATATGCCGCCGGATGTCCGAAATTTCATTTGCCATATGATGGTAGGCCCCATCAATAATACTTACTTTCATATTGGGCAGTTTTTGCTTAAACACCCTAAGATTGTATTTCCAGTCAAGGGTAGTATCGCCAGTACCCTGAATCACATTAACCGCAAAGTTGCTACCATTACAGGTTTCAAACTCTCGAGCCCATTTATCCGCAGCAATAAACCAGGGTATTGGCATAGTCTTAGGTTGAAAAACATCCTGTTGACGAATAAAGGCTAAGAATTTCTCGTCGTGTGAGCTGAGGCCAAAACGACGCTTCAATGATTTTCTAAATGGCTTAACAAATGGCAAAAAATGTCGATTAAGCCACCATCCTTTTGGGTGAAGCAGAGGGGCAAGCAAATTGAGGGAGTGGAATGGATAATCGCCAGCAGACTCATTATCCAGCAAATGCTTTAATAAGATAGCGCCCCCAGTGCTTTGGCCAAAACCATAAAAGGGCGCAGTAAATTGCTGGTTACAAAGTGAAAGTATGGCGTCTAGTACAGAGGTGTAGTCCGAAAAGTCGTCAATAAAGGCGCTCTCTCCCGCAGAAAGGCCAAGGCCAGGCAAGTCAAAACAGACCACCGTCAAATTTTGCGCCAATAGATAGTCTATAAGATGACCAAATAGACCCAAATTATCTAAGTAGCCATGCACAATAATTGCCGTACCCTCGGCACGAGAGGGCTCCCAAGCGGCAGTAAATATAGATTGCTGGTTTACTTCTATAGCGCCACAGTAAAAATCTAATGCACTGGTTGGAATTGGAAGTTTGTATAGGGATAAATAGGATTCAAGCCAGTCCAAAGGAGGTGACTGCTCGGTAATCTTGCCAAATGCAGGAAGGCTTTGTTTAATGTGTAAGACAGAGTTACCAGCTAGCTTGGTCATGCTTTGCTCTAATTGACAGCTATGTTTATAAGTTGTTTTGTTATTCTAGACTTATAATCGCACAGCCACATTTAAAAGCAAGGCTTTAGGGCGCTTGATATAGAGTTAGGTTTATTGCCAGCTAGGGCGAAATAGCTAATCGGTAGAGAGTGAAATATTGTAAACGCCCGCTTCTCTAGCCTGATCAGAAATCATCACAAAGATTTCAGTTTTAGCTTTAGGATGGGAGTTAATTACCACTTTGGCTTCAGGCTTTTCAGCATGTAAGCGCTCGACATTGGCGCGCACTGAACGTATATCGATTCTGCGACCCTCAAGAATAATTTCGTTACTCTCAGAGACACGAAATACAATATTAGTATTTGCCGAGTCGGGCGGTGGCTGGTCTGTGGTAGGTGGACGATCAACATTAAGGCCGGTTTCATTGACGAAAGAAGCAGTCACAATAAAGAAAATAAGCATGATAAACACCACATCCAACATGGGTGTTAGATCAATTTGAGAATCATCTTCTCCTTTGCGTCTTTTTCCTAAAGCCATTTTTTTATTCAAGCCCCTATCAGTCTGTCTTTAATACTGCTGAGGATTCTACTTTAATTTAAAAAAATTACTAGTTATTCCTGTGTGAAGATTGCTTATTTTATATGCTATTCTAGACTTCTTAGCCACAGCATTTCACTTTCAGTGACTTTTAATAATATGCCTGAATTGCCAGAAGTAGAGACCACACTCCAGGGAGTAGCGCCCCATGTAAAGGGTCACAAAATCATTGATTTAACAGTTCGTCAGCCTAGCTTACGCTGGCCTGTTACCGATAATATCCAACAGATAGCGGCTGGGCAAAGGGTAAGGCAGTTAACGCGACGAGCAAAATATATCATTCTGCATTTAGATAGGGGATCGATTTTAATCCATCTGGGAATGAGTGGCAGCCTGAGAGTTGTCGATCCATCGACGCCATGGCGCAAGCACGACCATATTGAAATGAAACTCGCAAACCACAAAGCACTTCGTTATCACGATCCTCGTCGATTTGGTTGCTGGCTTTGGGCGTCATCCGAGCATCCACAATTGGCTAATCTAGGACCTGAACCCCTATCTAATGAGTTTGATGGTGATCGATTGTACAGTCACTCGCGCAACCGCAAAATGGCAGTTAAGCCCTTTATTATGACTAATTCAGTGGTTGTGGGTGTGGGCAATATTTATGCGTCTGAGGCCCTTTTTCGCAGTGGTATCAGGCCCGATCGAGCGGCCGGCAATATCTCAAAAAAACGCTATAGCTTGCTGGCAGAGAATATTAAACAGGTGCTAGCAGCAGCCATTTTTCAGGGAGGCACAACATTGCGTGACTTTGTAAACAGTGAAGGCCAGCCGGGCTACTTTCAGCAATCACTTGATGTTTATGGCAGGGCGGGAGAGTCCTGCAATCGGTGTAAAGCTATTCTTAAGGAGCTTCGCCTAGGGCAGCGAAGTTCAGTTTTTTGCCCCAAATGTCAAAGCTAAGATTGAAATCTAGGACTGTTGAAGTCTTTCCGCAAGAGCCTCAGCCACATTGGCAGGCACAAATTGTGACACATCGCCCTTGAGCGATGAAATTTCTCTTACTAGAGATGAGGAAATATAAGAAAACTTCTCTGAAGGGGTTAAGAAAATACTTTCAATTTCGGGCGATAGTGCGCGATTCATATTAGCCAGCTGAAATTCGTATTCAAAGTCAGATACAGCGCGCAAACCGCGCATAATGGCATCAGCATTATATTTTTTAACGAAATCCACAAGCAGGCTATTAAAGCCATAAATCTCTACATTGGGCACATGCTCTAAGCATTCCCTAGCAAGCGTGATCCTTTCTTCTATAGTGAAAAGAGGGCTTTTTTGGCGACTGCTGGCAATCCCGATCACTACCTTTCCAAACAGCCTAGATGCGCGCTCCACCAAGTCAATATGACCATTGGTAATTGGATCGAAGGTGCCTGGATAAACGATTGTTTTCATAGGTTTTGCACTCTAGCTGCTAGATTAAGGGTCAGCATATTACTGAATAAAATCACTTTGCTCAATGTATGTAAAAAGGCAAAAGCGCACGTTTCCTGCAGTTTTGTCTTTCAAAAGTTGCCAGTTTGGCGGCATAAAGTGAGG
The DNA here is from genome assembly GCA_049615065.1 of Porticoccaceae bacterium. Taxonomy (GTDB): domain Bacteria; phylum Pseudomonadota; class Gammaproteobacteria; order Pseudomonadales; family Porticoccaceae; genus HTCC2207. The sequence continues at coordinate 62,485 of JBMZEV010000001.1, read as the reverse complement.
CGCTGTTGCCGGCAGTTCACAGTATATTAGTGCATTTGATGCCAGCCAGTTGCCTTCAGTTAATAGCTGCGCAATCACAGCGTGTAATTTTTGCTCGAAAGGAGGATCCAAAAAAACCACATCATATTGATGGGGTGCTGTATTAGCCTTTAGAAAATTGCGGGTGTCTGTGGCGATAACCTCAAGGTTAATAGCATCGAGCAGAGTTTTGTTGGCGTTTAGATGTTCAATGGCAGACCTATTGTTTTCAAGAGCAGTACAGTTTTGCGCCCCTCTAGACAGGGCTTCAAAACACAGGGCTCCCGAGCCGGCAAATAGATCGAGGCATCTAGCACCCTCTATATAAGATGCCAGCCAGTTGAATAGAGTTTCCCTAATACGGCTTCCGGTTGGACGCAAGCCATTAGTAGCAGTAAATTTTAGCTGCCTACTACGCCATTTACCGCCAATAAGCCGCACCAACGGCGATTTTTGGGCAGATAGTTTTCTCGCCAATGAAAAGCCTCATATAGAATAATTATTTACGCCCATTTTTATGGGACTGCTGTCAGGGATAGGATACACTAGATACTAACCACTCTGTAAACCCACCTTTTTGTAATTGGAGTTTTTGAATCAATGGAGCAGCCGCAGAAAAAATCTTTTTTTGATCGCTTTAAACGCAATAATTCAGAGACTGAAAGTAACGATTTGCTGGAAGGCGAAGACCAACAGGCTTCTGGCGAGAAAAAAACAACTCAGACATTTATCGGGCGAATGCGCAAGGCGTTGGCGCGAACCAGCAGTGGTTTTGGCAGTTTATTTCTTGGCAAAAAAGTTATAGATGCAGACATTCTAGAAGAGCTGGAAACCCTGTTACTAGTCGCCGATGTCGGCATTGAGGTTACGGAGTCCATAATTAAACAACTTACCGAGCAAGTTAAACGAAATCAGCTCCAAGATGGCGCAGCACTTCATTCCGCGCTTAAGAAATTATTACATGCCAAGCTCCAGCCCTGTGAAATGGCCCTGAGTCCAGAGTCAGACAATGGTCCCTATGTGATTTTGGTGGTTGGGGTAAATGGTGTAGGTAAAACAACGACGATTGGAAAAATAGCCAATCGCTTAAAACAGCAGGGCAAATCGGTGCTTTTGGCCGCCGGTGACACCTTTAGAGCCGCCGCTGTGGAGCAGCTTCAAGCATGGGGAGAGCGCAACCAGATACCTGTTGTGGCGCAACATACGGGTGCGGATAGTGCCTCGGTTATCTTTGATGCGATTCAGGCCGCTAAACATCGCGGTATTGATGTGGTTATTGCAGATACGGCGGGAAGGCTGCATAACAAAAGTAACCTTATGGAAGAGCTAGAAAAAGTTAAACGCGTGGCTGGAAAGCTTGATAGTGCCGCGCCGCATGAAGTGTTATTGGTGCTTGATGCAGGCACGGGTCAAAATGCCGTTGCTCAAATGAGCCAATTTACTCAGTCCGTTGGCGTATCTGGTATTGCGCTAACCAAATTAGATGGCACCGCCAAGGGCGGTGTTATTTTTGCACTTGCCGAGCAGTTTGCAACACCCATACGTTATATTGGTGTCGGGGAGGGGCAGGATGATCTTCAATCGTTTGTTGCCAGTGATTTTATAGAAGCATTAATGGGCGCTGAGGAAGGCGAATAAGCGATGATTCATTTTGATAATCTCAGCAAGCGTTACTCAGGGGGTGACGAAGTGCTCAAGAGTATCAATTTGCATATGGATGCCGGCGAACTTGCCTTTTTAACCGGCCATTCTGGTGCCGGAAAAAGCACATTACTCAAGCTGTTAATGCTTCTGGAACGCCCCAGTTCAGGCACTTTGCTAATTAATGGCAAAAATATAAATCGCTTGGCTAATAGTAAAATTCCCAGTTATCGTCGCCAGTTAGGCGTTGTTTTTCAAGACCACCAATTATTAATGGATCGCAGTGTCTACGACAATGTGGCATTGCCGCTGCAAGTCGCGGGGCAGCCGCGCAAAGAAATTGGTCGTCGAGTTCGCGCGGCATTGGACGCTGTGGGCTTGTTGTCGAAAGAGCGACATAGCCCGACGATGCTTTCCGGGGGCGAGCAACAGCGAGTGGGCATTGCTCGGGCGGTGGTTCACAAGCCTCGAATACTGTTAGCGGATGAGCCAACGGGAAATCTTGATCCAGCATTATCGGCGGAGATTATGGCGCTGTTCAGACGCTTTCAGGACGTAGGGGTTACGGTATTAATTGCTACCCATGATATTGAACTAATCAATCAAATGAATTGTAGAATAATTCGTTTGCATCAGGGGATGGTGGCGGATGATGGAGGCACCTATGGCTCAGTCATCTAGCGCAAAAAATCGGCGTGGTGCTATCGGAGCAAGGGTTGGGGTTGGAGTTGTTGTAAAAGCTAGTCTAGGTCACCATTCACATGCCTTTCAAGACAGTTTTAAAAGGCTTTTTCAGGACCCATTGCAAACAATACTGACCAGTTTAGTGATAGCCATTGCGTTATCACTGCCAGCGACGCTTTTCTTAGCGCTTGAAAATACGCGACAATTTGAGAATAGTTTTGAATCCTTTTCTCAAATCACCGCCTATGTAGATATTAATGCCAGCAACGAACAGATTGCCAGTATTCAAGGTCAGCTGCAATTGATGCCAGAAGTTGCCTCGTTGGTTTATATTTCACCCGAGCAGGCTATGCAGGAATTTACTCAAAACTCTGGTTTTGGCGCGGCGCTTAATCACTTAGAAAGCAATCCATTGCCACCGGTATTTGTAATTGATCCGCAAATTTCTGAGCCAATGATGACTGATCAAGTGCAACAGCTGTTGGCAAAAATAAGTCAAATAGACCGCCTCGAAGACGTGCATATTGACATGTTGTGGCTGCAGCGATTAAGAAGCTTGGCGCAAATAGGGCAAAAAATTGTATTGGCGCTGGGTGCTGCATTAGGCTTAGGGGTGTTAGTGATTATTGGCAATAGCATTAGATTAGCGATTCACAATCGCCGCGAAGAAATTATTGTGGTTAAGTTGGTCGGCGGCACCGATGCCTATGTTAGAAGACCTTTTTTGTATTCTGGTATGCTGATGGGTCTAATCGGCGCCATGGGTGCTGTATTTGTTTTAGTGATTGGCTTTTGGTGGCTGGGAGCTTCTGTCGCTCAGCTTAGCGATCTTTATGGCGGACAATTTAGGCTGCTAGGTCCTGGATTAAAAGGCTCTATGGCATTGATTGCAGTAGGTGCTGGGCTCGGACTTTGTGGTTCATGGCTGGCGGTGGGAAAACATCTTAAAGATATCAAACCAAGATAGAAATAGAGTCGTAAACTTGGTTATAGACTTGAATTTCTCCGAATTAGGCACTATTTGAATAATAATGCTATAATGGGTGGCTGAGACCTGAGATTATTTTAGTATGAGCAATTCGCTACAAACAATGGATTGGATGAGTCCTGGCGCTAACCTGAATGCCTACATTCAGGGGACTGCTACTGTGCCAATCTTAACCTTGGATGAAGAGCGCGAGCTTGGCGAAGCGCTGTACTACCAGGATGATCTTGATGCTGCACGACGACTCGTTATGTCCCATCTGCGATTCGTTGTTCATATTGCCCGATCTTACAACGGTTATGGCCTACCACTAGGCGACCTAATCCAAGAGGGCAATGTGGGGTTAATGAAGGCGGTTAAGCGGTTTAACCCAGAAAAGGGAGCCCGTCTGGTGTCCTTTGCAGTGCACTGGATTAAGGCCGAGATTCATGAATTTATTCTTCGCAACTGGAGAATCGTTAAGGTTGCTACCACTAAGTCTCAACGCAAATTATTCTTTAATCTTCGCAGTGCCAAAAAGCAGCTGCAATGGCTTTCTGCTGACGAAGCGCAGGCGGTTGCCGATGATTTAGGCGTTGAAGTCAAAGATGTCATGGAAATGGAAATGCGCCTTTCAGCTCATGATGCTTGTTTTGATGCGCCCGACGATGAAGATGATGATAACAAGCCGGTTTATGCTCCGGCGCTGTACCTTGAAGATAAAAGCGCAGATCCGGCAGAGCAAATTGAAAAGCAGAATTTTGAAAGTGATAGTAACTTGCGTCTTGGATCGGCCGTTAAAGCGCTAGATCAGAGAAGCCAGGATATACTCCAACGACGCTGGCTTGACGATAATAAGGCGACACTCCACCAGCTGGCGGATGAGTATGGTGTCTCAGCAGAAAGAATTCGCCAACTTGAAAAAAATGCTATGACAAAAGTTCGCGCCGCTATGGAAGCCTAATCAACTAAGAAATTGATAAAACCGCACTCTAGAGTTGTAACTGTGCGGTTTTTTTATACCTATGAATAAATTATTTTGGATAAAAGTTATAGCAGTTAATGGGCTGCTGTCAGTTCTTCTAGGCGCTTTTACTGCCCATGTGTTGGAGGGCATTTTAACAGCCCAACGCATTGAAACCTTCAATACTGCGGTCGAGTACCACATATTTCATACTCTCGCATTATTTGGCCTTATCTGTATCGATGATAAGTTATTAGCGCCGCGCTGGAAAAAATATGCTGCAGGCTTTTTCCTCCTAGGAATTATTCTTTTTTGCGGCTCTCTGTACGTGCTTATTGCGACGAATATTTCAAAGTTAGCCATAATTACCCCGTTGGGCGGGTTATCATTTATGATTGGCTGGATAATGTTACTGCTAGCTGCAATAAGAGAAAATTAGATGGAAATTAAACCAGAATATCGCGATAAAACTATTCGTAGCTTTGTGGTAAGAGCCGGCCGTATGACCAAGGCGCAGCGAACAGCGTTTGAGTCGGGTTGGGACTCCTATGGCCTGCATTTAGCCGATGGCATGGTAGATATAAATGCACTATTTGGTCGGGATAACCCCAAGGTTGTTGAAATAGGTTTTGGCATGGGCGGCTCGTTGCTTGAAATGGTAGAAGCACAGCCGGAAACCGATTTTATTGGAATAGAGGTTCATCCGCCGGGTGTAGGAAGCCTAATAAATGCTGCTGAAGAAAAACAGTTAACCAACTTAAAAGTTTATCTTGCCGATGCAACTGATGTTCTAAATGAATGCTTTGCAGATAATAGTTTGGATAGGGTGCAGATATATTTTCCAGACCCCTGGCATAAAAAGAAGCATAATAAACGACGCATTATTCAGCCTAAATTTTTACAATTAATCCGTCAAAAACTGCAATTAAGCGGGGTTCTGCATATGGCAACAGATTGGCAACCCTATGCCGAGCAGATGCTGGAACTAATCAGCGAGGCCGAGGGCTTTGAAAATTTGGCAGAAGATTATATGCCGAGACCTGACTTTAGACCGCTGACTAAATTTGAGCGGCGTGGAGAAAAGCTCGGTCATGGCGTATGGGATCTTATGGCACAGAGAGTGCTTTAAGTGACTATTGAGAACACAATTATAGTGGTAACGAACTATTTAAAGGTTGTTTAGTCTAAAAAATAGCCTAAACTATTTAATAGAAAATTTAACTTAATTTATTAGGAATACAAGATGAAAAAAATTAGCCTGGTTTCAATGATTGCACTGGGAATTACCGCCTGTGGTCATGACAAAGTAGTGGAGCCTGAAATGGCTGTAATAGAGACTCAAGATCAAAAAGTCAGTTATCTAATGGGTATAGAAAATGGAAAAGGTATAGGGTCTACAGGTATAGATCTAGATCTTGCGGCTTATCAGCAGGGTTTTTCTGACGGTTTTGATAAGCTGGAGTCTAAGCTTGATGACGAGGAGACCACCAAGGTTATCCAAGAATTTCAAAAACAAATGATGGCTAAGCGAGAAGAAATGCAAAAAGTAGAGCAGGAAGCCGCTGAACTTGAGTCAGCAGCTAATTTAAAAGAAGGGGCGGCCTTCCTTGAGGCAAATGGTGCCAAAGAGGGTGTTGTAACAACTGAATCTGGGCTTCAATATAAAGTAATTACTGCAGGGACTGGGCCTAAACCGGGCGATAAAAGTACTGTTGAAGTGCATTATGCGGGCAAGCTTTTAGATGGCACTGAGTTTGATAGCTCTATCAAGCGCGGCGCTCCAGTTAAATTTGGTGTGACACAGGTTATTCCTGGCTGGACAGAGGCTTTGCAGTTAATGCCTGAGGGTTCTAAGTGGGAGCTATATATTCCTGCAGATTTGGGTTACGGTGCCGGTGGTCAGGGACCTATAGGGCCAAATGCAGTGTTGATTTTTGAGGTTGAATTACTGCAAGCGGATGTGAAAAAGCCTGAAAAGGGTTAACATTGTTCAAGCTTTACTGAAAGCCTCGTTCTTTAGCGAGGCTTTTTTTGTGACGATTTTAATTAATAGGCTTTTTAGAGATTAGTACCTGTTGATAGTGGGCACTGTGCAAGATATTCACCATATTGTCCTCTATTTCAAACCTTTGAGCCATATGCTCTCCTAGATTTGATAGATCAATAGCCACAGAAGATAGGTCATCGGTGGCCAAATACTTATCATTGAAGTCCAATATAAGATCAGTAAGAGCGTAGATAGCGGGCAGAAGTTTTTTTCCTGAAGCTAAGGCTTCGGCATCATTAAATAAATGCCCTTCGTTTATAAGCTGCTCAAAAATTTCAAAGTGTCCCTCTGAAATATAATCAACAAGTTGCTGGCAAAAGGTTTGCAATAGACGACCTTGAGCAAGGTCATCATCATGAAAATCTTCGATGTTACTGAGTTCACAAAAGGTAACAAGAAGCATGCGACGAGCTTCAAGCCAGTGTTTTATGCGTTCGTGTACCCAGGGCCAAAATTCATTGGGCTTTAAATTTTTGTCTTCCATAAAAGTTTCCATAGTCCATTTTTTCTTTAATAGCTTACTCTTAATACTGGAAATGGAAAAGTTTTATTTAATAGCCTATAGCTTTATGCCTTGCGAATAAGCTGAAAAATACCTAAGAGCGCATAGCCAACAAAGGCAACAAGAACCCAGCCAGGCATGCTAAGGCCAAGCAATTGCCACTGCACTTCAGCACAGTTTCCATCGCCTTTAAGTAGGTGTGATAATGCTTCGGATAAGGAGAAAACGTCGAACAAGTAATCAACTGGAACGCCACATGCTGGCACCTGATCTTCAGGTAAGCCCTGTAGCCAAAGTTGTTTCAGCGAGAAATAACTGCCAATAACTGCCAGTATTGTGGATATGCTAGCGTAGGTTTTTTGTCCGCGCTGTCCCGGGTTGTGCCATACGGCAAAGGCGCAAACGAGAGCGATTGCAATCACAAATACACGCTGGGTAATACATAGATAGCAGGGTTCTAGCTGTAAATGATTTTGAAAATAAAACACAGCAACAAAAATTAAAAGAATTCCTGTAAGGGCTTGGAGCGCGTTTAAAGCTCTATGGCTTGGTAGCTGCATAGGTATTTCCCAGAATTGTGATTCGGCAATTGTATATCATTTGATCAATTTACGGCGTAGTTTTTGAGGCCTTCCAATAATCAGCTAAATACTTATCAAATGAAAGTTGATCTTTTTTTTCTTCGCTGGCTTGTTGCTTCTGAGACACCGCCGCAAGATGACGGTAATGTTCTGTTATGGCTGTATCAAGCTCGCCACTTAGAAAGAACTCTCTATGCTCTTGTGCCTTGCGCATGGCCATGCGGTAGTATGTTTCATTATTGTCCTGCATCTCAGTTAACATAGATGCCGAAGGGGTAATGCTTGAATCTAATAGAGCGGACTGCATAGTATTGAGTGCCTCAAGGTAGTGCTGATTACCATGGGCTATATTCAATTGTTCAGCCACTGGTTGCATTTTCGAGAGTAAATCACCACCCCAGTCCGACAGTTTGAGTTTGGACTTATTTCGTTCAAGCTTCAGCTCAGGGTCGCGACCCTGATAAACAACACGTAACATATTTTCAGCTATTTCTGCTGATTCGCAACTTGTATTTGGGCCGCTTTCAGCTAAAAGGCAGAATAAAAGAAAGGTATCCAAGAATCGAATTGTTTGCGCATCAATACCGCATGCAAGAAGAGGGTTTACATCAAGGCAGCGAACCTCAATATATTCTACTCCGCCCTGTTGCAGGGCTTGCAAAGGAGTTTCTCCAGAGGTTGCAGTACGCTTGGGTCTTATAGAGCTATAAAACTCATTTTCAATTTGTAACAGGTGCGTATTGAGCTGCTTATAGTTACCCTGCTCATCTTTCAGCCCAATATCGTCATAGGCTTTGTAGGGCTGTACTAATGCCCTTTTAAGAGATGTGACATATTCTGTTAAGCTATTGTAGGAAATATCCACACAGCTTTGCGCCTGACTTTGATAGCCGAGATCGCCCATGCGCAGTGAGGTGGCATAGGGCTGGTGCAGACTGTGATCGTCTTGTCCCACAGGGGCTAACTTGTGATCACGATTAGCGACAAAACTCCGGCAGACGGCGGGTGCGGCGCCCAAAAGATAGAGCAGCAACCATGCATAGCGGCGAAAATTACGAATAAGGTGAAAATAACCCGCAGATTTAAAATCTTGTAATGATTGGGTATTTTGCTGTTGGCTCTGTAATTCTAGCCAAAGTTTGTCAGGCACAGAAAAATTATAGTGAATCCCTGCAATAGTTTGCATAGCGCGACCATATCTATGGCCAAGACCCAGTCGGTATACTTGCTTCATGGTGGCTATATTTGAAGAGCCATACTTAGCTATTGGGATTTGGTCATCAGCCCCAAGCTGGCAGGGCATGCTGCTAGCCCAGAGTAGCTCGTCGCCAATCTGGCGATAGGTAAATCGGTGAATATCATTAAGCTCGTTTAGCACCTGTTCTATAGAGCAGGAAGGTGCAGTAATAAACTCCAATAAAGCCTCGGAATAATCGGTAGTGATTGAAGGGTGTTTCAGGGCTGAACCCAGTGCTTTCGGGTGTTGCGTATTGGCAATATGTCCACTTGGCGAAACTCGAAGGCTCTCCTTTTCGATACCGCGAACAATATCGCGCAAATATTTTCTTGTTTTCGGACTGTCAAATATTGCTAAGCGATCAGTTAAAGATGCCATATTGCTCTCAACTAGGCTATTTCTAATGAATTGTCACAAATAATGTTGCCACTGGCGTCAAGGTTACAGGCTATTACCTTGGCCCTAAGCGCTATATCCTTTGCGTTGAGCTCAATAAGTTTATTCAATGCAACATCTTGATGCTCGGAATGAAAAAGCGAATTATTATTATCGGCCCAGCTTAAATCTTTGCCAAGATAGAGGCCGTCCGACCTTTGTAAAATATATTGAACCATGAGTTAGCCGTGACAAAACCTTTGATTTAGCAGTTAGTTTAACCCATACGCTGTAATGATAAAAAGTTAATTATTACCAGTTATTGTCGGGCTTATAAGTTTTATTTACTCTTTACCTATGGCTTGGGTTTTGCCCATAGCTTAAGGGCTTGGATAAAGGCCGGCTCGAAATAGAAGATGGCTGCCATATAAGTGAGATTGAAGCATGCCAGAAGTAAAAAGAACTGGGGAATAGTCCAGCCCAGTTGGCTTAAAAACAGCATGCCTAAAAGGCTGCCGGCCACCATAAATAACGCATTAAAAATGTTGTTTACAGAAAGCACTCTGGCTCGGATTTTGCCGTCAGTATTGCGCTGTATCATGGCATAAATAGGCACGATAAATAAGCCGCCAAAAAGCCCAATAAATAATAAATCAGCCAGTATTCTCAGGCCTGACATCATGGATAAAAAGGCTATAGGCGCTATGCTGTTGTCGCTAGGATTTATAGCGGCATAGTAGTTAGAGGAAAAATACAGATCAATAGCAAAAAGACTCAGGCCTAATGCACCGATTGGCACTAATCCGGGTTCAACTTGCCCTCGTGAAAGTCGGTTACAGCATAGGGAGCCAATAGCTACACCAATAATAAAGCTACCAAGCAAAATCGATATTAATTTGGGGTCGCCACCTAAAATGGCCACTGAAAAATTGGGTACCTGAGTTAAAAAGCATGCACCATATAGCCAAAACCATGAGCTAGAAAAAATGCAGTAAATTACAGTTTTATTCTGCTTTGCTAAGCTATAGTTAAAAGCCGTTTCGCGCAAAGGGTTAAATGAAATCCTAATCTCAGAAGTTATTTTCTCCGGTGGTGCTTTTGGTATTTGGCAGCTGCTGATCCAGCCAATAATAGCGACTAATATAATTAATGCACCTAACTGCATTGTGCCATGAGGGACAGTTACCAGCCAGCCTCCAATCAGGGTGCCAAGTAATATGGATACAAAGGTTCCCATGCCCACCTGGGCATTAGCAGCGAGTAATTCGTTGCTATCAACATGTTGCGGAATAATGGCATATTTTATCGGACCAAAAAACGCTGATTGGGTTCCTAATAGAAATAGCACCCCCAGCATCAGGTTTATATTGGCCTGCCATAGGGAAAAGCAACCGGCCAGCATCAATATAATTTCAGCAAATTTAATGCGTCGAATTAAATAGGCTTTGTCAAAGCGGTCCGCGAGATGGCCAGCCAAAGTGGAAAATAAGAAAAACGGCAAAATAAATAAGCCGGCGGCAAGGTTGGTTACAAAGTTTGTACTGCTGTCGGTGGCTTTAATCGCTGTGCTAACCACGATGACCAATAGGGCATTTTTAAATAAATTGTCATTTAGTGCGCCAAGAAATTGGGTAATAAAAAACGGCAAAAAACGACGTTGGGTAAAAAGATAAAACTGCCCGCGATTATTATTATTCACTTATAGCCTCTAAGACAATGTTGCCTAAACACTGACAACTTAATCTTCTCGCTCGTGGGATGCAAGTTTAAAGCAGGGTTATTCCGTAGAGCTAATTCCTAGCTCGCTCCATAGCGCATCAATACGCTGCTTAATCTGTTTATCCATTTGTATAGGCTCGCCCCATTCACGATGGGTTTCGCCAGGCATTTTGTTGGTTGCATCTAATCCCATTTTTGAACCTAGGCCAGATACTGGGGAGGCAAAATCGAGGTAGTCTATTGGCGTATTATCAATCATTACCGTGTCGCGGGTGGGGTCCATGCGAGTAGTGATGGCCCAGATCACATCTTCCCAATTGCGAATATCTATATCTTCATCGGTAACAATAATAAATTTGGTGTACATAAATTGGCGCAAAAAAGACCAAACACCCATCATTACACGTTTAGCATGTCCTGGGAATTGCTTCTTCATGCTAACCACAGCCATGCGGTAAGAGCAGCCCTCAGCAGGAAGATAAAAATCGGTAATTTCAGGAAATTGCTTTTGCAAAATAGGCACAAATACCTCGTTTAGCGCAACGCCTAAAATAGCTGGCTCATCGGGCGGTCTCCCGGTATAGGTACTGTGGTATATGGGTTGTTTGCGGTGGGTGATGCGCTCAACGGTAAGCACTGGAAAGCGTTCAACCTCGTTGTAATAGCCGGTGTGGTCGCCAAAAGGACCCTCATCAGCTTCTTCGCCTGGCTGTAAATAGCCTTCGAGAATAATTTCTGCCGTTGCAGGCACCTGAAGATCGCTGCCAATACAGTTTACAACTGCGGTTTTCTCGCCGCGCAAAAGGCCGGCAAAAGCGTATTCAGACAGGCTATCGGGAACTGGTGTAACCGCGCCTAAGGTGGTCGCTGGGTCTGCTCCGAGAGCAATCGCCACCGGGTAGGGCTTGCCTGGGTGCTTTATCTGCCAATCCCTATAGTCTAGGGCGCCACCACGGTGCGCCAGCCAGCGCATAATCAGCTTATTTTTGGCTAGCTTTTGCATACGGTAGATGCCCAAGTTTTGTCGCGCTTTGTCCGGCCCGCGAGTAATCACTAGAGGCCATGTTATTAGAGGTGCAGCATCCCCTGGCCAGCAAGTTTGTATAGGTATCTGCCCTAAATCAACCTGTTCACCCTCTAAAATAACTTCTTGGCAGGGCGCTTTTTTGACAACTTTAACAGGCATATTTAGCACCTGCTTAAAATCATGGCGCTTATCCCAAAGGTCGCGAAGGTCTTTGGGTGGCTCGGGCTGTTTTAAAAAAGCTAACAGCTCGCCAACGTCGCGAAGAGCGGAGACGGAGTCTTGCCCCATGCCCATAGCAACTCGTTTTGGCGTACCAAAAAGATTGCATAAAACAGGCATTGAATAGCCTTTGGGGTTTTCGAATAGAAGAGCGGGGCCCTTGGCGCGCAAGGTGCGGTCGCTGATCTCTGTCATTTCGAGATCAGGGTCTACTTCTTGTGTGATACGAACCAGCTCACCCTGTTGCTCAAGGAATGAGATAAAACTGCGTAGATCAGAATGTTTCATGTGGCTGGCTCAATAATTGTCAGTACATTAGTAACTGGTTGCCAACTATTTACGTTTCATTGCACCAAAAAATTCACCGTTGCTTTTGAAACCTTTGAGTTTTTCTATCATAAACTCGATAGCAGGTAGATCTTCCATATCATGCAGTAGTTTACGCAGTATCCAAACTCTCTGCAGTTCAGCTTCATCCATTAGCAAGTCTTCACGACGCGTGCCTGAGCGGCGAACATTGATAGCTGGATAAACGCGTTTTTCTGCAATTTTACGATCGAGAATCAGCTCCAAATTACCCGTGCCCTTAAATTCTTCATAGATTACTTCGTCCATTTTTGAGCCGGTTTCAACCAGGGCCGTAGCAATAATACTCAAGCTGCCACCATTTTCGATATTACGCGCTGCACCAAAGAATCGTTTTGGCTTCTCCAGAGCATGGGCATCAACACCACCGGTCAATACTTTGCCTGAAGACGGGATAACGGTGTTGTAGGCTCGGGCAAGACGGGTAATTGAGTCAAGCAAGATAACCACATCTTTTTTATGCTCTACAAGACGTTTAGCTTTTTCGATAACCATCTCAGCAACTTGAACGTGGCGGTTGGGCGGCTCATCAAAAGTAGATGCAATGACTTCGCCGCGCACAGTGCGCTGCATTTCTGTTACTTCTTCAGGGCGCTCATCAATTAGCAAAACAATAATGTAGCATTCTGGGTTATTGCGAATAATTGATTGCGCAATATTCTGCATCATAATGGTTTTGCCGGCTTTTGGCGGTGCAACAATTAGACCGCGTTGACCCTTGCCAATAGGGGATACGAGATCGATAACACGCCCCGTAAGATCTTCCGTCGAACCATTGCCCGCTTCGAGTAAGAGTGGCTCATCAGGGAAAAGAGGCGTTAGATTTTCAAAAAGGATTTTGTTGCGAGCATTTTCTGGGGCATCAAAATTGATTTCGTCGACTTTAAGCATGGCAAAGTAACGTTCACCATCTTTAGGTGGACGAATTTTTCCAGCAATACGGTCACCAGTGCGCAGATTAAAGCGTCTAATTTGGCTTGGGGAGACATAAATATCATCCGGGCCCGCCAGATAAGAAGCACCTGCAGAACGCAAAAAGCCAAAGCCATCAGGCAAGATTTCAAGTACCCCATCACCATAAATGTCTTCGCCGCCTTTAGCATGACGCTTGAGTAGGGCAAAGATAATATCTTGTTTACGGGATCTCGCCAGGTTGTCTAGCCCCATGGAGGCAGTCATTTCTAGTAGTTCATCAATGGGTTTTTGCTTTAGTTCTGATAGGTTCATAGGAAGTTCTTAGGATATTTAATTCGGAGAAATTTTTGTCTCGGACTTTGCCAAGGATTGATTGTGTTTGAGTGTAGTCTATTGCCGCAGTAGGCACTTGGTTTTTTTATTTGCAATACAGGGCTTAGATAAGGAACATAGACAAGATTATAGGGTTGTGATTGTAAACGCAAGCTGAATTTTGCGGCTCCAGAGAGAGCCGCAAGTCACTTAGATAAGACCGTCTACAAACTCTGTTAGCTGTCCTTTAGACAAAGCGCCTACTTTAGTCGCTTCCACAGCGCCATTTTTAAACACTAGAAGAGTCGGTATACCGCGAACGTTAAATTTAGCGGCGCTTTCTGGGTTGCCATCTACATCAACTTTGCAAATTTTGATTTTGCCGGCATATTCAATAGCCAATTCATCAAGAATAGGTGCAATCATTTTGCACGGGCCGCACCAGGGCGCCCAGAAATCTACTAATGTGGGCAAGTCGGATTGAAGTACGTCAGCTTCAAAGCTGGCATCGGTTGTATGGACAATTGAGTCACTCATTTGGGAATTTCTCCAATAACAGGGGATTAATCATTGTTGTTTATAGCCGCAATAATATCATTAGGCGCCAGCTTGCACCAAATAATACTGTGCCTTATTTTCTACTAATTGGTAACGCATTATTCAAAAGTTGCGACAGTTTCTTTTCCTACAACTGATTTGGGATCAATATGAATAATAATCTCTGAACCGGGGTAGGTTTTTAATAGTTCAAGCTCTATTTCATCAGATACATTGTGCGCCTGAACCAGCGTTAGATCATCTTCAATTTCGAGGTGAAACTGAATAAACGTCATAGTTCCAGAATGTCGGGTTCGCAAATCATGCATACCCTGCGCCTGGGGGTGAGCCAAAACAGTCTGCTTGATATTCGCTCTTAGATCATCGCTAAGCTCTCTATCCATCAGTTGGTCAAGTGAGATGCTAACGATACTCCAAACACTGTATAAAATATAACAGGCAATAAGAGCCCCAATAATAGGATCAAAAATATTGAGGCCCATGGTTGCAAGCCATAAGGCCATTATCACAGCAATATTCATTAGAATATCAGACTTATAATGAAGAGCATCGGCACTAATGGCTACAGATTGGGTTTTTTTAATCACATATTGCTGGAAGCTAACTAATATTAGCGTCGCAATAATTGAAATAACCATAACCACAATTCCGTCAAAGGCGTGTTTAATTTCCGTTGGATTGAAAAATGTCTGTGCGGCCTCAAATAATAAAAAGAATGAAGACCCAGCAATAAAGAGCGATTGGCTTAAGCCGGCAAGGGCTTCAGCTTTACCATGACCGAATCGGTGTTCTTTGTCCGCTGGCGTCAGGGCATGCCTAACAGCAATTAAGTTAATTATTGAGGCGAAGGCATCTAGCACAGAGTCTACCAGCGTGGCCAATAGGCTGACCGAGTCAGAGCGGCCCCAGGCAATTAGCTTTACCGTGATTAAAAATACAGCCACGCTGACAGAGGCATAGGTGGCCAGTCGCAATAATTTTGCGGTTTCCGCAGGCACTGAGTTTTTTGAGCTATTGATATCCAATGGGAATTTAATTTCTTATTAATAATTTTCTATTGTAGCAAAAAAATACAGCGCCTAAAGTTAGAAATTTAAGAAAACCTCTGCAATATGGTATCTAGAAAGCGCGCGCCTAAAGCTGTGGTGCAGAAATCTGAGGGGTGTTGTTTTAACAATCCCTCTTGCACTAATAGCGCTATTTTGGCAGAAATATCTTCTGGCGAAAGGCCAGTGCGGCGGGCAAATAAGTCTTTACCTATGCCAGAAGTAAGTCGTAAGCCATTCATCATAAACTCCAGGGCTAATTGATCTTCGGCAATGGGATTGTTTGATGTTAATACTGTGATTTCACGGTTGAGATAATGTTTGGGTTGGCGTGTTTTTACTGGTCGAATAATTTGATTTTGATCAGGCAGGCTGATCTTGCCGTGAGCGCCTGCTCCAATGCCAATATAGTCTCCAAACTGCCAATAATTAATGTTGTGTTTGCAGTACTCGGCATTTCGCGCATAAGCGGAGATCTCATATTGACAAAAGCCGGCATCCGTTAAGGTTTTCAGCCCTAGGTCTTGTATGTCCGCAAGTTGGTCCTCAATCGGCAAAATCGGGGGTTTGGAGTAAAAAGCGGTATTGGGTTCAATGGTCAATTGATACCAAGATATATGGGTTGCGCCTGTTCTAATGGCTATGTCTAGATCGCTTATTGCATCCTCGCGCGACTGATCAGGCAATCCATGCATTAAATCAATGTTAAAGCGCTCAAACCCTGAGTTATAAGCCATCTCAATTGCCCTTAGGGCATTGTCTCCGTCATGAATACGCCCCAGAGTTTTTAGGTGATCATTATTAAAACTTTGCACGCCTATAGAGAGGCGATTGACCCCCGCTGAGTTAAAGTCGGCAAATTTTTGTTGCTCAGCGGTGCCGGGATTGGCTTCTAATGTGATTTCAATCTGATCTTCAAAGCCGAACAGAGTTTCAGCTTGCTGAATAATTTTTTCTATAGCGCCAGCAGAGAACAGGCTGGGTGTGCCGCCGCCAAAGAAAATCGAATGTAGTTTTCTATTTTGCGCCCACGGAAGGTCATTTTTAAGATCCTGAAAAAGAGCCTCTAAATAAGCATTTTCGGGGATTTTGTCCGCACTTTCGTGGGAGTTGAAGTCACAATAAGGACATTTTCTAATACACCAAGGAATATGTACATACAGTGATAGCGGCGGTAGTTCCAGCATTATGCGGTTTGTGACCTAAGCGTTTTGAGCAGTTGATGAATGGCTTTGCCGCGATGGCTAATGGTATTTTTTACCGATTTTTCTAACTCGGCGGCATGACAGTCGGCATCCATTGGCTTAAATACGGGGTCGTAACCAAAGCCCCCGTTGCCTTTTTCTTCAAAGGCAATTTCCCCCTCCCAAGTGCCTTGGCATAAGATGGGTGTGGGGTCTGTGCCATGCATCATAATGGCAATTACCGTCTGATATCTGGCGCTTCGCTTACCAATGGGGGCATCTTGCATTTCGGTCATTAGCTTATCGAGGTTGCTTTGATCGGTTGCGCCCTTGCCAGAAAAGCGCGCTGAATAGATGCCCGGTGCGCCCTTTAAATAATCCACTTCAAGTCCCGAATCATCGGCAATGGCAGGCAGGCCAGATATTTGCGCCGCATGACGCGCTTTTAGAATGGCGTTTTCCACAAAGGTGAGGCCTGTTTCTTCGGTGTCTTCAATGCCAAGTTGCTGCTGAGGGATTATATTGATACCCAGCCCTCCTAACATGTCTTGTAGCTCTTTAATTTTGCCTTTGTTGGCGCTGGCTAAAACTAAATCTTTTATCGCTATCACTTTTTAAGCCTCGTTTAGCACGGTTTAGTTATGGTACATTTTCTTTTGAAATTTAAAGCTGTAGGGCCCTTGATCAAGATCATCAACACTTATTTTGAAGGTTAAAAGGTCCTCATTTTCAAATTCAAAAGGTGCTAAGTAGTAGATACTGTTTTGTTCTTTTATAGCCACAAATTCAAGCTGCTGTGATTGCTGAAAAATATTTAAAACCTGACCAGAAATTTTTGCCGGTTCACCTTGGCCTAGGGTTTTTACTACAGCAATATTAACTAGCCCCTTATCTTTTCCGCGGACAAAATTATAGGCTACAGCCACTTCGGGCGCGATAAACGAGCTATCAAAAGCGCTGTAGAAAATTTTTCTATCGCCATGCTGTTTATAGTGGCTTTGCTTTACGGCCTCTGCGGATAGCGAAGAGGTTAGAAGCATTGATAGTAGTATCAGGTACTTCATTAAAAATTTCTCCCTGGTTATTGCAGGCAATCAATTAACGGCTTAGGTGATAAACCGCAGTTTCGGTAAATAGATTTGGCCACACGGATTTAAGCATAGAATCGGGGAAGCCATGGGCTAAAAACTGGCGATGCAAAATAGTAATATTTCTTTCTTTGCACAGTGCTTCAAAATCAGCATAGGTAAAAAAATGAATGTTAGGCGTGTCATACCATTGATAGGCTAGTTGTTTAGTTACTGGCATTCTGCCGCGAAAACTTAGATAAGCCCTGGTGCGCCAATTGCCAAAATTAGGGAAAGTGACGATACCTTTACTTCCAATACGTAAAATTTCATCTAATACCAAATGAGGATAGCGAAGAGCCTGTAGTGTATGAGTCATTAAAACCGTATCAAAGCTCTGGTCAGCAAAGTTTTTAAGACCTTTGTTAAGATCTTGCTCAATAACATTAACGCCTTTTTCGACGCAGCTAGCGATGGACGTAGGGTCGATTTCTAATCCATAGCCCTTAACGTTGCGCTGATCTCTAAGGCTTGCCAATAGCGAGCCATCTCCACAGCCAACATCCAAAACGCGAGACTGGGGCTCAATCCACTGTTTTATAAGGTCGATATTGTGACTCATTGTTCGCCCTCTAGGTGGTCTGCCAGCTTAGCTAGATAGCTTCTAAGCGCTTCTTGATAGCGTTGATTTGGCAGTAAAAATGCGTCATGACCATGATCTGAGTCAATGGCAATATATGAAACATCTTTGCCTGCGGCTATTAGCGCATCGGTAATTTCTCTGGATCTGGCTGGAGAAAAACGCCAATCGCTACTAAATGACACCACTAGGAATTTACATTGGGCGTGACTAAATGCAGCTACAGGGTCGTGGTCGTACTCTCTGGCTAGATCAAAGTAATCGAGCATCTTGGTAATAAGAATGTAAGAGTTAGCGTCAAAGAAATCAGAAAACTTATCGCCCTGATAATTTAAATAGCTTTCAATTTGGAATTCAACGGGTTCTGTTTTGCCCTGTAGCAAATCGCCCGCTTTCAGATCCCGACCAAATTTTTGTCCCATTAATTCATCCGACAAATAGGTCACATGCCCGATCATGCGCGCCAATGCCAGTCCGCGATGTGGGATTTTGTTCTGCAGCAGATAATTGCCATCGCAGAAATCTGTATCAGATTTTATCGCCTTTCGAGCAATTTCATTAAAGGCTATATTTTGTGCCGTTAGCTTCATAGATGAGGCGATAACAACAGCGTGCTGTAACTTATCTGGATGCTCAAGCGACCAGCGCATAGCTTGCATGCCGCCAAGGCTACCGCCTACGACTGCCGCCCAACAGTCAATATTGAGATGCTCCATTAACAATTGTTGTGACGCTACCCAATCGCGCGCTCTTAATGGTGGAAAATCTGCGCCAAAAGGCTGACCGGTTTCAGGATTTTCTGAGGTTGGACCTGTGCTACCAAAGCAGCTGCCTATATTATTGACGCATACGATAAAGAAGCGATTGCTATCGATTGGTTTGCCGGGGCCAATATAGTGATCCCACCACCCGGGCTTGGCGTCGCCCTCATAAATGCCAGCCGCATGATGATTGCCGCTAAGGGCATGGCAGATAAGGATGGCATTAGTATTGTCTTTATTGGGGGTGCCATAGGTTTCATAAACTAATGTATGGCTAGGCAAAATAACACCGCAGGCAAGTTTGAGCGGCTGCTCTATAACTACCGTTTGCGGCTTGACTAGACCCACAGATCCGTCAAGATCGTTTTGCTTATCTGATGTTTCTAATGACATAGGCTAATTTATTTAAAATTTGGCTTACAAGTCTAAGAGCGCCCAGACGTTTAAGCAATAGTATAGATTCAAAGTATTATTTATATATCAAATAGCGGCAAACACCTAGCGGTTAGCCGCTGATTTTTACTACTATACCTGATATGGTCAACGGGGTTGACTTAAATTGAATTGATTAGGCGAGAAGGTGTTATGAAATATCGGCCATTAGGCGAAACGGGAATACAGGTACCATTGATTGGCCTGGGTACCATGACATGGGGTGAGCAAAATAATCTTCAGCAAGCCTGTGAGCAGATGGACTATGCGCTTTCTCGGGGGGTCAATCTATTTGATGTGGCAGAAATGTACCCGGTGCCGCCACGCCCTGAAACAGTGGGTGAGACCGAGCGCTGCGTGGGGGAATGGTTGGCGCAAACAGGCAGGCGTGCAGAGATTACTCTAGCGACCAAGGTAACTGGTCGCGCCGACCAAAAGAATTCAGCGCTTGCTCATATTCGAGACGGCGCTCGACTTAGTCGAGATCATATACGTCGGGCAATTGAAGGCTCGCTTGAGCGGATGCAAACTGATTATATAGATCTGTATCAGGTGCACTGGCCAGAACGAGCTACCAATTTTTTTGGCGCTCGCGGCTATAGTCACAATCCCGATGACGACGGGATTGCCATAGAGGAGACCCTCAGGGCGTTGGCTGAACTTGTAGATGAAGGGCTAATTAAGCATATTGGCATTTCCAATGAGACCCCTTGGGGCACAATGGAGTACCTGCGGTTGGCACAAAATAAAGGACTGCCAACAGTGGCATCTATTCAAAATGTCTACAACCTGTTAAGCCGTCAGTTTGAAACAGGTCTAGCCGAGATGTCTGTGAGAGAAAATATCGGATTACTGGCTTATTCGCCTATGGCTTTTGGCATGCTGAGTGGAAAATATCTTGGCGGCAAAAAACCTTCGGCAGCGCGGTTGACGCTTTTTGATCGCTTTACCCGCTATGATAGCCCGCAATCATTAGCGGCTACAGAAGCCTATGCAGAGATCGCTGAGCACCAGGGAATAAGTCTTGCGCAAATGTCTCTAGCGTTTGTTTGCCAGCAACCCTTTGTTGCCAGCTGTCTAATTGGCGCAACTACTATGGAGCAGCTAAAAGAAAATATTGACGCTGTCGAAATAACGCTGAGCGATCAAGTCATAGCAGAAATAGAGGCTGTTCATAATTGTTATCCAGATCCAGCCCCATAAGTTTATTCAAAAAGAGTGTGCTACATCAGTAGCGGGCGAATTTGCATAGCAATAATTGGCAGGATTTGGGCTCTAATAATCATCAGAGTAAAAATCGCAACCATCGGCGATATATCAATCATTCCTAGGGGCGGTATAAAGCGCCTAAAAATATTGGTATAGGGCAAAATCACTTGATTGATTAGGCGAGCCGCCGGATGGGGCGGGGTGCCAACCCAGCTAAAAATAACTAATATAAATACGCCATAAAAATAAATGGTAATCAGGGTGCGCAATAGCTCGAATACGGCCAGTGCTAAATAAGAAAAAATGCCTACAGAAAGCAGCCCATTAGCCGCCGCTATTATGACAAAAAAGCTCCATTTAGCGAGTATTGCCGCAGCTAAAACAGCCAAATTAAAGCGGCCCATAGAGGGAATTAGCTTTTCAAGTGGAGAGGCAATTGGTGTACAAATTTTAACAATGCCCTGAGACACAGGATTATAAAAATCGGCCTGATGTAATTGCAATAGAAACCTAATTAGAAGTAGCGTAGCAACGATATCAGTGGCATATTTTAAAATAAAAATTAAGGTTTCATTCATGGGATCTAGCCTGCAAAATCGTCTGACATTTCTTTGGCGCGCTCTTCAGCCGCAGTCATCGCCTTGCGGAAAACATCTTCCAAACCTTGTGCTTGGAAGGATTCGATAGCCGCCTGAGTTGTTCCGCCCGGAGAAGTGACCTGTTTGCGAAGCTCCTCGGGGGCACTGTCGGATCCAAGTGCCAATCGCGCCGCGCCCATTGCGGTATGCAAAGTCAGTTGCGATGCAGTTTCGCTGTCTAGCCCCAACTCTTTAGCAACTTTTAGCATAGCTTCATAGATTAGAAAAAAATAGGCTGGGCCACTGCCTGAAACGGCAGTAACTGCATCAATATCAGATTCTTGATTTACCCAGCAGGTATAGCCAACGGCAGAAAAAATATTTTCAATAATTGTTTGCTGATCTTTGCCTAGGGATTGATTGGCAAAAAGACCAGTTGCGCCTGACTGCACCATAGCGGGGGTATTTGGCATGGCGCGGACAATTTTTAATTCTTGCCCCATCCAATTTTGCAATGCATTAACTGGAATCCCTGCGGCAATAGAAACAATAATCGGTTTATGTTCTAGGGCCTGAGCAAGGGGAGAGGCTACTGTAGCCATAATTTGCGGCTTAACCGCAAGAACTACAATATCGGCCTGAGACACAGCGGCTATATTGTCATCTGTGGTTAATACGCCAAATGAAGATGATACTCGATTGCGCGAATCCTCATTGGGCTCGCTGACGGTTATATCTTGGCTAGAAAATCCATTGGCTAGCATCCCGCCAATTAGGCAAGACGCCATATTGCCGCCACCGATAAAGACTATTTTGCTCATGGTGTTTTATATTCCTTATTTATTGCTCTGTCAGTTCTTGGTCCAAAAATATCTGTGCCCACGCGCAAAATTGTCGCGCCCTCGCAAATAGCAGCCTCAATATCGCCGGACATTCCCATGGAGAGAGTATCTAGTTTTTGAGAATTGTCCAGTTGTTGATTAATTTCTTCTTGCAGTAAGCGCAATGCTTTAAAAGGTTGGCGCTGACTTTCAATATCATGCCTTGCCATAGGTATGGCCATAAGGCCGCGAAGACGCAGATGGGGCAATTGGCTAATTGATATAGCTAATTCGCAGGCTTGGTCGGGCAAAATGCCTGATTTAGTTGGCTCATTATCTATATTTATTTGTAGGCAAATATTTAATGGCTCTAAATGCTCTGGGCGCTGATCATTGAGGCGCTTGGCAATTTTTAATCTATCCACAGCGTGAACCCAGCTAAAATTTTCTGCCACCTGCTTGGTTTTATTAGACTGTAGAGGACCTATAAAGTGCCACTCTAAGGGTAGAGATTTCAAAACATTTATTTTATCTAATGCTTCTTGAACATAGTTTTCGCCAAACGCGTTCAGCCCTTGAGATAAGGCGATCTCTATCTCCTCAGGCGTTCGGGTTTTACTAACGGCAAGAAGCTGTATTGCGCTGAGATTGCGGCCGGCACTGGCAGCAGACTGCTCAATTCGTGCTTTTACTGAAGATATATTTTTTTCTAAGCATGTCATAAGTTAAGTTTACAGTTGTTTAGGAAAATACGATATGAATTTGCACGCAATTTTTAGGTGAGGGCTCCATGCATTGTGAGAGGATGTTAAGGGGTAACGCATGAAGTGTTTTAGCAAACATATGGCGACCAACAATACATTGCAGTAATTGTCATATACTAAACAGCCAAAGGATTGGAAATAATTATGGATATCGAACAAGTTTTAGAAATACCCCTTGAAGCAGGAGCTTCAGATTTGCATCTCTCCCCCGGCTTGCCGCCGATATTACGTCTTGATGGGGAAATTCAAACTACAACATTGCCGCCACTCGATCAGTTTCAAATTAAGCATTTTGTCTATGGGATTATGAGCGATAAAGAGATTGACCAATTTGAAAAGGGTGCTGAAATAGATCTTGCTTGGCAAACACCAAAGCGCGCGTGCTTTAGGGTAAATATTTTTCGTCAGCATCGCGGCATTAGGGCTGTATTTCGAGCCATTCCTGAGGCAGTGCCAACACTCGCCGAGCTGGGATTAGGCGGCATCTATCAAAAGATAACGAGTAAACCGCGGGGACTAGTATTAATTACTGGTGCATCCGGATCGGGAAAGTCGACCACCTTGGCAGCGATGATTAAGCATATTAATGATTCAAGTCGAAAGCATATTATTACGCTAGAGGACCCGATTGAGTATGTGCACACAAGCAATAGGAGTTTGGTGAGTCAGCGTCAAATCGGCCAGCATGCGTCTAGTTTCGACAGCGCTTTAAAGTCTGCAATGCGCGAGGATCCAGACGTTATTATGGTTGGCGAAATGCGCGATATAGAGACTGTTAGAATGGCGCTTTCGGCTGCCGAAACAGGGCATCTGGTGTTGGCAACATTGCATACCTCTGGCGCGGCAACCTCGATTAATCGACTTATTGATATGTTTCCCGCTGAAGAAAGGCATTTAGTCCGATCAATGCTTGCAGAATCTCTGCAGGCGGTGGCTTCACAAACTTTGTTGCGGCGTAAAAGTAGCGGCCGAATAGCGGCAAGCGAAATTATGGTAACCACATCGGCGATTAAAAATTTAATTCGCAGTGACCGAGTGTCAGAAATTTACTCTGCTCTTCAAACTGGGGCTGCATCCGGGATGACGACGATGGATCAAAGCTTAAGTAGACTGGTTAGCAAGGGAGTAATAAGTCGTGACTTTCTGCCCAAAGCGACAAATTCGCGCAGTGCCGACTAGGGTCGCTGTCCAAGACTTGGTTGATCAAGCCAACTTTGCAGAATAAGTGCGGCGGCGAGGTGATCGACTTTAGTTAGGTCGATTTTGCCGCCCTCACTGCCGTGGCCTGCATCTCTTAACGATGTCTTAGCATCTTGACTGGTTAGCCTTTCATCGACCATTAGCACCTCTAGATCAAAACGACCCTGTAGTCTTCGAGCAAATTTTCTAGACAGTCGGCTGAGCTCACTTTCACTCCCATCCATATTTAGCGGCAAGCCAACTAACAGCATATTAGGCCTCCATTCATTAAGCACAGCCTTAATATCATCCCAGTTTGGCACCCCATCGGAGGCCTTGATAATGCCTATGCCTTCAGCCGTTGCAGTGAATGTTTGACCATGAGCAACGCCAATCTGGCGAAGCCCAAAATCAAAAGCCATAATCGTTAGGTGTTTTTTAGAATCAGGCATGTCCAGAGTCTAGTGCTAGGCTGTCAAGATTTAAACCGATAGAAAGCGCCGCGGCTTGAGCTCTTTGCGCGCAGTCAGTATTAAAGATAATCGAAGAATCAGCAGGGATTGTTAACCATATATTCTCTTTCAATTCTTGCTCTAATTGCCCGGCTTCCCAGCTTGAGTAACCAAGGGTAATTAGAGAGTCTTTTGGGCCGCCTCCTAGGGCAATATCGCCAAGAATATCCTGTGATGTGGACAAACTGACATCGCCGCCAATATGAATGGTCGACTCCCACTTTTTTTCGCTCGTGCTATGTAAAATAAAGCCGCGATCCTGTTGCATTGGGCCGCCATCAAAAATCAGCTCATCACCTTGATTATTGTTCTGTTTCAAATTTAATCGGTCAAACACCGCTTTTGCTGGGATATTTAACTGTTGATTAACAATTAGCCCCATAGCGCCCTCTGCATTGTGTTCACAAATATAGACCACGCTGCCAGAAAAGTTTTCGTCATCCAGGCTGGGCATGGCCACAAGAAAGTGATTTTTAAGGCTGTTAATGGTTTTTTTCAAAGCAGATTCCATGGTTGATAATATGACCTCTGCGGCCACTAAAAACAAGCATTAGTCGATGCTAAATGACCAAATTAGCTTATGTGTCTTGTAATTGCAGTAATTAGTTTGTCGCCAATTGCGGTATTTTTCGCTCTATCAATTTCTTGCACGCAGGTCGGACTGGTTACATTAATTTCAGTCAGGTAATCGCCAATAATATCTAGGCCAACAAAGAACAGGCCGCGCTCGACTAAAACAGGGGCAACTTGTTCAGCGATCCAGCGATCTCTGTCTGAAAGAGGGCGCACCTCACCCTGGCCGCCCGCAGCTAGGTTGCCGCGAAAGTCACTATCAGATGGAATCCTAGCCAAACAAAACGGGATAACTTCGCCGTCGACCACTAGCACACGCTTATCGCCATCGGTAATTTCCGGCAAATATTTTTGCGCCATAATAGTTTCACTACCAAATTTGGTCAGAGTTTCCAGAATAACATTAAGATTTTGGTCGCCATCTTTTACTCGAAAAATCGATGTGCCGCCCATGCCGTCAAGAGGCTTGTAAACGACTTCTCGGTGTTCCTGCAAAAAGCTTTTTAGGCGCTTCAAACTCCGACTAACAAGCAATGGCGGTGTGCATTGAGGGAATTCAGTCGCAAAGACCTTTTCATTACAGTCACGCAAGCTTTGGGGCTTGTTAACCACCAGAGTGCCGCGTTTTTCAGCTGCTTCCAAGATATAGGTAGAATAGATAAATTCGCTATCAAAAGGTGGGTCCTTACGCATCAACAACACATCCAATTCATCCAGCGGGACAGCGCTTCTACTCTCAAGTTTGAACCAGCAGTCAGGGTTGTCAAAAACACTCAGTGGCTGCACCTCTGCGAAAGGCAGACCATTTTCTAGAAACAAATCCTTTTGCTCCATATAAAATAGTCTGAAGCCCTGGCGCTGCGCAGCCATTAGAATGCTTAGGCTGGTATCCTTTAAGTAGTTAATGGATTGAATTGGATCCATTACAATCCCTAGAGATTTTTCCATAATGACTATACGCGCTCAGTTGCTGGGTTAGAGTTTATTGTTACATAGGTTGCAAGCAAAGTAACAATTTTTGCATGCACTCTAGATGCCTGAGATTAATTTGTTATTAGTTTGGCGGATTAAAAGCTAATTAGGCAGTAAATTATTTGCACCTCAAACCATTCTCTAGCATTATTACACCTCATATAAAATAGGGTGCTGTATGACAAATTTCTTAATTGCTCCATCCATATTGGCAGCTGACTTTGCGCGACTTGGTGAAGAGGTTGAAACCGTATTAGACGCCGGTGCCGACATTGTCCATTTTGATGTTATGGATAATCACTATGTGCCTAATCTCACAATTGGCCCAATGGTTTGCAAGGCGCTCAGAGATTACGGCGTAAAAGCTCCAATTGATGTCCATTTAATGGTGCAGCCAGTGGACGATTTGATTCGTATGTTTGCCGATGCGGGAGCTACATATATCACCTTTCATCCAGAAGCATCACAGCATATAGACCGATCTTTACAGTTGGTTCGTGATTTGGGTTGTAAGGCTGGCCTAGTGTTAAATCCTGCAACCAGACTTGATGCTATTGACTGGGTGCTTGATAGAATGGATATGTTACTGTTGATGTCAGTCAACCCAGGTTTTGGTGGGCAAAAATTTATTCCTTCAACCTTAGAAAAGTTAAATCAGGCTCGCAAAATTATTGATGACAGCGGCTTAGATATTCGCCTAGAGGTTGATGGCGGTGTAGGTGTCGGCAATATTCGCGAAGTCGCAGCAGCGGGTGCTGATACTTTTGTGGCGGGGTCGGCAATATTTAGTCAACCTAACTACAAACAAGTAATTGATGAAATGCGATCTGAGCTCAGCAAAGTCGGATAATTTACTGATTAGGCAATATTGACTACAATAAAGCTCTAATTAAGAGGAAGGGTCTTGAAGAATAATCTTTTTGTACAGCAGGCGACTTGCCGCCAGCGGTGGCGATGCTAATCATAGTATCGCCAGTGACGCATAGCGTTACAAAAATAACCCGCTTTTAATGCTAGGAATTACAAATGACCCCTGAAAATTTCGCTGAACTCGCAGGCCAAGACTTCAACCGTATTCCGGTTACTCGTGAGGTGCTGGCTGACTTTGAAACCCCATTAAGTGTCTACCTGAAGCTGGCTCATGGTCCTAACTCCTACCTTTTTGAGTCTATGCAGGGCGGAGAAAAGTGGGGGCGCTATTCCCTGATCGGCTTACAAACCTCGACTGTGCTCAGAGTTTATGGTCAGCGCCTAGAGATTATTCGAGATGGCAAGCCTATGGTCGATCGACATACAGACGATCCTATGGCTGAAGTCGAGCGTTTTCGCCAGCTTTTTAGTATGCCGGACCTGCCAGATTTGCCGAGATTTACGGGCGGTCTAGTGGGTTACTTTGGTTATGATACTGTTCGTTATGTTGAGCCTAGGCTGGCAAAATCTCAACCCAAAGATGAGCTAGGTACGCCAGATATTTTGTTGATGGCCTCCGATGAAGTCGCTATTTTTGATAATCTGTCGGGCACTTTAATGCTAGTTGTCCATGTAGATGCCAAGCAGGCTGGTGGTCTTGAGCAGGCAAACGCTCGGTTGGATGAGTTGCAAAAAAAGCTAGATAAGCCAGCGCCGCAGTTGCCTGATGCCAGTGATGCCGAAGACCAATTAACGGAAGATGATTTTAAGTCTAGTTTTGGTGAGCAGGCCTTTCTTAAATCGGTGGATAAGATTAAAGACTATATAATGGCTGGTGATGCAATGCAGGTTGTTCCATCGCAGCGACTATCTGCCCCATTTACAGCTTCACCTTTAAATCTTTATCGATCTTTGCGGCGCCTCAATCCTTCGCCTTATATGTTTTTTTTAAACTTGGACGATTTTCATATTGTTGGATCATCGCCTGAAGTGCTTGCACGACTGGAAGATGGCCAGGTGACGGTGCGGCCGATTGCTGGCACTAGACGCAGAGGAAAAACCGCAGAAGAAGACATAGCCTTAGAGCAAGAAATGCTCGATGATCCAAAAGAAATTGCCGAGCATCTAATGTTAATTGACTTAGGGCGCAACGATGTGGGCCGTATTAGTCAGTCTGGCTCGGTAGAGGTGACAGAAAAAATGGTAGTTGAGCGCTATTCTCATGTAATGCATATCACTTCCAATGTGGTGGGTGATGTCACCGATAATATGGGGCCCATTGAGGTGCTAAAAGCAACATTGCCAGCGGGGACTTTGAGTGGTGCGCCAAAGATTCGCGCTATGGAAATTATTGACGAAGTAGAGCCGGTTAAGCGCGGCATCTATGGTGGCGCGGTGGGCTATATTGGCTGGAATGGCAATATGGATACGGCAATTGCTATTCGCACCGCGGTGATTAAAGACCAAGTATTACATGTCCAAGCTGGGGCGGGGGTTGTTGCCGATTCAAAGCCTGAGTTGGAGTGGAAAGAAACAATGAATAAAGCTCGTGCAGTAATGCGCGCTGCTGCCATGGTCAACGCCGAGGTGAAAAAATGATATTAATGGTGGATAACTATGATTCGTTCACCTACAACGTAGTGCAGTACTTAGCTGAACTCAATGCGGACGTCCAGGTCTATCGCAATGATCAAATTACCATTGCGGAAATCGAGCAGCTGGCACCAGAGAAAATTGTTATTTCTCCAGGCCCCTGTACGCCTAATGAGGCGGGTATATCGGTTGAAACGATTAAGTATTTTGCCGGAAAAATTCCTATTCTAGGTATTTGCTTGGGGCATCAAAGTATAGGCCAGGCCTTTGGTGGTGAGATAGTCAGAGCCAAGCAGGTAATGCATGGAAAAACATCCATGATTCACCATAATAATAGCGGTGTTTTTGTCAATTTGGGCAATCCCTATGAGGCCACTCGCTATCACTCATTGGTGATAAATCAGAATACATTGCCAGATTGCCTTGAGGTTACAGCCTGGACGCAAAATGATGATGGATCTATCGACGAAATTATGGGCGTACGCCATAAAGAGCTAGCAGTGGAAGGAGTACAATTTCATCCAGAATCTATTCTCACTCAGCATGGCCATGACCTGCTAAATAACTTTTTAAAGGGTTAAGTTGTGGATATTACTCAAGCATTAGAAAATGTGGTCAATAATAAGCATCTCGAATCTGCAGATATGCGCGATGTGATGCGACAGATTATGACCGGGCAGGCAACGCCATCACAAATTGGCGGGTTTTTAGTTGCCCTGCGCATGAAAGGCGAAACCATTGATGAAATCGCTGGTGCCGTAGAGGTTATGCGTGAACTGGCAACGGGGGTTAAGGTTTCTGGCGATTATTTAGTCGATATAGTTGGCACTGGCGGTGATGAGTCCAACCTATTTAATGTATCCACAGCTTCAAGTTTCGTCGTCGCCGCTTCTGGTGGGCGTGTGGCAAAACATGGCAATCGCTCGGTTAGTAGCAGTAGTGGTGCGGCAGATCTTCTTGAAGCGGCGGGAGTTAATCTTAGCCTAAGCCCAGAACAGGTCTCGCAATGTGTTGATCAGCTTGGTGTGGGCTTTATGTTTGCGCCAGCCCATCACAGTGCAATGAAACATGCTATTGGTCCTAGGCGAGAGTTGGGTTTGCGCACAATATTTAATATTCTCGGGCCAATGACCAACCCCGCTGGAGTGGACCAACAGTTGATCGGCGTATACGACAAAGCCCTTTGCCGGCCTATGGCCGAGGTTTTGGGTCGCTTGGGAGCCAAACATATTATGGTGGTCCACTCTGCAGACGGTCTAGATGAAATTAGCATTGCCGATGAAACCCATGTTGCCGAATTTAAAAATGACAAAATTTCTGAATATACAATTAAGCCCGAGGATTTTTTTAACCGCCGGCAAAGCCTAGAGGGGCTATCAGTAAATGATGCCAAACAATCATTTGCCATTATTTCTGATGCGCTGGGCAACAAGCAAAAGGACTGCGCTGACAAGGCCGCAGATCTTATTGCCATCAATGCCGGAGCAGCACTTTATGTGGCTGGCTGTGCCGCGGATTTACAGCAAGGCGTAGCCATGGCGCAAGACGCTATAGAGTCGGGGCTGGCAAAAGCTAAAATTAGCGATTTTGCAGCGTTTACCAGAGCTCAGGCTGATAGCTGAGCCTTGAACGAGAAGATTATGAGTATTGAAACACCTACAGTTTTAAAGAAAATATTGACCAGAAAGTCTGAAGAAATTTTAGATCGAAAATCCAAGGTCAGTATTGAGCAGTTAAAGTCGCAGCTCCACTTGGCCTCTGCGCCGCGTGGGTTTGCCAAGGCTCTGCAGGCAAAAATTGCAGCGGGCGACTCAGCGGTGATAGCAGAAATTAAGAAAGCTTCACCCAGCAAAGGTGTGATCCGAGAAAATTTTGATCCAGTTGAAATTGCAAAAAGCTATGAACTTGGTGGAGCTGCTTGTTTGTCAGTGCTTACCGATGTGGATTTTTTTCAGGGCGCAGATCAATATCTTCAGGATGCAAGAGCCGCATGTAATCTGCCGATTATCCGAAAAGACTTTATTATCGATGACTATCAGCTTTATGAATCAAGAGTTCTCGGGGCAGATTGCGTGCTGTTAATCGTTTCAGCGTTACAGCCAGATGAGCTATACAGTTTACACGCAACTGCGAGGTCACTTGATCTAGATGTCTTGGTTGAGGTTCATGACCAGAGAGAGTTAGATATTGCTCTTGCTGTTGATAACCCAATGATTGGCATCAATAATAGAAATCTGCATACCTTTGAGGTGTCCCTTGATAATACCTTTGAGCTGCTTGATCAGATTCCGCAAGACCGTATTGTGATTACTGAGAGCGGTATTCACAGCAGCAATGATGTCAAAGTCATGCGGGATAATGATGTTCATGCCTTCCTAGTAGGGGAAGCTTTTATGCGCAGTGAGAATCCTGGACAGCAGCTTAAACGTTTCTTTAGTTAGGAAAGTTGTGGCTTTCGTTTATAAAAGATAGCTTCTGTTGATTGCCGTTAGGGATAACAATTGTTTTGCCATAGAGTGATACGAGCTTTCTAGCGGCCAAGTTTTTGAGAACCTTGCCCGCCATTTCTCTTGAACATCCCGCGAGTTTCGCTAATTCTTGGCGAGTGATACTAATATGTATTCCATTGGGTTTTTTTGAGCATCTGGCTCATGGCACAAGTCGATAATTGTTGTTGCCACGCGACCGCTGACATCAAGGAAGGCAAGATCGCAGGCTTTTCGTGATGTATGCTCAAGGCGCATGGAAATTTGTCGCGCTACAGCAAAGATAAATTCCGGATGCTTGGCGCTGAGAGCAAAAAAATTACTATAACTAATTTCACCAACCTCACATTTTGTTTTAGCTCTTATGCGTGCGCTGCGACATTTTTTTTCAAACAGACCCATCTCGCCAAAAAAGTCACCCGGATTAAGATAGGCTAAGGTTATTTCTTTGCCGTCGCTATCTTCACCAATAACCGCAACAGATCCGCTCAAAATATAAAAAAGAGAACTGCTGTAGTCTCCAAGGTGAATGATAATACCTCTGGCTTTATAGCTACGCCTGCGGCAGTGCTTAAGAAGCTGACCTATATTGCGCAGTGGAAAGGTAATTTTCTGGTTGTTCAAGTGATATCCCCTAGTCTTGTGTTTTGGAAATATTAGAGTTTGATTGCCTCTGGCCAGTGATGCATTTTTATACTAGTAAACAATACTGCTACTTGCGTGATTTCACTGTTAAAATGTATTAACAAGAAAGTATTTCCAAGAATCTGAGGTTATTTGTATGAAAGCAGTAGTAAAATGGGTTGATGGCGTAATGTTTGTCGGTGAATCCGGCAGTGGACATTCGGTAGTTATGGATGGTGCGCCAGAGCAGGGTGGAAGAAATATGGGAGTACGCCCAATGGAAATGCTGCTGCTAGGCCTTGGCGGCTGCGCATCCTACGATGTTATTGCTATGTTAAAAAAAGGGCGTCAAGACATTGTTGATTGTAAGGCAGAAGTAGAGGCAGAGCGCGTAGATGCAGTGCCCGCTGTATTTAGCAAAATACATATTAAATTTATTGTTAGCGGTAATAATTTAAAAGAAAACCAAGTAAAGCGCGCAGTTGACTTGTCTGCAGAGAAATATTGCTCGGCTTCAATTATGCTCGGTGCTGCTGGGGTTGAAATGAGCCACAGCTACGAAATTCAGTAGGCTAAATGTCAGGCAAAAAAAGGGAGCCAAGGGTTGGCCCCCGATAAATTCTTTGGATAATTCGCAAAGAGGGGTTTGATAGAAAGCGCTGACTAGCGGCTATCTCTCTATGGCGAGCACTTTAATGTCGCGATTGATATTAATCCAATGCATTTAACGCATAATAGCCATTACATTTTGTTATGACCTGTTCGCGGGTAAAAAAAAGGACCCTGGGAGGGTCCTAAAAAAATCCTTTAGCAAGGATTAAGAGGGGTTTGTTTCATACCGCATTCTTTGGCATCTTAGTTCTTAACTTTTAGACTGCCTTAAGTTTTTCGCTATTTGCTTTTAGCGCAAAACGTTTAAATCTTTAAGCTGATCTGCCATTGCTTTATGGTTGATACTATAAGGCGCTTCATGTCATAATTCTAATGCATTGTTTGCATTATTATTATGCGTTTTGGTAATAACCATAGGAGGCGACTATGAATCTTCAAAGACTATCTCGATTGGATTTAAATTTATTGGTTTCCCTTCAGGCACTACTGGAAGAAAAAAGTGTGACTAAGGCAGCGGAGCGGTTATTTATAACGCAGCCTGCTATGAGTAGAGTTTTACAGCGGTTGCGAGATCAGTTAGAGGACCCGCTGTTTACCAGAACTGGCAACGAGTTAGTGCCAACACCAAGAGCGAGAGAGCTGCAAATCCGACTTCCTAGCCTCCTAGACACGGTGCTTGAAATGGTCAGTGAGGGTGAATTTGATCCTGCTACCTATGTGGGGGAAATTAATATTGCCGTGCCAGAATTTGTTGCAATTTCATTAGTTTCAGAGCTGACTCGTGTATTTACCGAGCACGCGCCCAATGTCATATTATCAATATCCAGTGAAACTGATTCTGTAGAGGGTGAATTGGCTGAAGGCGTTTTGGATTTTGCGATTGATGTTGAGCGAGGCGTTAGTGAAGACATTTCCTCTAAAAGACTAGCTATTTTTACCCCTTCTATTTGGATGAGAGAGGGACACCCCCTATCCCAAAAAGATCAGGTGACCCTCGACGAAATCTTAGAATATCCCTTTGTGCAGTATTACTTGTTGATTGCCAAGCGGGTTAGTGCCCGAACTGATGCACGATTTGATAAGGCGCTAAGAGACTTGGGAAGAAAGCGCAAAAAAGCGTTGGTCACCAATCAGCTAATGACTGCGATGGAAACTGTTTGTGGTACTGACTGCCTGATGGTTGCGGCTAAGTATGGTATGGCATTAGACCGTGAAATGTATCGCATTGTTCGAAAGCGCTACCCGTCGGGATTACCTCATGTGGGCACAATTCCAATGGCGCTTTTACAGCATAACAGAACAGCCAGTTCACCTATTCACAGCTGGGTATCAAACCAGATAGTGCAATTAATAAATGGCTGGCAGCAAGACCTTGATGCAGACAGAGAGAGTATCTCTAGTAAAAATAGCTAAGCTATAGTTTATAGCTACTCTTAGTCATGGCTGATGAAACAAAG
The DNA here is from genome assembly GCA_049615065.1 of Porticoccaceae bacterium. Taxonomy (GTDB): domain Bacteria; phylum Pseudomonadota; class Gammaproteobacteria; order Pseudomonadales; family Porticoccaceae; genus HTCC2207. Next base: position 28,937 of record JBMZEV010000001.1, on the reverse strand, counting down.
GTCATCAGTGTTTTTACAGGTTTTGGGAACCTATGTCCGCCGGCGGCTAGGGCTGACTCAGCATGTTGGGCCTCATCTACCAGCATCTTCTCAACAATTGAGCGACTCTTATTGTCTTCGATGGGAAGTTCATCAAGATGCTTTTCAAGATGGCTACATACTTGATCCTCTGTTGCAGCGACAAAGCCTAAACTCAATTTATCGCTTACAAGGCCTGCACCTGCACCCAGAGCAAATGACATCGCATACCAGGCAGGGTTAAGGGCACTAGTTTTGCCGCCGAGTTCATGAATGCGCTGTTCGCACCAAGCCAAATGATCAATTTCCTCTTCTGCCGACGCACGCATTTTGTCGCCAACTTGTGGGAGCTTGGCAGTCAATGCCTGACCTTGGTAAAGGGCTTGGGCACATATCTCACCGGCGTGGTTAACGCGCATTAGCCCAATGGCGTGCTGACGCTGTTGATCAGTTAGTTCAGGCTCTTCCAAGCTTTGAGCAGGGGATGCTCGATTTGGCTGCGGAGCATTGCCAAATGAGGTGCGCAATCCAGAATCAATTTGTTCCAGAAGTCTATCGAGCATTGAAAGTTGTCTTTGAGCCATTAATGTTTTGCCTGAAGGTTTAGCTTAAACTATTTGTCGCTGTTCTCTTAACTAGTATAACCGGCAACATGGCGATAGCAAAAAATCCCATCACCAATAATTCTGCTACTAAGATATAAATCGGCCAGGGGCCAAAATAGTCCAACACAGAAGGGTTAATGGGTTTTGCCATCAAATAAAAATAATTGGCACCTAACAGAAAATTGATCGGAAGTAGTGCCAATACATATATATTAAGCCATGCAAAAGCCGATAACATACTTTTAGCTGTTGGATAGAGTTCGAAGCAAACGAGATAATGGATCACTAAAAGAACTAATCCAACATGGGTTATCCAATATTTAAAAAAGCCATAACTTGGAAAACCTCTATAAAGATCAGGCGTTATAACTGCCTGCAAGGTGCCCGCCATGACTAAAAAATACACCACAACAAAAAATTTAAAATTTGGCCGCCAAAATAGCCATGGCGCCAAAATACAGAAAAGATTACAGGTGGACAGTGGCAGATCTTCGGCAATAGTAAATCGCCCGAAAACAATTTCAAAAATCGTATAGACCACTACCGTTAGCGCTAAAAGTAGTGAAAGTGAGCGACCAATTAATAGGTTTTGCTGATAGTTTAACTTTTTATTTGCAACAAAAATTAAAGCTATCAATGCAACAGCGATAAGCATGACTACTGAATGGCTAGTGCTGTAGGCACTAAAGGGAAGGTCGTTGCGAAAAAAAGCCAAATCAGACATAAATATTTATCGCATTGCGACCCTGTTTATTTTTTTTGTTCCCGAAGGATTGCACGCCATGCAATATCATCGCGAAAAAACATGCCATCCCAACTAATAGATGAGGCTAACTTGTATGCCTGTTGCTGAGCCTCTAGTACTGTGCCGCCTAGAGCCGTAGCGCAAAGAACGCGGCCGCCATTAGTGCAGATATTTGAATCAATCTTTTGGGTGCCCGCATGGAAAACCTTTTCTGAGATTAAAGCGTCAGATTCGCTTGGGCTTAGATCAGGTAATCCAGAAATAATATCCCCCTTATTGTAACCGTTAGGGTAGCCTCCAGCCGCAAGCACAATGCCGACAGAAGGGCGAGGGTCCCATGTTGTTTGCTGGGTGTCGAGCTCACCGTTTATAGCTGCGAGGCAATGATCCACTAAGTCAGATTGCATGCGAAGCATAATGGGTTGAGTTTCTGGATCGCCAAAACGGCAGTTATATTCGATTACCTTCGGTGTGCCATCGGCCATAATCATTAAGCCAGCATATAAAAAGCCAGTATAGGTATTTCCTTCATCTGCCATGCCCTTAACCGTTGGGTAAATCACTTCATCCATAATGCGCTGATAGATAGCATCATCAACCACAGGAGCAGGAGAGTAAGCCCCCATGCCGCCCGTATTAGGGCCAGTATCGCCAGCGCCCACGCGCTTATGATCTTGGCTGGTTGCCATAGGTAGAATATTGACTCCATCGGCCATAACAATAAAGCTTGCTTCTTCACCATCAAGAAATTCTTCAATAACCACTCGGTGACCGGCTTCGCCAAAGGCATTGCCTGCCAGCATATCGCGGACAGCCTCTTCAGCCTGCTGTAAATCCATAGCAACAATAACCCCTTTACCAGCGGCTAAACCATCGGCTTTAACCACAATGGGCGCGCCTACTTGGTTGAGATAAGTCAGTGCCGGCTCTACTTCAGTAAAGGTTTCGTATTCAGCAGTGGGTATATGGTGTCGCGCTAAAAAATCTTTAGTAAAAGACTTGGAGCCTTCGAGTTGGGCGGCACCAGAAGATGGGCCAAAAATGGCTAATTGTTTGTCGTTAAAGAAATCTACAACGCCGTCAACTAAGGGTTGTTCAGGACCAACAATGGTCAAACCAACATTATTAGCCTGAGCAAACTCAGCCAGGGCTGCAAAATCATCCGCGCCAATGGCGACATTTTCAAGTCCTGTTTCGATTGCTGTGCCGGCATTACCGGGAGCAACGAATACAGTTTCTACCTTTGAAGATTGTGATGCTTTCCATGCTAATGCATGTTCACGGCCGCCAGAGCCAATTACTAATATATTCATTTAGACAAGCTTTAATGTTAGGTTAATTTTAAGCACCGAATTGTAGCAGAGTAATAGGTGATTGGAATAAAAAACCATGATTAATCCAATCGTAAAACCGAGTGCGTAGCATTGGGTGATGATTAGAACAGGCAGAAGTCCATGGAATCAAATGTAAATCAAGCATCGCCAATAATCGTTTGGTTCAGGCAAGACTTGCGTCTTGCTGACAATCCCGCACTCTGGCATGCCTGTGAGTCGGGCAACATAATTCCTGTATATATTTTAGATGATGCTTCTGCTGGCGAATGGTCAATGGGCGGCGCTAGCCGTTGGTGGCTTCATCATGCACTGGAATCATTGAATAAATCACTGCATAACAAATTAAATATTTTTTCGGGCGAGCCGCTGGAGTGTCTTTCTCATTTAGCAGAGGTTTTTAATGCTAAAGCAGTGTATTGGAACCGCTGCTATGAGCCTTGGCGATTAAAGCGAGATACTCAGCTTAAAAGCGATTTAAAAAATTTGGGGCTAGGGGTTAAAAGTTTTAATGGCTCACTGCTTTGGGAGCCTTGGGAGATTTTAAAAAATGACCAGACCCCCTATAAGGTATTTACCCCCTATTATAGGCGTGGCTGCCTAGGTCATACGCCGCCAAGAAAGCCATTATCGATCCCAAAAAACATTGCTTCCCCTGAGAAAAGTGAATGCTCACTTACATTAAATAACCTAAATTTACTGCCTAAAATAAAATGGGACAGTACAATGCAGCAAATTTGGACAGTTGATGAGAAAGCCGCAGACAGCGCTTTAGATAGCTTTCTAAATCAGGGGATTGCCGACTATCGAGAGGGAAGAAACTTCCCAAGTAAGGCGCATGTGTCGCGACTATCCCCATACCTTCATTTTGGTCTACTATCTCCCAATAGCGCATGGCATAGAGCGAAGGAGCAAGGCCCTATCTCCGCAGATGAAGATAATATTGGGGTATTCTTAAGCGAACTTGGTTGGCGTGAATTTTCATACTATCTGCTGTATCACTTTCCAAAGCTCCCAGATACAAACTTACAGGCAAAATTTGATAATTTTGGCTGGGCGGTCGATAGTGGACCATCGCTAAGCGCGTGGCAGACCGGGCAAACAGGTTATCCATTAATAGATGCTGGTATGCGAGAGCTGTATAGCACCGGCTATATGCATAACAGGGTACGTATGGTTGTGGGTTCTTTTTTAGTCAAGAATCTACTAATACATTGGCGTGAGGGTGCTAGATGGTTTTGGGACTGTTTAGTCGATGCGGATTTAGCAAGTAATAGCGCTAGCTGGCAATGGGTGGCAGGTTGTGGCGCTGATGCGGCGCCATTTTTCAGGATATTTAATCCAATTACTCAAAGTGAAAAGTTTGATAAGCAGGGCGACTATATTCGTCAGTTTGTGCCCGAATTGGCGGGTTTGCCGGCCAAATATATTCATGCGCCTTGGATGGCGCCGGCAGAGGTTTTACACGCGGCTAAAATTGAGCTTGGGGAAAATTATCCAATGCCAATTGTAGATATCAAGCAATCTCGTGAATTGGCATTGGAAGAGTTTAAGCTTATTAAAGCGCCAGTATAAAGCGATTTTTAGTGGCGGAAGTGACGCATACCAGTAAATACCATTGCCATACCGTGCTCATTGGCCGCAGCAATGACTTCGTCATCGCGCATGGATCCGCCAGGCTGAATAATACAGCTAATACCGGCTTCGCCAGCATTGTCTATACCATCACGGAAGGGGAAGAAAGCATCTGAAGCCATAACTGCACCCTTGACTTCAAGGTTGGCATGCTCAGCTTTGATAGCGGCAATTCGCGCACTGTTAATGCGGCTCATTTGGCCGGCACCAACGCCGATAGTTTGATTATTTTTAGCATAGATAATGGCGTTAGATTTAACCATTTTCGCTACTTTCCAAGCAAACAACATATCCTTCATTTCTTGCTCAGAAGGCACTCTTTCACTGACCACTTTTAAGTCATCGGCATCAATCATGCCATTATCGCGCTCCTGAATTAACAGGCCGCCATTCACGCGTTTGTAATCAAAGTCCTGTGGACGTTGATCGCTCCACATGCCACATTCAAGTAATCGCACATTTTTCTTGGCACTAACAACCGCTTTTGCATCTTCAGCAATAGAGGGCGCAATAATCACCTCAACAAATTGCTTATCGCAAATTGCGGCAGCAGCTGTGGCGTCCAATTCGCGGTTAAAAGCAATAATGCCGCCAAATGCTGATTCTGGATCTGTGGCAAAAGCCAGCTCATAAGCTGTTGCAATATCTACAGCTACAGCAACGCCACAGGGGTTGGCATGCTTAACAATGACACAGGCAGGCTCATCAAATTGTTTGACTGTTTCCAGGGCCGCATCTGTATCGGCAATATTATTAAAGGAAAGTTCTTTGCCTTGAATTTGTACTGCCGTAGAAACACTGGCATCCGTTGGGTTTTCTTCGGTGTAAAAAGCAGCCTTTTGATGCGGATTTTCGCCATAGCGCATCTCTTGGGTTTTTACATATTGCACATTGTAGGTGTTGGAAAAATCACGCGCTTGGTTGCTAGTGTCTCGACGACCAAAATGGTTAGCAATCATGCCATCGTAAGCCGCGGTATGTTCAAACGCTTTAACCATAAGTTGGTAGCGAGTTTCATAGCCCAATTGACCCTGATTAGCTTGCATTTCTTCGGTTACAGTTTGGTAATCGCTAGCATTGACCACAATCGCTACATCGCGATGATTTTTAGCCGCTGAGCGAACCATGGTAGGGCCGCCAATATCAATATTTTCAATAGCCGTAGGTAATTCACAATTTGGGTCAGCCACTGTTGCCGCAAAGGGATAAAGGTTAACCACAACCATATCAATGGCTTTGATGCCGTGCTCATCCATCACCTTCTCGTCGGTTCCTCGACGCCCTAAAATGCCGCCATGAACCTTAGGGTGAAGCGTTTTTACACGACCGTCCATCATTTCTGGGAAGCCTGTGTATTGCGAAACTTCAACCACCTGAATTCCCTGCTCTTTAAGCAGTTTAAAAGTACCGCCGGTAGAGAGTATCTCTACGCCTTGACCATCGAGTGTGCGGGCAAACTCAACAATGTCAGTTTTATCTGACACGCTTATTAGGGCACGGGAAATTTTTCTTAATTCGCTCATTTAATCCTCGGATATTTAAAGAAGGTTGTACTGTTTTAATTTCTTGCGCAAAGTGCCGCGGTTAAGGCCAAGTAGTGCGGCAGTTTTGCTCTGGTTATTACGTGTATATTTCATTGCAGCTTCAAGCAAAGGAGGTTCTATTTCGGCCATAACAAGGTTGTATAGTTCCTTGGTGTCTTGGCCATCCAAATCGTGAAAATAACGCTGCATTGAATCGGCTACATGATCGCGCAATGACTGTTGTTGCGCAATTTCAGTTATTTCTACTGCAGGCTCTTCAAAATTATCAGTATCATTTATTTCTGAGATCATGCAGCTCGCTCCTGAGTTGGACATTTTGAGAAAAATTCACAGAGCTGTTGTTGCTGTTGCAATCGAGTCTCGTGTTGGTTAAATAGTTTAGTAAAGGCTTTGCCATTATCTAGCCAGCGGCTATACCAGCCGATATGTTTTCTAGAAATGCGAACGCCACCAACCTCACCATAAAATTCATGCAGTTCACTGAGATGCCTAATCATAACCTTGCCCACCTGCTCAAGAGTCGGCTCTGGTAGTAATTCGCCATGCTCAAGGTAATGATTAATTTGTTGAAAAATCCACGGATTTCCCTGAGCGCCGCGGCCAATCATCACCGCGCTAGCACCGGTCTTATTCAACACCGCTTCAGCTTGATTGGCTGAGGTGATGTCACCATTGGCAAATACCGGAATAGAAATAGCATCAACTACCTTAGCGATACTGTCATACTCAACCTCGCCAACAAATCGACAGGCCTTAGTGCGTCCATGGATAGCTAACGCCTGAATACCTGATTGCTCGGCAATTTTGGCAATTTCTGTAGCATTGCGATTTTGACGATCCCAGCCAGTACGAATTTTTAAAGTAACCGGAACGTCAACCGCAGCTACTACCGCGGTTAGGATTTGCTCAACTAATTCAGGGTCTCTCAAAAGCGCAGAGCCCGCTGCACGCTTACACACTTTTTTCGCTGGACAGCCCATATTGATATCAATAATTTCGGCGCCCTGAGCCACATTAAACTGCGCTGCCTCAGCCATCATCTGCGGATCATAGCCAGCGATTTGAACCGATTTAGGCGAAGGCTCATCGCCAAATTGAATACGTAGGCGGGATTTTCGAGTTGACCAGGTAGTTGGGTCAGAGGCCACCATTTCGGAAACCACAAGCCCTGCACCCATCTCTCGACATAGCTGTCTAAAGGGCAGGTCAGTCACTCCGGCCATAGGCGCCAGAATGGTTTTTCCGTTGATTTGATAGGGGCCAATAGTAAACAAATAAAATCTTCGCTATTTTTAGTTAAATTCTGGGTTAGTAAGTATTTAAGTTAAAAAACCAAGATCCATTTGGCGAGGGGTGCAATCATACTCCTAACCGAGTTGATTAAAAAGTGATCAATTAAAAAATAAGTGAATCTTTTTGAATTAGCGCGATAAGGCTTTTACAGCCGATAGTTGCACCCAGTTATCATCAATCACTGGTGAAGCAAAAGTAAACTGATCAATGTAAGCCCCTGACACCTGATCAACTTGATGGCTAAGAATGCCTGAAAGACAAAGCTGACCTTGGCTTAGAGTAAGTTCGCTGATCTGCTGTGCTAAATCAATTAGCGGTTTTGCCAGAATATTGGCCAGCATAATATCTGCTTTAGCCTCGGCTGGAATCTGCTCGGGAAGCAATGTAATTAGTCGATTATCTTTAATACCATTGCGCTGAGCATTATCCCGACTAGCCAACAGGGCTTGAGGATCATTGTCTATAGCCCAGACCTTTTCAGCCCCCAATAGCAGGGCGGCGATACCCAAAATACCTGAACCACAACCAAAATCGATCAATGTTTTTCCTTCAACAGTTTGTTTTTCTAGCCAGTTAAGACATAGCATGGTGGTGGGGTGACTGCCAGTGCCGAAGGCTAAACCCGGGTCAAGACGAAGATTAACCGCATCTGGTTCGGGTGCATCGATCCAGCTTGGACATATCCACAACCGTCCATCACTGCAGGCAATAGGCTTAAAGTGCTTTTTCCACTCTTGAGACCAGTCTTTATCTTCCACCAAATCCCAAGATGAGCGCATTGAAAATGGCAGGTTCGACTGAATCTGCTGTTCGGTTGTATGGGTGTCGATTGAGGCGGGGAAAAGCGCTGTCAGAATACAGCTATCCCACAATGGAGTTTCGCCAACGCCGGGTTCCAAGATGGGTTGGTCTGCAGCATCTTGCAGCGTCACTGAAACTGCCCCAGCCTCTAGAACGGCGTCTTCAATATGTTCTATTTGCTGGGGGCTTGCTTCAATATTTAGATGTATCCACTGGCTTGAATCCATAGTAAGCACTCACTTTTTGTTTGTGCAGCTATTATTTATGCACAATGTGGAAGCCAGCTAGAGTCCGAGTTTCTTCTCTAAATAATGGATATTAACGCCGCCTTTTTTGAACTCTTCATCGCGAACAAGATCGGCATGTAGTTCAATATTGGTTTTAATCCCATCAATAAGCATTTCATCCAGTGCATTGCGCATACGAGAAAGCGCAGAATTTCTATCGCGCCCGTAGGTAATAACCTTACCAATCATAGAATCATAATTAGGTGGAACGGTATAGCCATTGTAAATATGAGAGTCAACCCTAACGCCGTTGCCGCCAGGCGCATGGTAAGCGGCAATTTTGCCAGGTTGTGGCAAGAAAGATTTTGGATCTTCGGCATTGATACGGCATTCAAAAGAATGACCGCGGAATACAATATCTTCCTGCTTGATGCTGAGCGGCTGACCACCGGCTATGGTCAATTGCTCTTTAATAATATCAACGCCAGTAATCATCTCTGAAACAGGATGCTCTACTTGAACACGAGTATTCATCTCAATAAAGTAGTAGCGGCCATCTTCATACAAGAATTCAAACGTCCCAGCACCGCGATAATTCATCTGTATACAGGCTTCAACACAGCTTGCGAACACAGACTGCCTAGCCTCTTCAGGTATTCCAGGGGCAGGAGCTTCCTCAATGACTTTTTGGTGGCGACGCTGCAATGAGCAATCGCGATCGCCCAGATGAATAGCATTACCTTGACCATCGGACAGAACCTGAACCTCAACATGGCGAGGGTTTTGCAAGAATTTTTCCATATAAACGGTGCCATCGCCAAAAGCGGCCGCAGCCTCTGTTTTGGTGATAGATACAGAGTTGATTAGACTTTCTTCATTTTCAACCACACGCATACCACGACCGCCACCACCAGCAGCAGCCTTAACGATCACTGGATAGCCAATCCGCTGTGCGGTAGCGCGCAACTCATCTGGATCCTCTGACAGCGGGCCATCTGAGCCGGGGACGGTGGGAACACCAGCGACTTTCATCGCTTGAATAGCCGCAACTTTGTCGCCCATGGTGCGAATGGTTTCGGCTTTAGGGCCAATAAAGGTGAAGCCACTATCTTCAACCTGTTCGGCGAAGTCAGCATTTTCAGCTAAAAAGCCATAGCCGGGATGAACTGCCTGGGCCCCGGTAACTTCCATGGCGCTAATAATAGCCGGAACGTTGAGGTAACTTTGTGGCGATGGGTTAGGTCCAATACAGATTGCCTGATCCGCAAGCTTTACATGTTTTAGTTCGGCATCGACTTTGGAGTGAACAGCCACTGTTTGAATGCCAAGCTCCTTACAGGCGCGAAGTATTCTCAGGGCGATTTCGCCACGGTTGGCGATAAGCACTTTATCCAGCATATTGCAGTTCCTAGCAGCGATTAAACAATAGTGACTATAGGTTGGTCAAACTCAACCGCTTCACCGTCTTCAACCAAAATGGCACCAATAGTTCCGGCTTTATCAGCTTCGATTTGGTTCATCATTTTCATGGCCTCAATAATGCATATCACATCGCCAGCAGCGACCTTTTGGCCGACAGATACAAAGGCTGGTGAGCCAGGCGCAGGTGAGGCATAAAAGGTGCCTACCATAGGTGATTTAACAGCGTGTCCGGCAGGCTCTGCGGCTTCCGGCGCAGCAGCTTCAGCTGCTGCGGGCGCGGCCGCAGGCGCAGGCGCTGCAGCTACGGGTGCTGGAGCAGGGGCGGCAGCATAGGTAACGGCAGTGCCGCCACGACTGATGCGCACAGACTCATCACCCTCATTAATTTCTAATTCATTAATATTAGATTGCTCTAATAATTCGATTAATTTTTTAACTTTACGAATATCCATCCTGCGCTCTCAATAGTTAGGAGTTAGTTTATAGTTTAGTAACCACTGCCTGTAGGGCAAGGTTGTAGCTATTTGCGCCGAATCCACAAATAACGCCATCGGCAATATCAGAAAAATAGGAATGACGACGAAATTCCTCTCTTGCATGCACATTGGAGAGATGAACTTCAATAAAAGGTATGGCCACGCCTAAAAGGGCATCCCGAATAGCTACACTAGTGTGAGTAAATGCTCCGGGATTAAAGATAATGTAATTGACATCTTCTTGCTTAGCGTCATGAATGCGCTGAATAAGGTCATGCTCAGCATTGCTTTGAAAGCAATGAGCTGTGTGGCCTGCCGCGCTTGCGTCAGCAATCAATTGCTGATTAATTTGCTCAAGGGTTTCTAAGCCATACTTCTCTGGCTCGCGGGTGCCGAGCAGGTTGAGATTAGGGCCGTTTAGAATAAGTATTGTTGACATAAATCCCCAAGCAAAAGGTCAATTTGCGCCTAGTCTGCACTAAAAAACGCAAACTGTCTATATTTTAAATGTAATATTAGGATTTAAGCGAAGTTAGAAGAAAATATGCATATTTAACGACATTTTTACGGCACTTAAACTTATTTGCCAAACCAGTTTTGCAACTTTTGCGGCATTTAGACTCAATTTACAGGAAAATAAGGCTAAATTCTCCTAAAATTCACAATTATCGCTCAATGTGCAGGTATAATGACTAAAATTAGAGATATTTTGAAACTAGTTAGATTAAGGTTTTATGGCTAATAATGTGATTTTGATGAATTTTAAGCGAATTTGCGCATATTTTATCCATAGTTAGGCGATTATAGTGAATTTTGTAGATTTTATCTAACGGACTAAGCGGCAGGTAAAATAGTAAAAGAAGTTAAAATAGCGAAAATGCGGCTAAAATCAGCGAAATTCGTCGATAATTTTAAAAAATTAATTAACTCTTTTAAGCGCCTCAATCAAACCACGTTTGCTGAGGATCTGTGGCAAAATTTCTGCTGACCCCGACCCCTTAGGGAATACCAAATACAGAGGAACGCCATTGCGATTATACTGATTTAGGAGCTGGGTAATCTCAGGGTCCTTGTTCGTCCAGTCGCCCTTGAGATAAGTGATATTGTTGTCCTGCAACGTTTGGTAAAAGCTTTCACCCATGGATACTTTTTCATTAACTAAGCAAGTAATGCACCAGTCTGCAGATAGATTTACAAACACCGCCTCACCAGACTGCCGAAGCTCAGCTAGGCGCTGAGCCGAATAGTCTTGCCATCTTGGTTCTGATTTATCCTCTAACTGGCCTATTGGAAAGACAAAGGCGCCAATCAGCAGAATAATAGCGAGTACTTTAATTAATTTGTTACCGCTAGCTCGCTGCCAAAGCCAAATCGCCATAACCATTAAAATAATACCGACACAGATTGCAATGACTATGTCGACGCTGGTTTGTTGGCCTACAATCCACAGCAGCCATGCAGCGGTAAGGTAAATGGGAAAGGCCAAAAATTGTTTTAGATTATCCATCCATTGTCCGGGCTTAGGCAGTTTTTGTGTCAGTGATGGCACTAGACTGAGAATTACAAACGGCAGAGCCATCCCCAGTCCTAAAAACGCAAATACCAATAATGCTACTGCACTGGTTTGAGAAATGGTAAAGCCCAATGCGGGACCCATAAAGGGTGCAGTGCAAGGGCTAGCAACGGTTGTCGCCAAAACCCCCGTCAAAAATGATGAGCCTAAACCATTGTTGGGTTGCGAAGATTGACCTAGGGACATCAACCCTGAAAAAAGCTGAATATAGCCCGACAGGCTCAGTCCTAGTAACACAAATAGAAAGACTAAAAATATAACAAAAGTGGGTGACTGTAACTGAAAGCCCCAGCCTATGGCTTCGCCACCGGCACGCAAAAATAGCATAATCGCTGCAATAGCAACAAAGGTCCCTACTACACCCGCAGTGTAGGCCACGCCGTGAAGTTGCCTTTCAAAGTTAGTTTGATGCTGCTGGGTAAAACTCAATACTTTTATTGATAGCACCGGAAAAACACAGGGCATCAAATTAAGGATAAGCCCACCTACCAAAGCGAAAATTAGCATTAGCCAAAGGGGGGTTGATGCAATAGTCTTCGCTGGCACAGAATCTAATGACTTGGTCGGTTGCTCACTCACTTCAGCGGTGCCTGTGGCGAGATCAATATCAATTATTTGCTTGCGAGGGGGATAGCATAGGCCGGCATCAGCACAGCCTTGAGATTCTAGCTGTAATTGAAACTGTGTTTTATCGCTAGAAAAAGGAACCTCAAAGCTTGTCTGACCGTAATAGACTTCAACATCGGCTTCAAAATATTCATCCCATTTTAGCAGCCCATCGGCAAATATTGGCGTGCTAACCTGCACTGAATGATCGGTGGAATTTAGCTTAAGGCTTTTGCGATATAGATAGTAGCCATCAGCGATGGTCCAATTGAGTTTTAATGATTGATTTTCTACTAGGGCGTCTACTTGGAATGCCTGTTGAACTGGCAAAAATACTGGCTGAGTATTGCTTAAGTCGTTATTGGATTTAGTCGCGGATGAAAAACTACCGGCCGCAGAGGCGGCGGTTAGGGACGTTGCATAAGCTGATGAGGCCATGGCAAGGCCTATAAGCAGCATAACTTTAAGCAGTAGTTTCATTTCTTTAGCCTGTTAAATGCGAAAACATAAGTAAGTTTTTACGTTACTTTAACATTTTTGCCTTAGTTAAGTGATAAACTAATTTTGAGTACTAATAATTAAAATGAGGAACACTATGAAAAAAATATCGCTATTTTTAGTTTTAGTGGTATCAGCATGCTGGGTAATGCCCACAATGGCGGGTCATCATAAAAAAGGCAATATTACTATCGATATGCCCTACGTGCGCGCACCGGTGCCTGGTCATAGTATGACAGCGGCATTTTTAATGATTTCTAATAGCGGTGAGCAGAACTGTAAATTGATAGCGGCCAGCTCTAGCTACGCTAAAAAAATAGAATTTCATACCCATCAGCACATCGATGGCATGATGAAGATGCGCCCGGTAAAAGACGTTGATGTACCGGCGGGTTCAACTGTCGCCTTCAAGCCCGGTGGACTTCATTTGATGTTATTTGGTGTGAAGTCGAGCGAAGAGTTATCTGTAGAAATTACTTTGAGCACCGATAATTGCGGCGCGATACAGTTTTCGGCGCCAATTAAATCGCTAAAATCACAACCTGCGAAGGCAATGCATCATTAATGAATGTTTTTTTGGGGGTATTTAGCAAAATTCGACAGTTTGCTTCGGGTTTAATAAATAACCCAGCAGATATGGCGGAATATGGCTCGCTGCGAAAAAGAGTCATTGTTATCCCTGCGCTGTGTATCTTAGTTTTTCTGGTTCTTCTGGGTTGGTATTGGAGTCAAGAACCGGCATCTTTCGCCGTCAATGCCAAGCAAACGCCTGAAAGCCCTTTGATAATTGGTGTTACAACTACCGATACTCTTATTAAAGTTGTAGATACTATTCTAGACAAGCCGGGAGGCTATTTGGCCAATGATGTAATGCCGCCAAGCCTATGGTTGGATAATTTGCCCAATTGGGAATTTGGTGTCTTGGTGCAAGTTAGGGATCTTAGCAAAGCCATGCGCGAGGCATTTAGTCGATCCCAGTCTCAGTCCACTGAGGACTCAGATCTAGCGCTGGCCGAACCCCGATTCAATGTAGATCACCAAAGCTGGGCGGTGCCGTGGCCAGAAATTGAATATGCCGATGGCCGTGAGTATTTTGAATCCTATAAAAGTAGGCTGGTGGACGAAGATAATTACAATGGCCAGTTTTATGCCCGGGCAGACAATTTGCGCTATTGGCTGGGAACCGTAGAAACCAGGCTGGGCAGTTTATCTCAGCGCCTATCGGCCAGTGTTGGCCAAAAGCGTATTAATACCGATCTATCTGGTGCCGCAGGTGCCTCACAATCTACTCGAGCCCCATCAGAATTAATGGTTAAAACTGGTTGGTTTGAAATTGATGATGTTTTTTATCAAGCGCGGGGGTCGGCTTGGGCGTTATTACATTTTCTAAAAGCTATTGAGATTGATTTTGCCGATGTTTTGGCAAGAAAAAATGCCATCACCAGTGTTCAGCAAATTATTCGCGAATTAGAAATGACGCAGCAACCTATTCGCAGCCCGTTTATTGCCAATGGTGACGGATTTGGGTTGATTGCCAATCACTCGCTGGTAATGGCCTCTTATATCAGTCGCGCCAATGCCGCGATTATTGATTTGCGTGAGCTGCTATCAAAAGGTTAGCCCCTGTGGCTAACAATTCCGTCTTGGGTGGCCAAAAATAAAATATCAGCCGGCTTTAGAGCAAATAATCCATTGGTCACTACACCAGTAATTTGGTTGATTTTTTGCTCCAAATCACAGGCTGAAACCATAGGATAAAGGTGGTGGACATCGAGAATAATATTGCCATTATCAGTGATTACACCCTCTCGCCAAACTGGGTCGCCACCCAGTTTAACCAGCTCACGGGCAACATAGCTTCGTGCCATAGGAATCACTTCAACCGGCAGAGGAAAGGTACCCAGTGAATCTACCCATTTGCTTTCATCGGCAATGCAGACAAATTCTTTTGCCACAGCAGTAACAATCTTTTCTCTTGTAAGCGCCGCGCCGCCGCCTTTAATAAGCTCAAGCTGAGGGTTAGTTTCATCGGCACCATCAATATAAATAGTTATTTCATCAACCTGATTGAGATCGAATACTTGAATGCCGTGTGAACGCAGGCGTTCAGCTGAACCTTCCGAACTGGCCACGGTACCATTAAATAGATGTTTATGTTCGGCAATTTGATCAATAAAACAGTTGGCTGTGGACCCTGTGCCTATACCGACAATGCTATCGCTGGCTATTTTTGTAAGGCAATATTCCACCGCCGCTTGAGCAACAGCCTGTTTAAGTTGATTTTGATCCACGGATAACCTCAATAAGCTAATATTTTTGTTGGTTTTATATTAACATGACGACTTAGCTAAATCATATTGGAAACGCCATGCCGCTAAATTATGTGCAAAAAATTCAAGATGCTAAGATTTATGATCTTGCATTAAAGACGCCCGTGGATGAGGCGCCTTTACTATCCCAGCGTTTAAATAACCACGTACTATTAAAGCGCGAAGATTTACAGCCGGTGTTTTCTTTTAAATTGCGCGGCGCCTACAACAAGTTGTTGAGTTTATCTGAACAGCAGTTAGCGACAGGTGTTGTGGCGGCATCGGCTGGCAATCATGCTCAGGGCCTAGCACTTGCCGCCAAGAAACTGGGTATAGCGGCTACCATTGTAATGCCCCGCACCACGCCGCGAATTAAGGTTGATGCAGTGCGCTCAAGAGGTGCCGAAGTGGTATTGATTGGCGATAGCTATGATGAAGCTGCCGCCCATGCCGCAGAGTTAGTCAAAGCGCAGGGTCTTACCTATATCCACCCTTTTGATGATCCCGATGTGATTGCCGGTCAAGGCACCATTGGCATGGAAATTCTTGATCAGATACCCGAACAGTTAGATGCAATTTTTATTGCGGTCGGTGGCGGCGGTCTATGTGCAGGTATCGCCGCCTATGTGAAGCAGTTGCGTCCAGAAATAAAAATTATTGCGGTTGAATCGGATGATGCCGCCTGCCTTGATGCTGCCATCAAAGCCGGTGAGCGAGTAGTATTGGATCAGGTGGGGATTTTTGCTGATGGCACTGCGGTAGCGCAAATAGGTGAGGAGACTTTTCGTCTATTAAGGGACCTTGTCGATGAAGTTATTACCGTCACCACCGACGAAATCTGCGCCGCAATTAAGGATGTGTATAACGATACTCGCGCTATCTGCGAACCTTCGGGGGCACTGGGCACAGCAGGGCTAAAAAAATATGTTGAGCAACATGGGGTAGAGAATCAAACATTGTTGTCAGTCCAATGTGGCGCCAACATTGATTTTGATCGCCTAAGATATATCTCGGAGCGCACCCAGATAGGTGAAAAGCGCGAAGCGGTGTTAGCGGTAACTATTGATGAAAAGCCCGGTAGTTTTCAAACATTTTGTAGCACCCTAGGTCGACATGGTATCTCAGAATTTAACTACAGATATAATGATGAGAAGCTGGCACATATTTTTGTTGGCGTACGGGTCAATGGCGATCCAGACCGACATGACCTGGTCGCTGAGCTTAAAGCCAAGGGCTACCAATTATCAGATTTAACGGATAATGAAATGGCCAAGTTGCATATCCGCCATATGGTCGGCGGTCGAGCAGTGAAGGTTGTTGAAGAGCAGGTATATCGCTTTGAGTTCCCTGAACGCCCTGGCGCATTATTAAACTTCTTGGCTCAGTTAGGTGGCCGTTTTAATATTTCTATGTTCCATTATCGAAATCATGGTTCTGCTTTTGGTCGTGTACTGGTCGGCTTGCAAGTTAATAAGCAGGATCGAGCAGAGTTAAAACAATTTTTAGATAATTTGGGTTACCGATACGCCGATGAAACCGATAACCCTGCTTATCAGTTTTTTCTGGGCTAAAAATTTAGCCTTGAGCACCGATAATTTCTTGCTCAGTAATAATATGGTCAACGGGAATATCCCATATCTGTGGGCTAATGCTTTCAAGCTCTTGAAAGCTGTATGCTAGCCCAACAAGCTGCGGCGCTGGGTGTTGACCTCGAGCGGTAAAAGCCAGAGTGCGATCATAAAATCCCCCGCCCATGCCCAGCCGATTTCCCCGACGATCAAACCCAACCAAAGGCATTAAAATTAAATCTAAACTCCAAGGTGGAACCATTTTTGTAGTTCTTAAACTGGGCTCCAAAATGCCAAAACGGTTGGCTATTAGCTGGCTGTTTTGCCTATAGCGAGCAAAGTGAAGTCGAGGAGTTTTTAGTGGGTGAATCACGGGTAAAAAACACTGTTTAGACGACTTTTGACAGATGCCTACAACAGTTGAGGGATCGACCTCACCATCATTAGCCAGATAAATACCTAGACGTTTGGCGCGAAGAAAAAAGGGTTGTACGGAAAGTATGGCGGTAATTTTTTCAGACAAAATATATTGCTGTTCAGCGGAAAGGGATCTGCGCTGACTGCGTAACTGTTTGCGAATACTAGCATCGGCCATATTATAGTCTTGCGCAAAAAAACTTATGCAAATAGTTGGTAGCCCAAAGTGCCGCTGTCAACGTGGCCTTGAACCGAAGAGTTCAAGGGGGCGACCCAAGCAACAAATCAGGCGGTCCGGCTAGCGGCATGGCACAACATTGTTATCAAAGAGTTGCCTAAAAAATAGTATCGGCTCAGGGACTTCTTGACTGGCAAACACTCCAGGGATAACTAGTATACCAAAGCTGATGTGGAGATAGGGTGTTTTTGTGGTAACTTTTTTAGACTTTCGGGTCAGAGATTTTTAATTGGTTAATTCAAATAGTGCTGAATCGATTTTAGAATTCATTGACTGCAAAACATCTGAGGCAACAGAATGTTGCTGCGCTGATTGTTCGGTTTGAATAAGATCATGGGCCAGATTAAGAGCTGCCATGACGGCAACACGCTCAAGACCAATAATTTGTGAGTTTGTGCGGATCTCTTCCATTTTTTCGTTTAATAACTGTGCAGAACGCTCAAGCGCTTCACGTTCTTCTGGGGGACAGTTAACTTGATACTCTTTGCCGAGAATATAAATTTTTAGTGAAACATTAGACATTAAAATTACTCCGCACTGAGGCTGCGCAGGCGATCAATCATATCTTTGATCTTTTTGCGTGCCATTTCATTTTGTTCTAGCAGTGTGCCGCGTTCACCCACAAGACCCGCCTCACGCTCGCGCAATGAAGCGTTCTCGCGCTTAAGTTGCTGGCAGGTAGCGATGAGTTGATCGAGCTTTTGTTCAAATTCTTCCGTATCAGTCATGGGTATCGCTTTGTTCTTTAACAGTTTTGATAGAATGTTAACTATAGGCATTGCAGCCAGTCGGGTCAATTCAGACTTTCAATCTAAGCCACTAATCGTAGGCGCAAATTACCTTTAAATGGTAAGATACCCTAAATATTTATGAGGTGACACAGTGACATACGAGCAGTTAGAAGATCTTTTTTATCAATTAAAAATTCAAGCCAGCCCCTCGGGCTTCCATGGTTTTCTCTGTGGCAGGCTCAGTTGTGGCACCGTGCAAATGGAAGATTTAGTCAATAGCTCAACAGCATGGCTGGGCTTAGAGGGCGAAACAGCCGGCGCCGCAGCCAGCGATCTTGAAAGCTTTTATGAGGCAACTTTAAGCGATCTTCAGGACATTAGTTTTTTGTTTCAAGCGCTATTACCCGACGACGAGTTACCTATGGCTGAGCGATTAATTTCGGTGGGCGAATGGTGTAGCAACTACCTCTCAGGCTTAGGCGAGGGCATGGGGCCTGAATTTGAGGTTTCCGAAGAGGGTAAAGAGGCATTGCAGGATATATCTGCAATTGCTCAAATTTCTACTGATCTCGATTCTGACGAAGCAGAAGAAGATGGTGAAAAGGATTACCTTGAATTGGTTGAATATGTTCGCATAGCGGTGCAACTTATCTTTTCTGATTTGGATCCAATGGCTAAAGCTGAGCCTGAGCCAACCATCCACTAAGGTGACTATCAGACCGATTTCCTATGATTTCAAAA
This sequence comes from Porticoccaceae bacterium, assembly GCA_049615065.1. Taxonomy (GTDB): domain Bacteria; phylum Pseudomonadota; class Gammaproteobacteria; order Pseudomonadales; family Porticoccaceae; genus HTCC2207. The sequence goes on along the minus strand of JBMZEV010000001.1, from coordinate 10,159 downwards.
ACAGAGTATGCCGCCAGACGTAAAGATTTAATGTCGATGATGGGAGATAACAGCATCGCGGTGATTGCCTCTGCATCGGAAAAAGTGCGCTCTAAGGACACATTGTATCCCTATAAACAGAGTACAAATCTCAGTTATCTATGTGGGTTCTCAGAGCCAAGTGCGGTGATGGTACTTATACCAAAACGCGCTCAGGGCGAATTTCTTCTTTTTTGCCGGGATAAAAATCCATTGCGCGAAACCTGGGATGGCCATCGTCTTGGGCCTTTGGCGGCTAAAAATACTCTAGGAGTTCAAGATGCTTTTCCGATTGATGATATAGAAGATATTCTTCCGGGCTTATTAGAGGATAAAAGCCGCGTTTATTACTCAGCCGGCAAAGATAAGTCTTTTGATAGCCGGTTAATGCACTGGGTTGACGAGGTGAGAAATAATAGAAGCGTTGAGGGTCATTCAACCTGTGAGTTTGTCGATCTAGATCATCTGTTAGGTGAGTTGCGACTGATTAAATCAGCCGCGGAAATTAAGCTTATGCGTAAAGCCGCAGATATTTCTGCACAGGCTCATTGTCGGGCTATGAAGCACTGCAAAGTGGGGCAGAAAGAATATCAACTACAGGCTGAAATCGAGCATGAGTTTATGATGTCAGGTGCCTCCGGCCCTGCCTATACCAGTATAGTCGGCAGTGGCTCCAATGCCTGTGTTCTGCACTATATCGAAAATACTGCAACGCTAAAATCAGGCGATTTAGTATTGATTGATGCCGGTTGTGAGTATCAAAATTATGCCGCAGATATTACTCGAACCTTCCCAGTCAATGGACGTTACAGTCCCGAGCAGGCGGCTATATACGATATTGTTTTGGCAGCACAGGATGCGGCGATTAAAACCATTGCGCCTGGGGTAACTTTTGATCAAGCCAATAAGGCGGCTATAGAGACAATCACCCAAGGGCTAGTTGATTTGGGAATTCTTGTTGGTGAAGTTGATAGCTTAATTGCTGAGGGCGCTTACCGAGACTTTTATATGCACAGCGTCAGTCATTGGTTGGGAATGGATGTACATGATGTTGGCGACTATAAGGTAGATAGTCACTGGCGGGTGTATGAGCCGGGGATGTTGCTGACTATTGAGCCGGGCATTTATATCTCTGCCGAAAATAGGCAGGTCGACAAAAAGTGGCGCGGCATAGGTGTGCGTATTGAGGATGATATTCTGGTCACTAAAAGGGGCTATGAAATTTTAACCGATGGCGTTCCCAAACAGCGCGAGCAAATAGAGCAACTAATGGCATGAGCCAATCAATCGATTCATCAAATCAATTTGACATCACCATTGTTGGCGGCGGCATGGTAGGTATTAGTTTGGCGCTTTTACTGGCCGCACAACAGCGCTGGAAGATTCTGGTGATTGAGTCTAAAGCCATAGCGGCAAGCCACAAAACACAATACAGCTCGAGTTTTGATGCTCGCTCTACAGCCCTGTCATGGAGCAGCCGTAGTATTTTGCAAAAAATGGCAATTTGGCAGCATATTGAACAGCAGGCTCAAGCTATTTCATCTATTCATGTGAGTGATCGCGGACATTTTGGTTTAACCCGCCTAGAAGCCGAAGAGGCGGGCGTGGATGCTCTGGGCTTTGTGGTGGAAAATAGCTGGCTCGGCTCAGTTCTAATTGAGCAGTCAAAGCAGGCGAATATAAGCCTAAAAGATAGTGCAAAAATCATATCTATTCAGCCAAAATCTCAGTCTATGGACCTAGTCATAGACGTTGAAGGACAACGGCAATTAATAAGTAGCAAGTTGTTAGTGGTAGCCGACGGCGCTGATTCCACCTGCGCCAAAAAACTCGGCATTTCTCAGCAGCGCAATGCCTATGGAGACAGCGCCATAATAGCCAATATCAGCTTACAGCAAGCACATAATAAAGTGGCTTATGAGCGTTTTACTGATCAGGGCCCTATGGCATTGTTGCCGTTAACAGATTTTGAAAATGAACATCGATGTGCGCTGGTATGGACTCAGCCCAGTGAACAGGCTGATAGCCTAGTGGCTTCAGATGATAGTGAGTTTCTCAGTCAGCTGCAGGCGCGGTTTGGCGATCGTCTTGGCAAATTCAAGCGGGTGGGGGAGAGAGTTTGCTATCCGTTAGCACTGACAACCAGTGAAGAGCAGGTGCGACGGCGACTGGTGGTGGTTGGCAATGCCGCCCACAGTCTTCATCCGGTGGCAGGGCAGGGCTTTAATCTATCACTGCGCGATCTGGACTGTCTTGCTCAGTGTCTCGCTAATCAGCCACAACAGACTGATGTAGGCGAGTTAGAACCTTTACTTGGCTATCAAAAGCAGCGCGAAAACGATCAGCGCAACACCCTGATATTTACCGATAATCTAACAAAATTATTTGGTCTTTCATCTTCCGCAGTAGCACTGGGTCGCAACTCAGGTTTATTGATGATGGATCTGGTGCCGACTCTGCGCAATCAGTTTGCCCATTTTGGTATGGGCAGTGCTCAGTCAGGAGTGGATCATGGCTATTCAGTCTAATTTCGATATAGTGATTGTTGGTGGGGGTGCTGTAGGCTCAGCTGTTGCTAGCCTACTCGGGCAAATAACTAAGACCGCTCAAAGTGCTAAAAAGCAGTTAAAAATTGCCCTGATTGAATCCTCTGAACCACCGCAATTTGACCCTAGTAAGGTGGACCCTCGAGTAGCGGCGCTGACCGAAAAAACCCGACTAATATTTGAGCAAATAGGTATATGGAATAAGGTAGTTGATAAGCGAGCCTGTGCTTACAAAGCTATGAATGTTTGGGATGCCGAGGGTACTGGCAGAATTACCTTCGATTGCCAACAGGTTCAGCAGCCCAACCTTGGGCATATTGTTGAAAATTCTGCGCTAGTTTCCAGCTTAGTTGAACAGCTTAAACAGCAGCCAAATATTGAGCTGTATTGCCCTGCCAATATAGTCGATTATCAACTGCAACAAGACAGCATAACGCTTACGCTTGATAATCACTCGGTGTTATCAGCGCAACTTTTAATTGCCGCCGATGGCGCTAACTCGGCGGTGCGCGAACATTTTCAATTTGCTACCAAGCAATGGGACTATGGACAGCATGCCATAGTCACCACCATCACTACCGAAAACCCTAATCAATTAACTGCATGGCAGCGTTTTATGCCCACAGGGCCATTGGCATTTTTGCCACTTAATAATATCGGCGATAACTATTGCTGTTCTATTGTCTGGTCTCAAGATACTAAAGAAGCAAAGCGACTAATGGCACTGGAAGATAAAGATTTCTGCAAAGAATTATCTCGAGCCAGTGAGCACTGTTTGGGTCAGGTGCTAAAAATTGAAAAGCGCCATCTTATTCCCCTGCGCCAATCCCATGCCACCGATTATGTAATGCCGCGAGTGGCGCTAATCGGCGATGCCGCTCATAGTATTCATCCCCTAGCTGGCCAGGGTGCTAATTTGGGCTTTTCCGATGCGCAGGTATTGGCAGAACAAATTGCCAAGGCTTTTGCCCGAGATTTGGATTTGGGTGATGTATCTGTACTCAAGCCTTACCAGCGTCAGCGCAAGCCAGAAAACCTTGCCACTATGGCGGCAATGGAAGGCTTTAAACGGCTGTTTGGCGCGCAAAATTCCACTCTGCGATTACTGCGCAACTATGGTTTATCGGGCATTAATCGAATGGGCGCAATTAAAAATAAATTAATTAAACAGGCAATGGGGCTTTAATTATACTTCTAGAAGCTAGTGCGAGGTATTAGTACTACTAGTACCTTTGGGTTACATACAAGGTATTATTTGATCACTACACTTATCTGCCGAGTCATTAAAATAATAAACTTGGAGATAATAATAATGAAATATTCTCTAGTGATTGTGATTTTAGTTTTTCTCAGCTCGGCATCTCAAGCAAAACAATACAGTTGGAACTATATGGATATAGGCTACAGCGAGGATGGACTAGGTAGTGGTTCGAGCTATGCTGTTTCCAGCGATTTTATGAGTCATCTATTTGCTCGGGCATCCATTTTGCGACATCAGCAACAAACAGATCCAAAGCCGATTAATAGTTTATTTTCGTTTTTTACCGCTGGCTATCAGTACCGATCATTATTTTTTGAGGCGGGCGTCAGTCAATACGATATCTGTTGGTACGCCTGTGCCGGCTATACTGGAAATATTGTTATGGCAGGCTTGGCTGGAGGTTCTGATAGTCTAACCGGCAAGTTTGGTGTCGGCACGCTTGATATTATGGATCAACGATGGTCGGTTTTTGAGGCCGATGCGAATTATGCTATTAATCAAAAAATTAGCATTAGCTTCGGCATTATGGATATTAATGATTTGACCGAAAAGATAACCAAATTCAGCCTAAGAATGACTTGGTAGCAAGCTTATTTTTTTAGGCTTATTAGCTTAAATGAGCCATTATTGGCCAATATTTCGACCTGCTCAAAATATGCCTTAGCCTTATGTTCCAGAGGAATAAAGCCGTTAACCACAAACAGTGCTCGCCCAGAGTGCTTAAGAAGTCGTTTGGTTTGGCGCAAAAATTTAATGCCTAATTGATCATCGATGGAGAAGCCGCTATGAAAGGGGGGGTTGCATAAAATAGTATCAAATTGTTCTTCTATTCCGTCGCCAGCATCAGCTGCTATCGCCTGCCATTCAATATTGTTTAATGATATTAGATTTTCTCGAATAGCTAATAAGGCAGCGGCATTATTATCTGTTGCCACTATACGATTAAAGCCAAATTGGCTAGCGCAAAAAGCAATATAGCCATAGCCACAACCAAGATCGAGCAGTGACTGCGGTGTGTTTTTGTAACTACTTAAAAACTGTGGCAAATGGTCGATTAAAAAAGCACTGCCGCGATCAATTTTATCCCAGCCAAAAATACCCGGTTTCGATTGCAGGCAGAAGTCATCACATAGTCGAACGGGTCTAAGTTGTGAATAATTTTTATCATTAAGTTCATCAGTTGTGGCGGCGTTTAGTTCTATAGTTGCAATATAGGCTTTGCCATTTTTTTCTGCATTAACTGGGTTGGCAAATAATTTCCCCGCCTGCTTTACATAGGTTTTAATACCATCATTTTTTTCGCCGGCGAGCATAAGGGTAGCCTTGGGTTTTAGTAATTTCGCGGCTTGGTTGATAATATGGTGACTAGTGGCGCGCTCTTTGGATACGCGGTAAATTACGCCATCAAAGCTAGCGGGGCTTAGTTCGGAAAAATCAAAGTCATTAAATTGGCAGTTTATATTTGCCAGTTGGGCAGCTGCTGCTATATCAATGCGATTAGTCATTGCGATCACAGTGCGCTGTTGGCTATTATTGATAGAGTCCCAGATTGTTTGCGGCCAGTTTTCATCGGCCAAAACTAACCATTGACCAGTTGCCAAAGCGAGCTGGTTGATTAGTAAATCAATGGATTTATCCTGTGTTTTACTCATTGGATGGAGGCAATCTCTTCTTTGGTAAGCGGCCTGTAATCACCAGGCTCTAGTTCAGGATCAAGTTCAATACCACCAATTTGCAAACGATGTAGGTTGACCACTTCATTACCCAGAGAGGTCATCATGCGTTTTACTTGATGGTATTTGCCTTCGCTAATACATAGGCGAATATGATGGTCGTCAATGACTTCCATAGTAGCGGGAAGACAGCGACGTTTTTCGCCTTCAAGGGCAATGCCCGCCTCAAGCTTTCTCTGATAATCCTCACCAACGGGATTCTCAAGCTCTACTAGGTAGATTTTTTTACAATTGGTTCGCGGCGAAGTAACAATATGGTTCCACTGGCCATCATCGGTAATTAGCAGTAAACCGGTGGTATCTATATCCAGTCGGCCGGCAATTTGCAATTGGTCATTGCGATGCTCATAAATAAGGTCAATAGCAGTGGGATTGCTGTGGTCTTTGGTGGCAGATACTACGCCAAGCGGCTTGTTCATCATAAAATAGCGATTTTTTAGCAGCTGTATGGTTGAGCCATCGATGCTGATGGTTTGCGCGCTAGAGATTTTTTGAGCGCTATTAGTAGCTATATCATCATCAACGCTTACCTGTCCCGCCTTGATTAGTTTTTTAACATCGGTGCGGGAAAGGTCGGTGGCATTGCTAATATATTTATCCAGTCGCAAGCTATTGTCCATTCAAAATATTTGCCGCTTGCACCGCAAAGTAAGTAAGAATGCCGTCGGCACCGGCACGCTTAAAGGCGAGTAAGGATTCCATGACTGCTTGATCGCTATCTAACCAGCCCTTTTCTGCAGCGGCGCAGATCATGGCATATTCGCCACTGACCTGATAGGCAAAGGTCGGCGCTTTAAGCTGATCCTTTACCCGCCGTACCACATCCAAATAGGGCATGCCCGGTTTGACCATAATCATATCTGCACCTTCATCTAAATCGAGAGTGCACTCGTGAATAGCTTCATCGCTATTGGCAGGGTTCATTTGATAGGTTTTTTTATTGCCGCCGCCAAGATTGGAGGCCGAGCCTACGGCGTCGCGAAAAGGACCGTAAAAGCTGGAGGCATATTTTGCCGAATAGGCCATAATTTGCGTATTAGGGAAGCCTTCATCTTCAAGGGCTTCGCGAATAGCGCCAATTCGACCATCCATCATATCCGATGGCGCCACTATATCTGCGCCCGCCTGAGCATGAGATACAGCCTGCTTGACCATAACCTCAACACTGACATCATTTAATACATAGTTAGTTTCTTCGTCGATAATGCCGTCTTGCCCATGGGTGGTAAATGGATCTAGGGCTACATCGGTAATGACGCCTAGCTCTGGCACTGCCGCCTTGATGGCCATAACTGCTCTCTGGGCAAGACCGTCGGGGTTGTAGGCCTCCTCGGCAAGAAGTGACTTTTTGTTATCACCAACAACGGGAAATAGGGCGACAGCGGGGATGCCCAATTTAAACACGCGTTGCGCCTGTTTAACTAAAAGATCAATCGACAGCCGATTGACGCCGGGCATTGATTCAACCGCCTGAGTTTCATTATTTCCTTCAATAACAAATAAAGGCAGAATCAGATCATTCACGCTAAGCTGAGTTTCACTGTTAAGGCGGCGAGAAAATTCCTCACTGCGATTACGCCGCATTCGAGTGTAGGGGAATGGCCCGCGGCTACTTTTTAAGCTCATAATCGCTCCGATTCTATCGATTTAATTTGGTCTATATTAAATGTGGTTTGCGTATTATACGCAAAATGGACGAGGAGGAACCTATGACCGTTGCATTTTGGACATTATTAGTTGCTATCGTCTTTCCATGGCTGATGGCATTTATTAAAAAAAGCTCCCTAGCTTCTAATGGCACTTACAATAACAGTGCTCCCCGCACTCAATCAGAAAAATTGCAGGGGCTCAGTCAGCGGGCACTTTGGGCGGAGCAAAATAGTTTTGAGATTTTACCCGGTTATATAGCTGCAATCATAGTTGCACATATGGCGGGGGCTAATCAGGCATATACCGATCTATTGGCGCTACTATTTATTGCATCAAGAGCGCTCTACGCTCTGTGTTACCTTATGAATTGGGCAACCCTAAGATCTATTGTCTGGCTTGCCGGTCTTGCCTGTATAGTCGGACTGTTTGTAATTTCTAGCTAAACTTAGAGTTTACTCAAAGAGCGCTCTGCAGCATCCAGTGTAAATTCAATATCTTCCTCAGTGTGGGCGGCTGACATAAAGCTTGCTTCATAGGATGCTGGAGCTAAATAGACGCCCTCGTTGAGCATATAATGGAAAAACGTCGCAAATCGCTCGGTATCACAGGCCATTACCTGCTGATAATGGGTGATTTTCTCCTCTTCGCTGAAGAAAAAGCCCCACATAGTGCCCACATGGTTACTTGTCATCGGGATTCCGGCTTGTTTAGCCCTTTCTACTAAGCCATTTACCAATCTGTCGGTGCGCTCAATCACAGGATCTAAAAAGCCATCAGCGGAGACCAATTCTAGAGTTTTTAACCCCGCCGCCATAGCTACAGGATTGCCCGATAATGTTCCTGCCTGATAAACCGGACCAAGAGGAGCAATATATTCCATGATTTCTCGTTTACCACCGAAAGCACCCACCGGCATACCACCACCAATCACTTTTCCTAAGCAAATAAGGTCGGCATCCAAATTATAATGCCCCACAGCACCAGTCTGGCTGATCCTAAAGCCAGTCATCACCTCATCTGCAATTAACAGAGCGCCGTTTTCTGTACAGCATTGGCGCAGACATTCAAGAAATCCCTCTACCGGAGGAACGCAGTTCATATTGCCCACCACAGGCTCAAAAATAACACAGGCTATTTGTTCGCCAACCTCGGAAAACACCTGTTTAACCTGTTCAATATTATTGTAGGACAGAGTAATAGTATGATCTGCTAATCCGTCTGGAACGCCAGGAGAGCTTGGAACGCCAAGGGTTAAGGCGCCGGAGCCGGCTTTTACTAAGAGTGAGTCTGAGTGACCGTGATAACAGCCTTCAAACTTTACAATTTTATCTCGGCCAGTAAAGCCACGCGCCAAACGAATCGCACTCATAGTGGCTTCGGTGCCGGAGTTAACCATGCGCACCATTTCCATGCCCGGAACTATGGAGCAGATTTTATCAGCTAACTGAATTTCTAATTCTGTGGGGGTGCCAAAAGAGGTTGCCTTATCCAGTTGCGTTTTAATTGCCTCTACTACCTCTGGGTGACTATGGCCAAGCAGCATTGGACCCCAGGAAAGCACATAGTCAACATAGCGTCTATTGTCTGCATCGAACATATAGGCACCACTGGCGCGCTCAAAAAAGACTGGCGTTCCTCCGACGGCGCGAAAAGCTCTTACCGGGGAATTTACACCGCCGGGAATATGTTTTTGTGCCGCAGTAAAAAGATACTCAGATCGAGATGTTGTGTTGCCAGAAGTAATTTGAGACATGTTTGTTTCCTGAGTTAATTGACCAAGCCTAGTTTTTAGCCTTGCTTCAGCCTTACGTCGGTGGTTTGTAAGTAGATTAGCCCTAGTATTTAAAATGGTTTAACAATCACCAAAATAACTATAGCGACCATAAATAAAACCGGTACCTCATTAAAGAAGCGAAAATAAATATGTGATTTTTGATTGCTATCATTAGCGAGTTTCTTCATGTGCGCCAAGCATAGGTGGTGATAGCCTATAAGCACAAGCACTAGCAGCGCTTTGAGGTGAAACCAGCCCTGGCTAAGATAGGCCTGAGGATTTAAGTAGACCAGCCATAGGCCAAAAATAACCGTTGCTATCATCGATGGATTGGCAATGCCGCGGTATAGTTTGCGCTCCATAACCTTAAATCGGTCAATGCTGACAGCATCTTCTGCCATGGCGTGGTAGACAAATAATCGCGGTAAATAAAATAGAGCAGCAAACCAACAGATTACTGCCATTAAGTGAAATGCTAGCACCCATAGATACATAGTTCTCTCCAACCGCTTAATATTAATTGACCAGTAACCAACGCTATAATTATCTGATTAGACTAGTTTACTGCTATTATAGTGGTCTTAGTTTAATCTGGATATTTAAAAAGCGAGGCTAGGGTGATAAAAGTTGGAATTGTCGGAGGAACAGGCTACACCGGTGTGGAGTTATTGCGTCTACTTGCGGGCCATCCAAATGTTGAATTGACTGCAATTACCTCTAGATCTGAAAAAGGCAAGCCGGTGTCGGCGTTATTCCCCAATCTCAGGGGGATAGTTGAGCTAGTGTTTACTGAGCCGACTGTCGCTAATCTGAAAGATTGTGATGTGGTATTTTTTGCTACTCCGCATGGGGTGGCACAGAGTCTAGTGCCTGAAATATTGGCAGCGGGTATTCGCGTGATTGACCTTTCGGCGGATTTTAGAATTAGGGATATAGATATTTGGCAAAAATGGTACGCCCAAGAGCATGCGGCGCCAAATTTGGTGGCTGATGCGGTTTATGGCCTGCCAGAATTTAATCGTTCCGATATAAAAGACGCCAAGCTTATTGCCTGCCCTGGTTGTTATCCTACCAGTGTACAGTTGGGCTTAAAGCCATTGTTAGAGTGCGGTGCCATTGATGTCTCAGATATTATTGCCAACTCAGCTTCAGGCGTCAGTGGTGCGGGTAAGCAGGC